>CAYWCJ010000539.1:0-2593 GCA_964456595.1 uncultured Gemmatimonas sp. | reverse complement strand
GGTCGAAGCGCAGCTCGATCAGGGCAAGGGTCCTGTCGCAACCGTGCTCGTGCAGAACGGCACGCTCAAGGTCGGCGACGACTACATCTGCGGTATCTACTCGGGTCGCGTTCGCGCGCTGCTCGATGAGCGTGGTAAGGCCGTGAAGTCCGCGGGACCTGCGATTCCGGTGCAGATCCTTGGTCTCACCGGCGTTCCGATGGCCGGCGATCAGCTCATCGTGGTCGAGGATGCGGCCGAAGCGCGTGAAATCGCGCAGCGTCGTGAGCGTCTCGATCGTGAAGCGAAGAGCCGTCGCACCACGCGTGGTGTGGTCTCGCTCGAAGACTTCATGTCGCAGACGTCAGCGGGTCAGAAGCGCCAGTTGCGTCTCGTCATCAAGGCGGACCAGGGCGGTCCGGCGGAAGCACTTGCCGACGCACTCGGTCAGTTGTCCAACCCCGAAGTATCGGTGGAAATTCTGCACCGTGGTGTTGGTGCGATCGCCGAAACGGATATTCTGCTCGCCAAGGCATCGGGCGCCATCATCATCGGCTTCCATGTCCGTCCCGACAACAACGCGCGCGCTGCCGCAGAGCGCGAAGGCGTGGAGATCAAGCTCTATCGCATCATCTACGAGGCGGTGGCCGATGTGAAGGCAGCACTCGAAGGCATGCTGCGTCCCGAAGAGCGCGAAGTCGTGTACGGCGAAGCGGCAGTGCGCGACACGTTCAAGGTGGCGCGCGTCGGTGTCATTGCCGGTTGCATGGTTCGCAGTGGCACCATCAATCGGAAGGGACGCGTCCGCGTCATCCGCGATGGCGTCGAAGTGTACGATGGTGGTATCGCCTCGCTGCGCCGGTTCAAGGACGACGTGCAGGAAGTCAAGGAAGGCTACGAGTGTGGTATCGGTATCGAGAACTTCAACGATGTGAAGGTCGGCGACGTGTTCGAGTGCTATCGCACGGAAGAAGTCGCACGCACGCTCGACCAGGCATCGAAGTCCTGAGGAGGCACCATGGCCGACCCGCGGCGTCCTGACCGCGTCGCCGAGGCCATTCGCGAACAGGTGGCGACCTTCCTCTCGGAAGGCGCCAAGGACCCGCGGATTCGTGGATTCGTCACCGTGACTGCGGTGGAGATGACACGGGACCTCAGACACGCCACCGTGTACGTGAGCGTGATGGGCAACGACGAGGCCACCAAGGCCACGTTCGAAGGACTGGCCAGTGTCGCGTCGCATCTGCGATCGATGCTTGGCAAGTCGCTTCGCTTGCGCAACGCACCGGAGATACATTTCAAGGCTGACGAGAGCATTGCGCGAGCCTCGCGCATCGAGCAGTTGCTCGCACAGGTGCGCAACGAGCGCGATGCCAACGAATCGGTCGCGACCCAAGCCGTCGACGTTGACGCACGCGTTCCGTCGGACGGCGCTGCGCCGTCTGACGGCTGACGGGCACCCGCAACACGCACGGTACGACGTCGCGGTGGACGGATTGCTCTACGTCGACAAACCGGCGGGCATCACTTCGCACGACGTCGTCGCGATTGTGCGCCGTGCTGCGCGGTCGCGCCGCGTAGGGCACGCGGGCACTCTCGACCCGTTCGCGACTGGACTGTTGGTCGTTGCGGTCGGCAACTGCACGCGGCTGCTGCCATACGTGCAGGGCGAGCCCAAGGTGTACGACGCGGTGGTGCGTTTTGGTGCCGAAACCGATACCGACGATATCGCCGGACGAGTCACTGTCGAAGCCTCGCTCCCCGACCTCGGTGGTACGAGCGGTTCGGCGGCGTTGGACGCTGCCATACGCTCGCTGACGGGTGTGCTCGCGCAAGTGCCACCTGCGTATTCGGCCAAGCACGTGGACGGCGAGCGCGCGTACGCCATCGCCCGTCGCGGTGAAGCCGTACAGCTGGCTCCGGTGACCGTGACGGTGCACCGGTGGGAGATACAGTCGTGCACGGGCCAGCGACTGCACGCGCGCATAACCTGTGCCGGCGGAACGTACGTGCGTGCATTGGCGCGCGATCTCGGGCGCGCGCTGGGCAGTGCGGCGCATTGCGAGTCGTTGCGACGCGTCTCCAGTGGGCCTGCGCATGTCGATCGTGCTGCAACGCTCGCGTCGCTCGGACCTGGAAGCATCGCGGACGGTCGGGTGCCACTGCTGTCGCCACTCGACGCCCTCGGTCCGATGGCCACGGAAGCGTTGGATACGAACGCAGAGCGCGAACTCTCGCAGGGGCGCGCGATTCCGGCGACGCAGCCTGGACACACCGTCGCGTTCGTCCGTGCGGTCGCCACTGCACTCACTGCCGCACCTGCTGTGCTGGGCATTGGTGTGCGGATCGCGGGTGAACGCTGGCAGCCACGCGTCGTGCTGCTCGGGAGCAGCGCGTGAAGCGCAGGGATCTCGACGATGAGGTGGGGCTTCCGCTGCGAGATGTCGGGGCGGTAATCACGGTCGGCACCTTCGACGGCGTGCATCGCGGTCATCAGGATGTGTTGCGACAACTGGTGGCGCACGCCAATCGCGCCGGGCGGCCGAGTGTGGTAATCACCTTCGATCCGCATCCGCTCGAAGTCATCAATCCGTCCGCCGCGCCGCCACTGCTC
>CAYWCJ010000538.1:0-2614 GCA_964456595.1 uncultured Gemmatimonas sp. | reverse complement strand
CCCTCGCCCTGCAGCGTGTAGAAGCACTCCTTCACCGTGTAGGCCACCGACTACTCCGTGTGACCTGAGGCGTAGGCGATCGGATCGCGTTCGCCCGCACCCCTGAATCCGTTCAGCCGCAACTGACAGGCGTCACAATGCCCACAGGCGGTGCCGTCCGGTGCCGGATCGTAGCAGCTGGTGGTCAGCGCATAGTCGACACCCAGCGAACGCCCCAGCACAACGATCTCGGCTTTCGTGAGGTGCTGCAGCGGCGCATGAATTTCGAGGCGCTGCGTGCCTTCCACGCCGGCGCGTGTGGCAAGATTGGCCATGCGCGCAAACGCGTCGATGTACTCGGGGCGACAATCGGGGTAACCGGAATAGTCGAGCGCGTTCACCCCGATGACAATCGCCTGCGCACCCAACACCTCCGCCCACGCCAGCGCGAACGACAGAAAAATCGTGTTCCGCGCCGGCACGTACGTCACCGGGATCTCATCGCTCGGCGCGACCACGTCGCGATCCTTTGGGACCTCGACGTCTGAGGTGAGCGCTGAGCCGCCCCACTGCCGCAAATCGATGTCCACCACCACGTGCTGCACGACTCCCTGCGCTTCAGCGACGCGCCGCGCCGCATCGATCTCCACTGCGTGCCGTTGGCCATACCGGAAGGTGATGGCGTACGGCGCAAAGCCGTCGCGTTTGGCGACCGCCAGCGCGGTGGCGGAATCGAGTCCGCCGGACAGCAGGACGACGGCTGGGCGGAAAGCCGGTGAATCGGAAACAGAGACGGGAGACATGCGCGCAACTTAGCAGCCATCGGCGTTGAACCGGAGTCGACGTCATGCGACCTTCCTTCGGCACGTTTCGCGCATAGGCTCGCGTCGCATCAGAATCCGCATCAGCTTCGCGCGCCTGCCCTGACCCGCCCCGGATGAGACGCTCGACCCTTCTGCTGGCCATTGCCGGCGCGTCCCTCCTCGGGTCGGCGCTTGCCACATCGACACGGTCCGCGGCCACGCCAGCCACGACGTCTGTCATCACGGAAGCCGACCTGCGCACACGTCTGTTCATCTTCGCCCATGACAGCATGCAAGGTCGGCGCGCGGGGACGGCAGGCCACGAGCGCGCCACCGCCTATATCGCGCAGGAGCTCACGCGGCTCGGACTCACGCCGGCCGGGGAGCGGGGCACGTACTTTCAGCGCGTGCAGGTGGGCAACGCCGCGCGCAACGACGGTTGGTCGCGAAACGTCGTCGCCATTATTCCCGGCAGCGATCCGGGCATGCGCGCGCAGTACGTCGCGCTCGGCGCGCACAGCGATCATCTCGGTACGCGCCCGGCGCCCAAGTTGGATGCGCGGAGTGAGGGCACGCGCCGGCGCACCATCACTGCACCGCCGGACACCATCTACAACGGCGCCGATGACGACGGCTCGGGCTCGATGGCGCTGTTGGAAGTTGCGGAGTACCTCGCCAGCGCACCGGAGAGCGTGAAACGATCGGTGCTCTTCGTCTGGCACACGGGTGAAGAGCTCGATCTCAACGGGTCGCGCGAGTTCACCGAGCATCCACCGGTGTCGCTCTCGTCGATCGTGGCGCAGGTGAACCTCGATATGATCGGACGCGGCAGTGCGGCGGATTTGCCGAATGGCGGCCCGAACTACCTCAGCGTCATCGGTCCCCGCCGTCGCTCGACGGAGCTGGCACGGTGGGTGCGCGAGGTCGGCGCGGCGCAGGAGATGCCGCTCTCGCTCGACTACACGCTCGACGCCGATGGTCATCCCGAGCAGATCTACTGTCGCTCGGACCACTGGATGTACGCGCGACGCGGCATTCCCATCGTCTTCCTCTTCACCAACCTGCACCGTGACTACCATGCGGTGACGGACGAAGCGCAGTTCATCGACTATCCGCATTTCACCCGCATCACGCAGTTCGTGCTCGATCTTACGCGCAGAATCGCCAACAACGCCACGCCTCCGCGCCGGGATCGTCCGGTGCCCACACTCGGCAGCCCCTGCAAGCAATGACTCTCGACTGGTTCTCCGATCCGAACGCATGGCTGTCGCTGCTGACGCTGACCGTGCTCGAGATCGTGCTCGGCATCGACAACATCATCTTCATCAGCATCCTGAGCAGCAAGCTGCCGGTCGCCGATCAGCCGAAGGCGCGACAGTTCGGGCTGATGGGGGCGTTCGTAACGCGCGTGTTACTGCTGCTGTCGATCACCTGGGTGATGCGGCTCACCGAGCCGCTCTTCACCGTCGTCGGACATGCGGTCTCGGGACGGGATCTGATTCTCATCATCGGAGGCCTGTTCCTCATCGGCAAGGCCACGGTGGAGATTCACCACAAGCTCGAAGGGGAGGAGGACGCCACGTCCACGCGCGCGGTGCGCTCGCTCTGGGGCACGATCACGCAGATCATGTTCATCGATATCATCTTCTCGCTCGACTCGGTCATCACTGCCGTTGGCATGGCGGATCACGTCAGCATCATGATCGCCGCGAATCTGGTGGCCTTGCTTGTCATGTTGATGGCGGCCGGGTCGATCAGCGCGTTCGTGGACAAGCACCCGACGATCAAGATGCTGGCGTTGTCGTTCCTGGTGCTCATCGGGACCAACCTGG
>CAYWCJ010000537.1:0-2670 GCA_964456595.1 uncultured Gemmatimonas sp. | reverse complement strand
CTTCGCACCCGTGCAGCTCGTGGGCGTGGTGGGCGACGACTATCCCGTCGAGAAGCTGCAGCCGCTGGCCGATCGCGGCGTCGATCTCGCGGGACTCGAACACGCGCCGGGTTCGAGCTTTCGCTGGCGTGGTCGCTATCGCCACGATCTCAACTCGGCCGAAACGCTCGAGACGCATCTCGGGGTGTTCTCGAACTTCCGCCCGAAGATCCCCGAGCAGTTCCGCAACGCGCCGTTCGTCTTTCTCGCCAACATCGATCCGCGCTTGCAGCTGCAGGTGCTCGAGCAGGTGGAGAAGCCGCGATTGGTTGCCTGCGACACGATGAACTTCTGGATCGAGTCGCGCCGCCCGGAGTTGGTCGAACTGCTCGGTCACGTCGACCTCATCACGCTCAACGATAGTGAAGCACGTCAGCTCACCGAGCACTCCAACCTGATCAAGGCCGCACGCTGGATCATGGACAAGGGGCCCAGGTTCGTGCTCATCAAAAAGGGCGAGCATGGCGCGTTCATGTTCACCCGTGAAAGCATTTTCTTCGCGCCGGCGTATCCGCTGGAGTCGGTGTTCGATCCTACCGGTGCGGGCGACTCCTTCGCTGGCGGATTCATCGGGTATCTCGCTTCCACGGGCGATCTGAGCGAGCGCTCGATGCGTCGCGCCGTGGTGGTTGGTTCGGCGATGGGATCGTTTGCCGTGGAGCAGTTCTCCAACGCGCGACTCATGGAGATCACGCGCGCCGATATCGACGCGCGCGTGCAGGAGTTCCGCGAACTCGTCGCTTTTGATGCGGAATTGACGGCGTGACGGTGCCGCACGACCCGAGCGCAACCGCACCGCTCGACTATCGCGCGGCCGGTGTCGATATCGACGCGGCGGAGAATTCGAAGGACCGTCTGGCCAGGCATGTGGCCTCGACGCTGACGGCCGGTGCACGCGGCGCATTCGGCGGCTTCGGCGGCATGTTCAAGGTGCCCGAGGGGTACACGTCGCCGCTGCTCGTCTCGAGCGCGGACGGTGTTGGTACCAAGATTCGTATGGCCATCGAAAGCGGTCGCCACGACACCATCGGGCACTGTCTCGTCAATCACTGCACGAACGACATTCTCGTGCAGGGCGCGACGCCGTTGTTTTTTCTCGACTACGTGGCGTTTGGCAAGCTGTTGCCTGAAGTCGTGGAAGCCGTTGTCGCCGGAGTCGCCGCCGGCTGCCGTGAAAACGGCGCCGCCCTCGTTGGTGGTGAGACGGCAGAGATGCCCGGCGTGTACACGCCACCCGACTATGATCTCGCCGGTTTCATCGTCGGCATCGTCGAAGAGTCGCAGGTGCTTGGCAGTGCACGCGTGCGTGATGGCGATACGCTCGTCGCACTCGCCAGCAACGGTCTGCACACCAACGGTTATTCGCTGGCGCGTCGCATCGTGAGTGAGCGGATGAAACTCGGTCCGCACGATACGTTTCCTGATGCCAGCGGTGCAACCGTCGCCGACGTGCTGTTGCAGGTGCATCGCTCCTATCTCGCCTGTCTGCGTCCGGTGCTCGACCGCGTCCACGCGATGGCGCACATCACCGGCGGCGGCTTGCCGGGCAACCTCAACCGTGCGCTCCCCGTCACTCTGGACGCCGATGTGGACACGACCACGTGGACCATTCCCTCTACCTTTCGAGTACTGCAGGAAGCCGGGGCCGTTTCCAGCGCCGAGATGTTTCGTGCCTTCAACATGGGCGTCGGTATGGTGGTCATCACGGCGCCAGAGTACGCACGGGATGTGCGAACTCGAGCGCTGGCCTGCGGTTTCGATGCCTGGGAGCTTGGTCGCGTGGTGCCAGGCAATGGTAAGGTCCGTTTCGACGGTGAGGTTTTTTGATGGATGAAGTTCGGGTTGGCAGTGAAGCGCGCACACGACGTGTACGCCTCTCGCTCAGCGCTGCGGTTTTCTGTGCAGTCCTTGCACCGCAATCGGCGCGCGCGCAGATCGGCTGCGTGGTGACGCCTGGTACCTTCGGCAGTGCCGCCGATGTGTGTCGCAAAGCAGATGATCTGTTCCGCTTTCTCGTGCCGCAGATCGGCGTGGCCGTATCCGGTGGCAATCCGGTGCCCGGCGAAGGTGGCACCATGGGTGGATGGGGACGCCGGGCGTTCTCGTTTCGCGCGGTGGTCGTGGACGGATACGTCCCCGACAACACCGTGCCGCTGAATCTGACTGGCAGTGCCGTGGCGAGTGATTTCGGAGCCGCGCGCACCCCGGTGCCCCTGCCATCGATCGACGCCGCCATTGGATTGACGCGCGGTATTCCGTTTGGTCTGACCAACATCGGTGGCGTCGATCTCCTCGTGGGTGCCTCGGCGCTTCCCAAGGTCACGACAGGCTCGTTGCAGATCGAACCAAAGGGAAATGGCGGTGTCGCTTTTTCCTTCGGCGCGCGCGTTGGACTGCTGCAGGAGTCGTCCGTGTTCCCCGGCGTGAGCGTCAGTTACATGCAACGCAAGCTGCCCACCGTGGATCTCGGCTACACGCCCGGCAACGACACCCTTCGCGTCGCAGGCACGTCCGTCAAGTCGCAGTCCATTCGTCTTGTCGCCAGCAAGCGCCTGCCGATTGTCGGCTTTGCCATCGGCGTCGGCCGCGACAACATCGAAGGCAGCAGTCAGGTGAGCGCGGTCGTGAACG
>CAYWCJ010000536.1:0-2675 GCA_964456595.1 uncultured Gemmatimonas sp. | reverse complement strand
GGCGATTCGCGCGCAACGCATCATTTCCAGCGGAAATGGGTGGTCCGCCGCGACTCGCACAACTCGTTGTCGCCGTGGTTGACGAACCGTCCACCAAGTTCGCCGGGCTGGTAAGCGGCGAGCTCGATATCGCCGGTGTGTCGCCCACGATGGCCTCGCTCGTCACGAAAGATCCGACGCTCGAACTCGTCACGCCACCGGCGTTGTTTTCCACTGTTCTGGCGTTCAACACCACGCGTCCTCCGTTCGATGATGCACGCGTGCGACGCGCGCTGTCGTTGTCGATCGACCGTCGTATAATTGTTCGCGCCGCCGTGGCTGGTTACGCCACTCCCGCTGGTGGCGCCATTCCGCCCGGTCTTCCCATTGCGAGCGCCCCCGACGCTCCGCCCGATATCGCGCGCGCCGATGCGCTGCTCGATGATGCAGGATGGACGCGTGGCGAGGCTGGCGCCCGAACGCGCAACGGCCAGAAGCTTGCGCTCACCCTGCTCACCGTAGGCTCGGGCGACATGGCCGTTGAGCAACTGGTGCAGGCGGATCTTCGTGCACGCGGCATAGAGGTCAGCATCCGGGTCGCCGAACTGGCCACGTTTCTGTCGGCGCTGCGTGCGACGGCCAAGTCTTTCGACGTGGCGTTCACCGGCATTCCGGGCGACATCGCACTCGGGCATCTGTCGGCCCTCTTCGCAGGCGCTCAACGCGGTGGAGCGCTCGACTACACCGGATATCATACGTCCGTGCTGGATCGTGCACTCGACGCCGCGCGCGAGGCGCCATCGACAGATGCCGTCGGAAAGTGGCGCGTAGTCGACTCGCTCCTCGCCGACGCGGTGCCGGTGGCGTGGATCTATCACGCGCGTGGCGTGCAGGGGCGCGCGCGACGACTCGAGCATGTGGTGATGGATCTGCGTGGTGAACTCGTCAGCGTCGCGCAGTGGACCCGTCGGGAGACGCCGTGACGGCGCGGCACTCGGTGCTGCTCCCCTTCGACCTGACGGCGCGTCGCGCGCTCGTTGCCCAGGGCGGAACCATCGGTGCGCTGGCCGATAGTCTGGGGCGCGATCTGCAACCGCTTCTCCTCCGACCGCTCCCCATTCCGCCGCAGAAGGCTCGACTGACGCGGATCGGCGGTCGCTGTCCGGTGCACGGCATCCTGCTCGACTTCGATCCGTATAGCCCCCATTCGCATCGCTGCGGACGATGCAACACGGATCACGTCGCGCGCGAACACGACGACTGGTGGGCGATGGGCGCACAACTGTGGACGGCCGAGCGCGCAGTGCACGCGGCAGCACTCTTCGCGCTGCGCGGTGACGTTGTCCATGCAGAGCTCGCGACACGCATTCTCAGTACGCTGGCCGAACGCTACGCACGCTGGCCCAATCGCGACAACGTGCTCGGGCCGTCGCGGCCATTCTTCAGTACGTATCTCGAATCGATCTGGTTGCTGAACATCTGCCACGCGCTCGCACTCCTCGAGGCGTCGCAGGCCCATGACGTGCACGCACTTGGTGCGACGCTGCGCGATCAGCTGATCGAACCAAGTGCCACGCTGATCGCCGGCTTCCACGAGGGCAAGAGCAATCGACAGGTGTGGAACGAGATTGCGGTGCTCTCCGCACTGCGCATGCTCGATGATCGCCCGGCGCTCGATCACCGCCTGCAGGCGCGCGGTGGGCTGGCGTGGCTCGTGCGACACGGGCTGCTGGACGACGGCAGTTGGTTCGAAGGGGAGAACTATCATCTCTTCGCACATCGGGGATTGTGGTACGGCGTGCAGTTGCTGCGCGCGCTCGGCCGTCCGCTCGATGCCGCGCTGTACGCGCGTTATCAGGCGGGTTTTCTGACGCCATTCGCCGGAGTGCTCCCGGACGACACGTTCCCGTCACGTCGCGATTCACAGTACGCCGTCTCCATCAGGCAGTGGCGCATCGCGGAGTGGTGTGAGCTTGGCTACGCCGCGTCGCACGATGAACGGCTGGCCGGTGTGCTCACGCGATTGTACGATGGGCGCGCACCGTTGGGCGACACGACGCGATGGTGCTCGACGGCCGATGCAGAGCGCAACGCGGCCCCCGTGGCGCTGACGCGTGCTGATTGCTCGTGGCGGGCCCTGCTCGCCGCCAGCGCCGTACCGGCGCCTGCACGTGACTGGAACATTGACAGCACCTGTCTGCCGGCACAGGGACTCGCCGTGCTGCGACGAGATCGGGCGCGCACCTACGTCGCACTTGAAGGAGGACACGACGGCGGAGGTCACGGGCATCCCGATCGCTTGGCCCTGACCATGCAGACGGGTGCCGCGCGATGGCTCGAAGACCCGGGCACCGGTAGCTACGTGGACCCGTCGTTGCACTGGTATCGCAGCACGCTCGCGCACAACGCGCCGTTGGTGGATGGCCGCTCGCAGGCCACCGTGCCCGGCGAATTGCTCGCCTTTGACGAGCGTGGCGGGGCGGGGTGGATCTGGAAGCGCGCGTCGGACGTGGTGCCCGGACTCATTCTCGAGCGCACCATCGTGGCGGCCGACGGCTACCTCGTCGACCTGGTGCAGTGGAGTCGCGAGAATCGGCGTCGTCGTCGCGCGTCGACGAAGGATGCGACAGACGATGTGACGGACGATGCGACAGACGATGCGACAGACGATGCGACAGACGATGCGACAGACGATG
>CAYWCJ010000535.1:0-2675 GCA_964456595.1 uncultured Gemmatimonas sp. | reverse complement strand
CCGCCACATTCAGGTTCGTGAGGTCGGTCTGCTCGAACGATGCGGTGATCGTGCCGGCCAGTTCGTCGAGCGAACGCACCTCGGCGTCGCGCCGTCGGTCCGCGACGTTGTCGAGCGGAGCCGCCGCGACGCCGAGGTGCGTTCGCTCGACGAACTGGCCGGCACGATCACCGCGTCATTCGAGCAGACCGACCTCACGAACCTGAATGTGGCCGCGATGTCCGGCACGATCGCGGCCGCCGATTCGCCGACGCTCTTCTCGGCATCGACCACGGCACTCTACGCGACCACGGACAATGCGGCGTGGTTTGCGAAAGTCGCGCGTTTGCGCGGACTCAGCCCACAGGTGGGAGCCGCTCCGGGCGCGCAGCCGGAACTGGCGCGCATCGCGTTCAATCCCTTGGGGAATTCGCGTCTGCTTTTCGCCGGGGCGGACGAAGCCGGCCGCCAGCGCTTCCTGCTCGTGAGCCTCATTGCGCGCAGCGAACAGCTCGCACTGCCTGCCTACGAAAACACCGCCGCGTGGTTCGACGCGATCTGGAATCACGATTGGGAAAGTCGCACCGCGACGCTCCCGGCGCTCTGGCAGAGCCGGTTGAGCGCGGCCCAGATCGCCGCCTGGCATCAGGGCTCGGGCGGACTGACGCGGGTGCATCGGTTCGGCGTGCGCCGCATCGTCCTCCCGAAATACCGGGTGACGGTAAATGACAACCATCCGACCGAACAGGCGTTCGTGTCGTTCAACAACACGCCGAACGCGTTCACCGCGGCGGCAAATTCAGGGGCCACGAGCACGCCGGAGATCCTCGGCGGCCGGCTCATCACCATCAACCGCGGCCCCGCGTGGCCCGGAGTCGAGGCGTTGCGCTTCCGCCTCCGCGAGAACGCGACCGTCACCGTCCAATGAAACACCTTTCTTTTCTTCTTCCGTTTTTGTCCGCTCTGATTTTTTCCGCCGACGCGATCCACGCGCAGGCGGTCAGCACCGCCGCTTTCGGCTCCACCGTTGCCGTCTGGTCGGGGCACACCACCGTGCGTGAGCGTGTCGATGCGGGCGTCAACGAGCGCATCGAGCTTTGGAACCGCACGTGGATCGTCAGTCCGTCCGGGCAAACCTACGCCAACACCGACAACTGGGGTTTCAACGCCCCGGACGGATACTCTCCGACCACCATTACGTTCAACGAAGTCGGCCGCTGGTCCTATTGGGCTTCCGACGGCGGCTCGATTGACAGCTACGTTTACGGAGACACCGCCTCCGACTGGTATATCTGGCCGCACAACGCGCCCAACGGCGTGGGTTACGGCGGCTGGGGTCGGCGTCTCACGACCTACATCGACGTTGCTGCGTCAAATAACCCGCCGACGATTTCTTGGAGCGCGACCCCGGGCACCGTCGTAAGCGGCCAGAGCTATACGATCACGGCGCATGGTCACGACGCGGACGGCAACCTTACGCAAGTCAACGTGTGGAAGAACGGCGTTGGTTTTGCTTTCGCCGGAGGCGGTGACGGCACCGACGGAAATTCCGGCAACACGACAGCGGATACCGGACCCGCGACGATCACGTTTACCGCCAATGCGGTGGATTCCGACGGGGCCACCTCCGCGACCATTTCGCAGACGGTGACGATCAGCGCGGCGAACACTGCGCCCACCGTCGCGTGGAATGTCTCCCCGGGGACGGTCGCCAGCGGGCAAGCCTACACCGTCTCCGCCCACGGCCACGACGCCGATGGCAATCTCGCACAGGTCAACGTGTGGAAAGACGGCACGGCCTTCGCCTTCGCGGGCGGCGGCAACGGCACCGACGGCGATTCGAGCAACCCCACATCCGACGCCGGACCTGCGACGATTACGTTCACCGCGAACGCGGTCGATTCCAACGGCGTCAGCTCCAGCACGATTTCGCAGACCGTCACGATTGGCGCGCCTCCGGCGGTCACGGTTTTGCTCGGCACCAGTCCCGCCGGCGCCACAGCGCCGGGTTCGGCTTCGATTACTTGGTCCAGCGCTAACGCGACCGCAGTTGCTGTGAGCGGCAACGGCGTTGGTAGCTCGGCAACGAGCGGGAGCCAGGCAGTCAACGGACTGCCAGCCGGCACGTATACCTACACGATCACGGCTCAAGGCTCCGGTGGTCCCGCCACCCAGAGTGCGACATTCACCGTCACTCCGCCCGCCAACAATGCGCCGACGCTCGCGTGGAATGCGACTCCGGGTTCCGTCGCCAGCGGACAATCCTACACCGTCTCCGCCCACGGTCACGATGCGGATGGCAATCTTACCGAAGTCAACGTGTGGAAAAATGGCGTCCCGTTTGCCTTCGCGGGCGGAGGAAACGGCGTCGACAACGATTCCGGCAACACCACTTCCGACACCGGCCCTGTCAGCGTCACCTTCACCGCCAACGCGGTGGATTCGCTCGGCGCCACCTCCGGCACAATCTCGCGGACGGTAACGGTCTCCGCACCGAATCGCGCGCCCACGACCGTGCTCACCGGCAGCACCACGCTGCAAGTCAATGAAGTCGGTTCGTGGAATTTCAGTGCCGCCGATCAGGACGGCAACTTGTCGGCGTGGCGCTTTTACGCTTCGACCAATCCGGGCGCAGCGTGGTCGGCCGCCTCGGGAGGCGCCGCCGGCCCGGGCTCCTATTCGGTTTCGTTCCCTGC
>CAYWCJ010000534.1:0-2676 GCA_964456595.1 uncultured Gemmatimonas sp. | reverse complement strand
ACAGCATTTAACCACGCCGTATTCTCGACCGACCCCGATTGAATTTCCTATCCCGAATCTACATGATCCGCGTGTTCCCATCGCAGTCGGCCAGACCGTTCTGGCCCAGAAGAAACTACCGTGGGTGCAGCAGACTTGCCGCCCGGGGGCCGACGGGTATCTTACCACTGGTTATATTGACATGCCCGGGCGCCGTGACATCACGGTGTCTCCTTACCTCGTCAACGGATTCCGAGGCCTTCGATGTCGCCTGTCCGCACCTCACCCGCTCCAGCGCTGCACGCGTTGGGTCCGACTGCTCGCGTCCTTGCCCTCATCGTCGCCATCGTCGGCCTGACGCTCGTCGGATGCGGAGTCGAGGCCCAGCCGGCGGCGACGGTGATCGGTCCGACGCCGGGTGGCCTCTCAATGCGGCCGTGCATGCACCGCGACACCATACCGGCCGAGTGCGGCACGCTGACGGTTCCTGAGCGGCGCGATGTCGCAGGCTCGCGGCTGATTGCCATTCCCGTGATCCGCATCCGCGCACTCGGGGCCACACCCGGCCTGCCGATTTTCTTTCTCAACGGCGGCCCAGGAGGCACCAATCAGCGCACGCGTCCGCCTGTGTGGAGCCGCCAGAACCATGACTTCGTCCTCGTCGGCTTCCGCGGGGTCGACGGCAGTGAACGCCTCGCGTGTCCTGAGTTTGAGCAGTCGCTGGCCACCTCGATCCGCGACCTGTTGAGCGCGCGGGCGATCGCCGACCGGCGCGCGGCCACCGATCGCTGCGCACGTCGGCTCGCGGCCAATGGCATCGACCTCGCCGGATATACCATGCACGAGGTGGTGGATGACGTAGATGCCGCGCGCACGGCACTTGGGGTCGATCGACTCCTGCTGTACAGCGAGAGCTACGGCACCCGACTCGCGCAGATTTACGCGCATCGGCACCGTAAGCATGTGGAGCGTTCCGTGATGGTCGGCGTCAATCCACCCGGCAGGTTCATCTGGGAGGCCGCGCAACTGGACACGGTACTGCTCGCCTATGGCCGGCTCTGCAGACAGGACACCGCGTGCCGCGCAAGGACCCCGGATCTTGCCGCCGCCGTGTCGCGCGTGGTGCGCGACATGCCGACGCGCTGGGGGCCGTTTCCGATCCACCGCGGCGTGGTGCTGCTGGCCGCCTTCCAACTCCTCTTCAGCCAGCAGAGCGCGGCGCTGGCCCTCGACGCATTCATCGACGCGGATCACGGGGATGCCAGTGGATTGGCTGCGCTGTCGCTGGTCGCGGGCTACCAGCTCACCCAGTTCGACCTGGTCTTTGGTGACATGTTCGCCAAGGGCACTGCGGACTTTGACAGTGTGCGGGGGAACCCCGATGCTTTCGATCCGCCAGGCTCCATCATGGGATCGCCCATGTCCTCCGTCTTCTGGACTGCGGTCACCGCTTCCGGCGGATGGCCGATCGTCCGCCCGGCGGACCATGCCCTGGTGACACCCCCCTCGGACGTCGAAACACTGCTGATCGGCGGCACACTCGACGTCTCCACACCGGCGGTGTACGCCAGGCAGGAGCTGCTGCCACAGCTCTCGCGCGGGCACCAGGTCATCTTTCGCAACGCCGGCCATAACGACTTGTGGGAATTTCAGGGGAACGCGTACGCACAGCTGGTGGGTGGGTTCTTCGACGTCGGCGCAATAGACACCACCGGCTTCTCAACGCAGCCCATCACGTTGCATGGCACCTGGACCCTCGCCCTGCTCGCCAAGCTTTTTGTCGCCGGGATCATGCTCGCGCTGGCGATCCTGCTCTTCGCTGGTCGGAAGGTGGTCCGTCGTCTGCGTCGGTCATAGCCCCTTCGGCTGCGCTGCTTACGGCGCTCTGCTGCTATAGAGCAAGCGCACCGAGTCGGCGAGCAAGCGCTGGAGCGCCGCGATTCCGAGGCCGGACACTGACAGCTTTCCCTCGGTCAACCGGCCGTCGATGGCGAGGAGCGTGAAGCCATGCACCAGCGCCCACTGGGCCAAGGCTCGCGGGCGAATCTCACCCTGCGGCAGCAGCCCATCATTGGCCGCGCGTGTCACCGCTTCGATCACCGGCGCCTCAGCCGCATCAGCCGCGGCGCGAAGTGCTGGAAAGCCGCCCGAGCGCGCACACTCGGGCGCGAAGGCCAGCCGGAGGCGGCCGGGATCCGAGACACCAAAGCGGAAGTAGGCCGCCCCAAGGCGGACGATCCCGTCAATCGGCGTGCTGGACTTCGCGAGCGCCGCCCGCTGCGATCGACCAAGTGCCAGCAACGCCTCGGTGCTCAGTTCCGCCAGCAGCGCCTCGCGATCGGCGAAGTGATTGTAGAGGGCGGGGTGCGACACGCCCACCTCCCGCGCCAGCGCCCGCAAGCTCAGGCCTGCCGTGCCTTCCCTCGCTACCATAGTGCGCGCTGCCTCAAGCACCGCGTCGCGAAGGTTGCCATGGTGGTATGGGCGGTGAACGGTCATGGGCCGGAGTGTAACCTGCGGATTGAAGGTCGCCAACGGCTGCCAAGCCGGCTGGCTCGGTCGCGGCGCGCCATGCGTCCCTCCCTTTCGAAATGCGCCGCCCTTCGCGTCCCATCACCGGCCGTCGCTGGGTGCGAAGCACTTCAGGTAGGTCTTTGCGTCGAGGTGCACCGTGGCCGTCCGACCATTCGACCAGCG
>CAYWCJ010000533.1:0-2680 GCA_964456595.1 uncultured Gemmatimonas sp. | reverse complement strand
ATACACCGACGGGCTCGGGCAGTGTTGTCGACGTGGCGCGCGGACGATTGCGCAATCGTCACCTGTTCGCCTCCGATGCAGTCAGCCTGATGCTGATGTGTGCAATTGCATACACCGCACGCTTCGAGGGAGTGAGCTGGTGGTCGGACGGAAGCCGCGACGTCTACCTCTGGTTTCTCGCCATCATGGTCCCGGTGCGATTGGGGATCTACTGGCTCATCGGTCTCTACCGCCGAGTCTGGTCGCTGGCGAGCGTGGCCGAGTTGGAGCGATTGCTGGCGGGCACTGCTTTCGCGGGTGTGCTGTCGATTCTGTGCGGTACGTTTTTCATCTCCGGCATCGGCCTGACGCCGGGTCGCATGCCCATCGGCGTTTCGGTCCTCGACGCGCTGCTCTCCGCTGGCGCGGTCATTCTGCCGCGCGTCACCGGGCGATTCATCAGACGTCGTCGCGAGCGTCGTCCGGCTGAGCGTGGGCTGCCAACCGCGCTGATCGTGGGCGCCGGCTCCGCCGGGCAGATGGCGGCGCGCGAGTTGCTCTCACAGTCACGGATCGGATTCCGACCGATCGGATTTCTGGATGACGCGCCGGGCAAGCGCGGTCTGGTCGTGGGCGACTTGCCGGTGGTGGGCAATATCTCCGAGCTGCCGCAGGCCGCCCATTCGCTGGGGGTGCGGCATGTGATCATTGCCATGCCGTCGGCCCCGGGTACGGTCATCCGCCACATTCTCCAACTGGCGCGAAGCGCCGGTCTGGAAGCGCGCACCGTTCCGTCGCTGCATGAGATGATCACGCGCACCGACGTCGCGTCGCAGCTGCGTGAAGTGCGGATCGAGGATTTGCTGCAGCGCGCGCCCATTCAGACGGACACCGGAAGCGTCCGCGCGCTCGTCAACGGTCGCACGGTACTGGTGACTGGCGCTGGCGGCTCGATCGGATCGGAGTTGTGCCGCCAACTGGCGATGGTGCATCCGGCGCGCATCGTGCTCGTCGGGCGGGGTGAGAACTCGATCTTCGAGATTCAGCAAGAGCTGCGGACCGCGTTTCCCGGGCTGCTGACGGTCCCCGTGATTGTCGACGTACGCGACCGCACGGCCATGGCGCGCATTGTTCGCACGCACAAGCCGGCCGTGATCTTTCACGCGGCCGCGCACAAGCACGTGCCGCTGATGGAGGCGAATGTGCTCGAGGCGCTCCGCAACAATGTGCTCGGCACGCAAAGCGTGGTCGACGCAGCACTCGCGGCCGACGTGCACCATCTCGTGCTGATCTCCACCGACAAGGCCGTACGCCCCACGAGCGTGATGGGTGCGTCGAAGCGTATTGCCGAACAGGTCGTGCAGATTGCTGCGCGCGACAGTGGTCATGCGTACGTATCCGTGCGCTTCGGCAACGTGCTCGGAAGTCGCGGTTCCGTCGTTCCGACCTTCATGCGACAGATTCGCGCTGGCGGACCCGTGCTCGTCACGCACCCGGAGATGCGTCGCTACTTCATGACCATTCCGGAGGCCGTGCAGCTTGTGCTGCAGGCGTTTGTGCTGGGCGGTGGCGGAGAGGTGTTCTGTCTCGACATGGGGGAGCCGGTGCCGATCGTGAATCTGGCCCGCGACCTGATTCAGCTGTCCGGGCTCGAGCCGGATGTCGATATCGAGATCCGATTCACCGGCGCTCGGCCGGGCGAGAAGCTGTACGAGGAGATGTTTTTTGGCAGCGAGCAGGCCGCCCCGACGGAGCATCCCAAAGTACTGCGCGCTCGAAAGACCGACGTGCCGCTGCTGGCGCAGAAACGCATGAAGCAGTTGCTGCGGGACCTCGAGCGTGGTATCGATGAGGCTGCGCTCAGATCGGCGATGCTCGCCCTGGTCGAGGATTTCGGCACGGATTACGCCTCGATGTCGCTGCCGGAATACCCGGTGGTCATCACGCCGACGTCACCGTCCCGAACGATTTCGGATCCTGGTGCGGCATCCGCGAGCGTATGACCTTCAGTCCACTCGCTTACGTCATGACGCTGCGCCCGCATCACGCACTACTGGCTGTAACCCTTCTCTCGTTTGGACTGGCATCGCGCGGCGCTGCGCAGGGAACGCCGGGCACGCGCCCGTCTGCGGCCGACGCCGCGGCCATGCTGCAGGCGCGCCCGGAACTGCTGGCGCAACTGCGAGATCGCATCGGCGCGAGTGGCCTGACGCCGACGCAGGTCCGCGCACGGCTCCGCGCGGAAGGCTATCCGGAGAATCTGCTCGACGCGTATCTGGAGGGCGGCAACGCGGCCGCGGCCACGGGTTCGACGAGCACGGTTTTCTCGGCCATTCGTGCACTCGGTCTCGCCGACGATCGGGACATCGAAGAGATGCAAGCGATGTTCGGCGATCGCTCGCGCCGTGCCCCCGCCCCCTTGGCGGTCGACACCCTGACCTCTCGCGACAAGACGCTCTCGGCGGCCAGCGCGGAGTTGTTCGGACTGGCGCTGTTTCGCGAAGCCACGACGCGCTTCCAACCGAATCTGGATGGTCCGGTGGATGCGGGATATCGCATAGGCCCCGGCGACGAACTGGTGCTGATTCTGACGGGGGACGTGGAGGAGGCGTACACGCTCGACGTGACGCGCGCCGGGTTTGTGGTCATTCCCCAGGTTGGCCAGATCGGCGTTGCCAACCTGACGCTTGGCCAACTCGAA
>CAYWCJ010000532.1:0-2687 GCA_964456595.1 uncultured Gemmatimonas sp. | reverse complement strand
CAATGAGTACTGCAGTCATGCGCCGAATTCCGGGGGCGGGCGCACTGGGGAACAGTCGCCGAACGAGATCGAAGACCTGGCGACCGGTCTTCCACCGCCCGATGGCGCGATACCGATGCAGGATCTCCTGCAGCGTTTCGGCGTCGATCGTGGCCGCGACTTCACCGCGGGCGACGCGCTCCAGGAGGCGAGTGCTGGGCGCCTTGTTCGGATGCGCGACGCCGGCCGCGGGTGCAACCTGAGTGGCGACCGACCGTCGTTCGCCCGCATTCGGTGTCGCATGACGGAGCGCGCGGTCACTTGGGCCGCCCCCGCTGCACCAACTCGCGCAGCTCGCGACGCCAGTTGTGAATCACAATCGCCTTGGCTTCACCGCCCACGGGGCGCAGCACGAGGAACTGTTTGCCGTCGGGCGACACGTCGTACGACGGATGCGTGGGATCGGCGGCCTCGCTGCTGGCCAGCACGAGCCGACGTGCGCCCACGGTCAGTTCAGCACCCGGAGAGAGTGCCACCGCCGTGATGCCCCCTGGTGCGCGGTAATACAGCGTGCGCCCGCTCGCGTCCCAGAGTGGTTCGCTGCCGCCCTCGTTGCTGACCTGCACGCGCGCGCCGTCACCCAGGAAGGGGCGCACGTAAATCTCGGCGCGACCGCCTTGGTCCGACTGATAGGCGAGCCATCGCCCATCGGGCGAGAGGCGCGGCATGATTTCCGAGGTCGGTCCGGTGGCCAGGGGGCGGAGCGCGCGGTCACCTTTGAGGTCCACCGCGAAGATATCGCGTGGTGTCTTGCCGCCAGGTGCGGTGCGCACCACCAGCCAACGTTCATCGGCCGACAGCACGGCTTCATTGAGTGCCGGCTCGGTTTCGAACAGTACTTCGGCGGGCGCACTGCCATCGATCCGTTGCCACATGATGCGAATGGTGCCGGTGGGCCCATCGTCGACACCACCCGTGCGCACCGTCTTATACAGCACTCGCCTCCCGTCTGCGGTCCATTCCGGCGCGCCGTTCAGGCCTTCGGTGGTGAGTCGCGTGAACGTGCCGGCGGCGCGATCGAGGATCCAGATGTCCTCGCGATCGCCGTTCCGGATCGACACGGCGATGCGCTGTCCGTTCGGCGAGAAGCGCGGGTTCCGGTACGTCGCTGAGTCGGAACGCAGCACCTTGTCGGCGCCGCCTCCCGCCAGCGCGAGGTGAAAGGCGGAATACCCAGGGCGATACGCGAGCGTCCCCGACGCGGAAAGGCCCACACCCTCGACGGCGCGGGCAATGGGCAGTGGTTCGCCGGTGGACTTGCCGGAGTTCACATCAAAAGGAATTGCGGAGAGGTCACCTCCATCCGACTGCACGAGCAGGTGGCCCTCCACGATACCAAGCGCTTGCGCGGTGCGCACGCCGGTTTCCGCGATCCGTCCATCTTTGAGCGACACCGCCACCAGACGCATGAGGTCTCTGGTCCCGGTGGCCACAAGAACCGTCTTGCCGTCCGGCAGCAGGAGCGGGAATCGCGCCCACTCGGGCTTGGTCGTATCGGTCACCGCCCGCACCACGCCTCCACGTGCCGACATGGCAAAGAGCCCGACATCGCTCCCAATGAGAAGCTGATCATCCGGCGTCCAGGCGAGGGCCGACGCAGACAGGTTTCCGCGCGTCGCCGTCACGGAGGTCAACTGACGGAGCTTCCCGAGTAGCTCGCTTCGACCGCCGCTGGCCGCTACGCGAAGGATGTTTTCTCCGTCGGTGTAGGCGAGCGACTTACCATCGGGTGAGAACACGAGATTCTGCAGCGACGTGGCAGCCAATTCGGTGTACGCATCGATCTCCCCCACCCGCTGCACAAGGGTGCGGTAGCCGGTGGTGCTCTGCGTGACGTAGGCCAGTTGATCGCCGGCCGGGGAAAGGGCCACAGGGAAGCCGTTGGACATGATCCGTTCGGTGGGCGGCGGTTCGATCTTGGTGCGCACCACGGGCGTGTCCTCGACCACCGGCTTTTTCGTCAGTGCGAACGTCATCACCGCGAGAGCACCAGCGGCCACCACCCACGCGGGTGCTTCGCGCCACACCCGGCGGCCACCGGCGCTGGCCGTGTTGCCCTCAGCGGCCGGTAGGTAGCGCGCCATCGTCGCCGCGTCGCCTTTCCCTTGCAGTGCGAGCGCGAATTCACCGGCGGTCGCGAAACGGTCTGCCGCGAGCTTCTCGAGTGCGTGGCGGACTGCGGCGTCCACCGCGGTGGGCACGCTGCGCCGCAACACGGTAAGGGGGCGCACGTCTTCCGTCATGAGGCGCGCGATGATCGCCTGCGCCGTGCCACCGATGTGCGGCGGCTCGCCGGTGAGCATCTCGTACGTCATGGCGCCCAGCGAGTAGATGTCGGTGCGGGCGTCCACTGCGCGGTCACCGGTGGCCTGCTCGGGGCTCATGTACTGCGGCGTGCCGAGTGAGAGCCCGGTTTGCGTGACGCGCTGTCCGCCGGCCTTGCTCACGGCGAGCGCGATGCCGAAGTCCGCCACCAGCGGCTGGCCGTCGGCGAGCAGAATGTTTTCCGGCTTGAGATCGCGGTGAATGACGCCGCGGCGATGCGCGTAGTCGAGCGCCTGCGCGATGGCGACCGACAGTCGTACGGCCTCCTCCACCGGCAACTGCTTCTCGCGCTCGAGGCGGGCCCGCAGCGTTTCCCCGTCCAC
>CAYWCJ010000531.1:2220-2694 GCA_964456595.1 uncultured Gemmatimonas sp. | reverse complement strand
ATGTACGTGATACCCGTGGGCAGCACGCTGTTGCCGGCCGTGTGATCGCCGTGATCGGAGCCGACCACGTACCAGTGTATCGGCAGTGGCGTGACCGTGCGAATGAGATCGAGCATCGTTTGCGTCGCCCGCGTGCTACCCTGACCGTCGGCGATCAACACGCCATCGCGACCCACGACAAAGAGGCTGACCGTGGTGAACCCGGGTTGACGAATCTCCTCGTAGCCGTAGACGCGTGGTGCAAGTTGCACGATGCGCGGAAACGCCGAAAGCGGAACGCCGCGTTGCGCGGGATCGGCAGTGCGCACTGGCGGGGTTGCGGCCTGTGCGTGCGCCGAACGTGCCGTCGCACCGATCACGCCCGCGGCAACAATGCTGACCGCCGCGCCGATGACCAAACACAGCGACGAGCGCAGCGCGCGGCCGGTCGAGCGGCGATCGGCAGCGGACTTTTCCAATGGAATGGATCTCATG
>CAYWCJ010000531.1:0-2210 GCA_964456595.1 uncultured Gemmatimonas sp. | reverse complement strand
GTCGACAGGATACCGCGCGCGCCGGTTGGAGGCCAGCATTACCAGCAGAGCGCACGACACCGATGGCATCGACAGAAAGATGCCGCTTGCCAGCGCGCGAGTGCCGTCGCATCGTCCCGCATGACCCAGTCCAACGCACTCCGCTCGCCCCAACGCATCGTCATCGGCGCGAATGCACACGCCGATATCGCCGCCGCGCTTTCAGCGCGCAGCCCGTCGCTCGAAATTCGCGGCAATCGTTTCATGGACGTGACGGCGGACGATCTCGCGTGGGGCGAGGTGTACGTCGGATTCAAGCGCCCACCCGTCGCCACAATGGGCAGCGTGCGTTGGGTACACTGCACCGGCGCCGGCGTGGATGCGTGGCTCCAGCCCGAAGAGTTGTCGCGCGACATTCTGCTCACGCGCAGCGCAGAGTCGTTCGGACCACCGATCGCGGAGTGGGCGCTGGCGCGCGCGCTCACCATCTCGCAGCAGGTGGTGGACCTGTCGCATGCGCAGCAGCGTCACGAGTGGGCGCCGCGCGACTCCGCGTTGCTGCGCGGCACCACAGTGCTGGTGGTTGGCACCGGCGACATCGGCACGCACATCGGCCGGCTGTTTCGTGCCGTCGGTTGCGAAGTGACGGGTGTATCGCGGAGTGGCAACGGCGACGATGCGGTCTTCTCGCGCGTCTCGCGTTCGAGCGACCTGGCGTCACTGGTGAGCGACGCCGATTGGATCATCGTCACCGTGCCGCTGACATCGGCCACGCGGCATCTCATCAATCACGAGGTGCTGTCGCACTGTCGCGGTGCGGTGTTGATGAACGCCGGACGCGGTGCCGTCGTGGACGAATCGCTGCTCCCCACCGCGCTGGAGCAGGGCTGGCTGCGGGCGATCGCACTCGATGTGTTCGAGGTCGAGCCACTGCCAGCCACGAGTCCGCTTTGGGATGACCCACGCGTGATCATTTCGCCGCACATCTCGGGGCTGACCACCACCGCCGGTGTGGTCGATGGGTTTTTCGAGTGTCTGCACGACATCGAGCGCGGAGTCAGCCCGCGCTGGACGGTCGATCGGGATCGACAATACTGAGACCGGCGGAACGGCAACTGCCAAGTGTCGAGCTTCGGGTTTGGGTTTTGGGCTTACGAATACTCTCGCGAAGCAGAGGGGTGTCGCACTTGCGCTCGCCGAACCAGGAACCCAGTCTTACTGCGGCGCGCGCGACCTCGAACGCACCGGTCTGGCCTGCAGCGCTGTCATCTCAACCGGACCTGCATCATGCAGAAGATCCCCCGCAACATCGCAGTTCTTGTCCTGACGCTCGCCGCGGCGACCCCGCTGCACGCGCAGGTCAGCTGGACCGATTGGACTGCCACGGCGACCGATGAGGTGTCCGGCTCGCTCCTCATCGGCTCGACGAACGTGGGGGTCCTGTTCTCGGGAACGTTCAGCTTTGCCCAGTTGAGCGGCGGCATCGACTACTACGCGACCAACTCCACCATCTACGCCCCGAACCGCCCGACTGGCACCGACCTCATCGGACTCAATCGGGGAGGCCTGAAGACCATCACGTTCAGCCAGGCCGTGCTGAATCCGGTGATCGCGCTGGTGAGCTGGAACAACCAGCCCACCATCACGTTCAACGGCCCCGTTACGGTGCTCGGACAGGGATGCGGACACTGGGGCTGTGGCACGATGTCGACATCAGGGAACGATCTGTTCACCTCGAGCGAGGTGCACGGGACGATTCAACTCAGCGGCTCGTACACCTCCATCAGCTTCACGGATGGCTCCGAGTCCTGGCACGGCCTGACCGTCGGCGCACCTGCGTTGGCGAACGTGGTGCCGGAACCGTCGACCTATGCGCTCATGGCTGCCGGCCTCGCCCTGATCGGCTTCTCTCGTCGTCGTCGTCGCGCCTGATCAGTCGGGACGGGAACAGAAATGGCGCAGACTTTTGTCTGCGCCATTTTGTTTTCCGGCGTTGAAGCGGTGAGATCACCGGCAGGTACCGAGATTCACGCTGGCGGTTGCGCCGCGCCGCACCATCACCTCCACCGACTTGCTGCGGCCGTTGAACCTGCAGGTGAGCGTCCATGATTCGGGCAACCAGTCCTGCGCTTTCTGACTCGGGCGCACCGACGGGTTCACATGCCACGTCACCTCCGTCGTGCCGCGCGGCACGACCATCGAAGACGTGAGATGCATCGGCACCTGGAGTG
>CAYWCJ010000530.1:0-2699 GCA_964456595.1 uncultured Gemmatimonas sp. | reverse complement strand
CCGCTCGTCCATCGTGCTTCGACTCGCACCGGCCCGGTTCCAACGTAACCAATTGGCACGCCAACGACCCTCACACGCTCGACGAGTCCAGCAAACCACGGAAAGCCTGGCGCGTTCGGCAACGCACTCGGCGTCACGCTCGCGCGCTGCACCGTGTCGGCGTGCACGTCGGCGGTGTTCGCAGACAACAGCCAGCCGGTTGACAGCAGCGCCGACGCCGCGCCGACCGTCCAGCCGATGGCCAATCGCCGTGCCGCCTTGGGTGACGGTCGGGCAAGCGTATCGTGATGCACCGCGATCAGCGCGCCGATCAATGCCCCCGTACCGTTCGCCATCACGTCGGCGATTGTCGCGAAGCGGCCGGGAGGCACCCCCTGCGACTGCAGCCACTCGATGCACACCGACAACAACACACCGGCGACCGTCGCCCACGCCGCGCGCCGCCAAACCGTCGCCAGCATCACCGGCATCGTGAACGCCACCGTCATCCCGAACGGCACAAACAACAACACGTTGCTGCACGCATCGGTGACCGGCGTACTCCCCACCGAAAACCGCCACTGCTCCACCACCACGGTCGAGTCCACCGCGACGGGCGTCAGTGTCGCCGCCACAATCATCGCGACGCATACGCCACTCGCGACGACGCTCCATCTCGAAGCGCTCAACTCCAACTCGCAGCCCCGAACTGGGTAGTTGCCCTTCTACTTCAGCACCGCCTTCGCAATCGTATTGAGCTGCATGTTGCTCGTGCCCTCGTAGATCGTGCCGATCTTCGCGTCGCGATAGAACTTCTCCACCGGATACTCGCGCGTGTAACCGTAGCCGCCAAAGAGCTCCACGCACAACGACGTCACACGCTCGCACATCTGCGACGCGTACAGCTTGGCCATCGCTCCCTGACGTGCGATGTCATGTCCGGCGTCGTCCAGTCGCGCCGCGTTGTACACGAGCAGTCGCGCCGCTTCGAGTTCCGTCGCCGCCTGCGCGATCTGAAACTGGATCCCCTGAAAATCCGAGAGCGTCCGGCCGAACTGCTTGCGCTCCTTGAGATGCGCGGTCGTCGCCGCCAGCGCGCCCTGCGCAATCCCGATCATCTGCGCGCCAATACCGATGCGCCCTTTGTTCAGCGTATCGATGGCAACCTTGTAGCCGACTCCAACCGTGCCGAGCACGTTCGCGTCAGGTACGAGTGCGTTGTCGAAGTGCAGCGCGGTCGTGCTGGAGGCACGGATGCCAAGCTTGTCTTCCTTGCGCCCCACCGAAAATCCGGGCGTGCCGCGTTCCACCACAAAGGCGGTGATCCCTTTGTAGCCCGCCTCAGGATTGACCGTGGCGAAGACGACAAAGATGTCCGCCTCAGCGCCGTTGGTGATCCACGCCTTGGAGCCGTTGAGGGTCCATCCGTCTGCCGTCTGCTCGGCGCGCGTGGCGAGACCGAACGCATCCGACCCCGAGTCTGGCTCGGAGAGCGCGTACGCGCCAATGGTGCCCGAGGTGAGCCTGGTCAGAAACCGCTGCTTCTGCTCGGCCGACCCGTACCGATTGATCGGATAGTTGACGAGCGTGTTCTGCACATCCACCTGAATGGCGGCGGCCGCGTCCACCTTGCTCAGCTCTTCGACGGCCAGTGCGATCATCATCAGCGAGCCACCGGCGCCGCCGTACTCCTCGGGCAGCTCGATCCCCATCAACCCCAACTCCACGAACTTCGCGGTCAGCGCCGAGTCGAGTTTCCCCGCCTCTTCCATCTCGCGCACGCGCGGCAACACCTCCGTCGTGGCGAGATCGGCGACCGCCGCGCGAAAGAGCTCCTCTTCTTCCGACAGGAGCGTGAGCGGCGGACGGGCGGTGTCGGGAAGGGTGCTGGTCATGAGCTGCTGCGACAGAGGGGAAGGGAGTCACACGCGTGGCCGGCGTCGTCGAAACACGTCGGCGCAATCTATTTGCCGCGCGCCACGGAGCAGGTGCGTTTGACGGGTGCCGATGGGGTGAACACGCCGATTTTCAATATGGTTGAGTTCGGCACGCGACTTGCTTCCTGACTGGGGGTGTGCAGCTTTACACCCACCCCGTGACGGTCGACGCCATGCCCCGAATCGATTCCCACTGCGCGAGTTACGACGCAACGGCCCGGAACGGCCGGGCGAGTCGTGCCGCCGTGGTGATGATTGTGGGGGCGATGCTGCTGCAAGCGTGCAACGGATCTGACGCGACGGAGCCCGCATCGCCAAGTGGGACCTCCGCCGGACAACAGATCGCGACGGCCACCGTCGGCAGTGCGCTCCCGTCGCCGATCAAGCTCACCGTGACCGGTTCCGACGGTCGTTTGGCGAAAGGTGTGCGCGTGGTGTGGTTGGCGGGCGAAGGCGGCAAAGTCTCGAGCGCCGAGACGCTCACCGATGGCAATGGCGTCACCTCCACCCGCTGGACGCTCGGCACCATCGCCGGCCCGCAGACACTGACGGCCTACGTGTCCGGACTGGCACCCGTTGTTTTCAGTGCCCTCGGCACGGCCGATCGCGCTGTCGCGGTTCGCTTCAGCAACTCGCACCAAGGCGCCAAGGGCACCGGCGCGCGCGCGACCGTTCTCGGCGACACCGTCGTCCTCAATCCCAGTGCTGTCGATCGATTCGGCAACAGCGTGACCACCGACCCGACGTTGGTGCTGGAGTCGGGCGTCGACGTGCGCGTCGGTC
>CAYWCJ010000529.1:0-2700 GCA_964456595.1 uncultured Gemmatimonas sp. | reverse complement strand
GTCGTGCCATCGAGACTCATCACGCGCCAGCCCCGATACCACGCGCCCGGCGTCCCCGCCGTCGCGATGGGCGCGACGACCGCGTGATACAACGCTTCGAGCGGCGCCGCCCCCAAGCGGATCCGCGCCTGCGAGATCGCCGACTTCGTCGGGAGATCCGTCGTGGACAGCTCGCCGAGCCACCGCGCCCCTTCGACCACGCACCGCAGCACTTCCTGCGTCGAGACCTCGGCGTACAACGCCATCGCCAGCACGTAGTACACCATCACGTGGGCCGGGAGCGCCCGCTCCCGCTCGTTCACGCGCTCCGTCTCGAACAACACCGGATCCACCAGTGCGCGCGGAAACTGCGCCGCCAAGACGCCCAGACTGATGGAATCCGTCAGGCGCATCCCTGCCGGGATCGTCGCTGCCGTCCGCGCCATGGCTACCTCGGGAGTCGAGTCGAGCCAGAGATAGCGCATTATTTTCTAACTGGACAGTATTGCACCTAGGGAGCCTGCGATGACTGCCGTTCGACCACTGGATACAGTCGTGCTCACGCATGATCTCGCCGATGTCGGTCTCTGCGCCGGAGACATCGGCGCTATCGTCCAGCTCTATTCGACCGCGGCCGTAGAAGTCGAATTCGTCTCGGCATCGGGTCGCACGCAGGCGCTCTTGACGCTGCGCGCAGATTGCGGGCCGTTCGCGATGACGATCTGCTCGCTGTTCGCCCTGCGCGGCCTCAGGGTGCGGCACAGCAATGCTTGCTCTCGATGCGGTCGTGATGTGATGCCATGTGCGCGCATCGCCCGCGGGGCGTGCCGCAGTAAGGTGCGTGCGCGCTCAAAACCCCAGAGGCGAACCTGCCCTCTGGGGTTTTTTGTTGTTGTCTCGCTACCCAATGCTGTCTACAAACTGAACCCCGCCCGGACGTACACGTAGCGTCCGTTGAAGCCGAATGGCGAGAGTCCGGAGTAGCGGAACACGCCGAACGTACCCTGCCCCGCATAGTTCGCGGCCAGGTCGCCGCGGTCCTTGTTCTGATCGGGATACACGTCGAAGATGTTGTCCGAGCCGAGCGTGAGCGTCGCACGATTGAAGAAACGATAGGACGCGCTCAGGTCGCTGATGAACTTGGCCGAGTACGTCTGATTGGGTACCTGACGGGCCGTGCCCGTGGCCCGCGCGGCGATCGACGTCACCTCGCCGAAACGCTGCGTGCGAGTGGTGAGCGTGAACCGCTTGCGATCGTACATCGCGGTCAGCAACAGGTTGTTCCGCGGCTGACCGACTTCGATGCGCCCTCGCTCCGCCTGGCCGAACAGCTGCTCGTCCAGGTTGCCCAATTGCGGCGGCGTGTTGACGACGACCTTCGTGACCTTGGTGCGATTCTGGTTGTACCCCGCCGTGAGTCGCAGCAGTCCACGGGACTTGAGATCGATGCCGTAGTTGGCGACGACGTCGAGTCCCTTTGTCCTCGTGTCGATCGCATTGGTGAAGTAGCGACCGCCGTTCACCGCAGGGAATCCGTTGGCGGCAAAGAACGTCTGGATGCCGGCACCGATGAAGTTCTCCGACAACACGATCCGATCGCTGATGGCGATGTCGTAATAGTCGGCGGTGACGGTGAGGCTACTGATGGGTTGCAGGGTGACGCCGCCGCTCAGGTTGACGGACTTCTCCGGTGTGAGATCGCGCGCGCCCAGCAAACGCGCTTCGCGACTGGCCACCGGCAGCGTCTTGATGTCGACCGGCTGTCCGTTCACGAACGTGGTGGCCTGCGAGGTGAAGAAGCTCTGTTGCAGCGACGGCGCACGGAACCCGGTCGCGACCGCTCCGCGAAACGCAAACTTCTCCGTGGGTGCAAATCGCCCTGTGAGCTTGCCGGTGGCCTGCGAGCCGAAGTCGGAGAAATTCTCGATGCGTCCGGCGAAGCCGAGCAAGAGTTGCTTGCTGAGATCACTCTCAACATCCACGTACGCCGCAACCGCGGTGCGATTCTGGTCTGTCGCGTCGTTGAGTGTGAAGCCAGGAAACACCTGCGATCCGGGAAGGGCGGGTGTGGTTGCGCCCGCCGCATTCCGCACGGGATTGCCGTTGACGTCGAGCACTGGGCTGCCACCGTTCTGGTATGACGCCAGTTCGCCCGCCGCGATCGTGTAGTTTTCCCACCGGAACTCGGCACCAGTGGCGAAGCGCACGGGCCTACCGCCCGGATTGAACTGCCGAGACAGATCGAAATTGGTGAGGGCCTGACCGAAGCCAAGAGTACCGGCGTCGAACGTGGTTGGGGAGGCGAGCCCGAGTGATGCGTTGTTGGAATTGCCGATGATGAACTGGAATGAGTTGTTGCCGTAGACTTCGCTCAGGTCCCACTTCCATCCTTTCATCAAGCCTTTTGCACCGACGCCGACGGAGAGATCGTTGATGTTGCTCTCAATGTTCGGCAGGAAGCCGTTGGGGAAGAGCTTGAGCACGACCTGCGAAGTCTGCGTGGGCCGGCGGAAGAATCCGGTCGAACGCCCGTCGCGACGACCAAACGAGCCGAATGAATAGAGCTGCGTCCCACTCTGCAGGTTCACGCCGGCGTTGTACATGCCGACGACATCAGCCGTTGCCGCGTCACCTGACCAGTGTGTGAAGCGATTCGCCGTCGCCTCGCGCGGATCGGCCGCGGAGTACTGCACGCGCGGATCGGCGAAGCTGCGATTGGTC
>CAYWCJ010000528.1:0-2721 GCA_964456595.1 uncultured Gemmatimonas sp. | reverse complement strand
TGCAGCATCCGCACATTCTGCCGCTGTTCGATTCGGGGTCGGCGGATGGATTCCTGTACTTCGTCATGCCGTTCATCGACGGCGAGACGCTGCGCGCGAAGCTCGATCGCGAAACGCAGCTTGGTGTGGCGGACGCAGTGAAGATCGCGACCGATGTGGCGGATGCGCTGCACTATGCGCACACGCGTGGCGTGATTCACCGCGACATCAAGCCGGAAAACATCCTGCTCGCGAATGGGCGGCCGATGGTGGCGGATTTCGGCATTGCACTCGCCCTTTCTGCAGCTGCTGGTGGCCGCATGACCGAGACCGGGCTCAGTCTCGGCACTCCGCACTACATGAGTCCCGAGCAGGCGACCGCTGAGAAGGAAATCAGCGCACGAAGCGATGTGTATTCGCTCGCGAGCGTCCTATACGAAATGCTGGCCGGCCAGCCACCGCATCTGGGTGGCTCGGCGCAGCAGATCATCATGAAGATCATCGCGGAGCCGGCGCAGCCGGTCACGATGCATCGAAAGGCGGTGCCGCCCAATGTCGCCGCGGCCATTGCGCAGTCACTCGAGAAACTTCCCGCCGATCGCCTGGAGAGCGCCGCCGCATTTGCCCGCGCGCTCGCCGACCCCGCCTTCCGCGCCGTCAACTCCCCGGATGCCATCCAGCCGGCGTCGGGTGAACGGCACGGGAGTCTCGCTTGGAAGCGGGTGGCCGCCGCAGTCGCCATGCTCGCTGCTGGACTCGGCGGCCTGGCGGGTTGGTCGCTGTGGCGCAGTAATCCGGAGCCCCGTGACATCGGGCTGCCGGCGAATGCGCCGATCCAGATGGCAGGCCAGTTCCGAACGTACGCCGTGGCGCGCGACGCTTCCTTCGTGGTCTATCTGGCTCGCGTGGGTGAGGGCACCCAGTTGTGGTATCGCAGCCTGCGCGGGAGCGACACCCATCCGATTCCAGGCACTGAGGGCGCGGGCGGTACACCTCGACTTTCGCCCGACGGAACACGCGTGGTCTTCCAGGTCGCCGGGGAGATGAAGCTGGCCCCGCTCGCCGGCGGTGCGGTTGCCACCGTCGGCCGCACGCAGGACCCGCACGGAGGCGAGTGGCTCGCCGATGGCCGCCTGTTCTTCGCCGACAACGATGGCCGTCTCCTCCGCTGGATCGACCCCGGAGCCGGGCCGGTGCGAGAGCTCGCGATCACTTATTGCGTGAACCCGCAGCTGATCCGAAACGATCGAGTGCTGTGCGGGGGTGGCGCCGACAACTTCGCGTTCTTTGTCGCTCTGGATCAGCCCGAGCTCAAGCTGCCGATACGCCAGTCGAACGGATCGCCCGTGTTGGTGGGCTCACACTTCCGCATCATCGACCGCCGCTACCTCGTGTACATGTCTATCGACGGTACGCTGATGGCCACGCTGATCGCGGACATCGATTCCCTCACCGTCGGGCGTTCGGTTCCCTTGGTACCGATGGTGCGGCGCAGCGGCTACTCCGGCGTCGGGCAGTTCGACATTGCCGACGATGGAACGCTCACCTACATCCCGGGCATCAACGTCGACATTGGCCGGCTGGTTCGCGTGACGCGCGACGGCCGCACGCTTCCGATTCCGGTGGCGGCGGCCGCGTATCTTCGCTATGCGTCGAGTCCCGATGGGCGCCGGTTGGCCGCGGTCGCGCAAGGTCTCCAGTATCAGGAGCTCAAGGTGTTCGACCTGCAGAGCGGCGCGGGAGAGACGCTCGACACGGCGTTTTACATCGGTGCGCCAGCCTGGAGTCCCGATGGTCGCGCGCTGGCGTACCGGAAGAGTGAGGATCCGAGCGAAGAGACGCTGCTGATGCGACGTCTCGACTCGCCCGACCGGCCAGTGTCGCTGCTATCTTACCGTCCGCCCCTCAACATCCAGGTGTCGTCGTGGATCGCCGCAGATTTTCTCCTTGTCGGGAGCTTGCTGTCGCAAGGGCGTCCCATGATCGTCGATCCGACACACACGCCTGCGACCGTTGATTCAATCAGCCTCAAGGCGTTCTTCGTTTCCATTTCGCCAGACCGACGGTGGATTGCGTACCAGACGCCGGGCGTGACGGGCGTACATCTGCAGCCGTGGCCTGCACTCGATCGGCGATACCTGGTCGATGCTGAAGGAACGGAACCGCGCTGGGCCTCCAACTCCGAGCTGGTATACCTGTCGCAATACCGGTCGGAGGGGGTGATCGCGGCGTCGATATACCGGACGCGCATCGATCCGAACTCGAGCTCACCCGTCGGAAGTAAGGAGTTGATTGCTCGCGATCCCCGCTTCGCGGATACACCCGGGTGGTCGCTCGCGACGACGACTGGCGGGGACGTCATTTATCTCCAGTCGCCATCGGAAAACCTTGGCTTTTACCTGCGCGTTATCCCGGACTGGGTGAGTCAGATGAAACGCGCAGTAGACGCTGCCAACCGATGAACAGTGTCCTCGTGCGTCTTACCACGGCACTCGCCGATCGCTACCGCATCGAGCGTGAACTTGGGCAGGGCGGCATGGCCACCGTGTACCTCGCGCACGACATCAAGCACGAGCGCGATGTCGCGATAAAAGTGCTGCATCCCGATCTCGGCGCGGCACTCGGCGGCGAACGGTTCTTGAGCGAAATCCGCACCACGGCGCGCTTGCAGCATCCGCACATTCTCGCGCTGCTCGACAGCGGTGAGGCCGACGGCTTGCTGTACTACGTGATGCCGCTGGT
>CAYWCJ010000527.1:0-2733 GCA_964456595.1 uncultured Gemmatimonas sp. | reverse complement strand
TCTTCGCCTGAGCCCGAACCCTTGGTCGCCTGGGTGCAGATCGGCACGAAGTCGTCGAGCGGGCCAGGCGCGATGACCACACCGGCCGCGTGCACGCCCGTGTGCCGCGACAACCCTTCCAGCGAAATCGCGAAATCGAGCAGCTGTGTGTAGCGCGGATCGTCTTCGTAGAACCGCTTGACCTCCGGCACCTGACCGATCGCTTCCTTCACCGTCAGGGAGAAGTTCGGGGCGTTCGGAATCAACTTCGCCAAGGCGTCGGTTTCGGCCGGCGTGAAGCCGAGGGTGCGACCAACGTCCTTGATCGCCGCGCGCGACTTCAGGGTTCCGAACGTGACGATCTGCCCGACGGAATCCTTGCCGTACTTCTGCCGCACGTACTCGATCACTTCACCGCGTCGTTCGAAGCAGAAGTCGACGTCGACGTCGGGCATCGACACGCGCTCCGGATTGAGGAAGCGCTCGAAGAGCAGGTCGAACTCCAGGGGACACACATCGGTGATGCGGGTCGCGTACGCCACCAGCGAGCCGGCCGCCGACCCGCGACCCGGGCCCACCGGAATGCCCATGTCACGCGCGGCTTTGATGAAGTCCGCCGTGATCAGGAAGTAGCCGGCGTACCCGGTTTTCGTGATGACGCCGAGCTCGTAGTCGAGACGCTCCTGCACATGGTCGGGAAGCGGCGTGCCGTACCGCACCTTCGCGCCCTCGGTCGCCAGTTGCACGAGATGGTCGTTCTCCGACGTGACACCGGCGGGCAACGGAAACGACGGCACGTAGTACTTCTTCGCGAATTGCACGTCCACCGAGTCGGCGATGGCGAGCGTGTTCGTGAGCACATCCTCGCGACCCGGAAAGAATGGCCGGATCTCGTCGGCGTGCTTGAAATACAGACCGTCGTCGTACTTCATGCGATCGCGATCATTGCGATCCTTGCCCAGTCCGATGCACAACAGCACGTCGTGTGCGTCGTGGTCTTCGTGCTTGAGGAAGTGCGCGTCGTTGGTGGCGACTACAGGAAGCCCAAGATCGTCTGAGAGCGAGAGAATCTTCGCGTTGAGCCTGGCCTGACCTTCGCTCGTGTGCGCCTGCACTTCGAGGAAGTAGCGCCCCTTGAACAGCTCCGCGTACCACGCGGCGGCCTCGCGCGCCTCGTCCACGCGATCCTCCATCAGGTGCGACGCGACTTCGCCCGCCAGACACGCCGACGACACGATGATCCCTTCGGAGTGCGCCGCCAGCAACTCGCGATCGATGCGCGGCTTGGTGTAGAACCCTTCGGTGTATCCCAGCGAGGACAGCTTGACGAGGTTCTTGTAGCCCACCAGATCACGCGCCAGCAGCACCAGATGGTAGTACGGCTTCGCCCCGGGGGCGGGTCGTCCGCGGGTGCGGCGATCGGCGGGCGCGACGTACGCCTCCATACCGATGATCGGCTTGATCCCCGCCTTTTTCGCCTTCTCCTGGAATTCCCATGCGGCGTGCATGTTGCCATGATCCGTGATGGCGAGCGCCGGCTGTTCGAACAGCTTGGCGCGCGAGATCAGATCATCGATACGATTCGCGCCGTCGAGGAGCGAATACTCGGAGTGGCAATGCAGGTGGACGAACGACATAGACCGGAAAGGATAGCCCGTCGTGCAGAAGGGCGGGAGCACTTGCGCGCGCGCGACTCGGCACATGGCCCCGTCGGCGATCGTCGCGTTCGTCAGGGACGCGTGGCGATCGCGTTGACGTGGCGATTGCTCCGTCGCGCCACCGGGCTGCTCGTTGTGCTGCTGGCGGTGGTGATGGGCGTGACGCCGATGGGCTGCTACATCTCGCGCGCCGCCTACGAGGAGGCGCGCATTCTTTCACGGCGTCAGCCGATCGCGCGCCTTGCCGCCGACACGAGCGCGAACGCGAAGACCGATGCGGCGACCCGCGCCAAACTCGGCTTGGTGGTCGCCGCGCGACGCTTTGCGGTCGACTCGCTGGGACTCAACGCCGGCAGGAGCTTCACCACGTACTCGCGTCTGGATCGCGATACGCTGGTGCTCGTGCTCTCCGCGGCCTATCGCGATCGCCTGGAACGGAAGACGTGGTGGTTTCCCGTGGTCGGACGCTTTCCGTACAAAGGATTCTTCGATTTCGAGGAGGCGCAGCGCACCGCCGTGGCCATGCGCAAAGATGGCTTCGACGTCACACTCGGTGCGTCGTCAGCCTTCTCGACATTGGGCTGGTTCAATGATCCGCTGGTAAGCACGACGATCGCGTTGGATTCGATCTCGCTCGCCAACACGATCATCCATGAACTGCTGCACAACACGTATTTCGCCAAAGGTCGCGTGCCGTTCAACGAATCGTTCGCCAGTTTTGTGGGCGGCCGTGGTGCGGAGCACTTCTTTCGTGCCCGCGGTGACACGAGTTCGCTGCGACGCGCCGAGGAAGACTGGCAGAATGATCTGGTGCTGGGCGCGTTCTGGGAGCGGCTGGCGCAGGAGATCGACAGCGTGTTCGCGGCACTGCCGACGGATTCGAGCGCGGCACGCATTGCGGCACGAGACACGGTGTACGCGCGCGGTCGTCGCCGGCTGGTGGACAGTGTGGCGCCGCAGCTGAAGGGTTATCCGGTGGGGTGGGGCGAGCGGGTCGCGCTGAACAACGCGGTGCTGCTGTCGCGCAGAGTATATGCGGAACGATTGGATCGGTTTGATTCGGTGTACACAGCGGGAGGACGGGATTTGCGTCGGG
>CAYWCJ010000526.1:0-2752 GCA_964456595.1 uncultured Gemmatimonas sp. | reverse complement strand
GCCCACTTCTACAGCTTTCATCCCTTGCTGGCCGGTAGCGCAAGTGCTGAGCCGACAACGGAACAATTAGCGGGTCGGCGCAGTCTGGAGGAAGATGCCGATCGCAAAGGTTTGCTGCGCGTACATCTGGCGGGCTATCGAGGAGCGGCGGTGGCACCGGCGGCGATTGATGCACTCTACGGGCTTTACAATTTGAGGGCTGATCTGGAGGGTTACCCGACACGGGATGCGCGGGTGAGCGCGACAGGAAACGTGGCGAAAAAGGTAGGCCCTTTGTTGCCGCTTTATCCGCTGTCGATGTCGCTCTTGGCCGGCCGGCACTATGCTGAGGCCGCCCTGGTGCTGGAATATCTCGGAGACAACTTTCGAAGTCCGGATCTGGTGTACAACGCGGCTCTCATTCAAGCGATGCTTGGTCTTTCTAAGACCCCATCGGCGGTACCTTACGCGGAGACTTATCCTTTTATCCTGTCCAGCGCGAATCATCTGGCCAGCAGCCTGCGCGGTTCCCGCGGTGGGGATGCTGATCCCCAGCCACACCTTAAAAAGGCCGCCACGGTACTGGAGAGATTTTTGGAAGTAACTCCACGTGACCCCGCTCTGCGCGTCAATTTGGCGCTGATCTATGACTTATTGGGCAGGCAAAAGGAGGGTCTGGAGTTGCTCGGGCAGGGAGTGGACGATACCCCGGAAACGCTGCCTTACCGCGTGAAAGCGCAGGCGATCCTTTGGCGTCACGCCGGGCAGATCGTGCGGGCCAGGCAGGCGCTGGCCAAGCAGAAGCTCCCCAATCGCCCGGTTTGGGAGGCATTCTTTCGCAATGAAAAGCCTGCTCAAGTTCGGACGAATTGGAAACCCGAGCCTGCATGTCCCGACTTGAGCGAAATCGCGGAACGGGCCGGGTACGGGTCTCTCCTGGCCTTTCGTCAAAAATGACGGCACTGAAGGGCTTTGGGAGAACGCCCGGCGACTCCTACGATTTGGCGGTGGAGGTTGCGGAGACCGCCAATGCGCTGGCTGCCAGCGTCCGCAGTCATGAGGGTCCCTGCGCGTCGTCGTGCCGAAGCGGTTGTCCGAAGCCGAGCGGGAGGCTCTCAGCGCGTTTTCACGTCAGACTCCGCCCGCGCTTGAAATGGGCGGAACACCGATCGCATATCGCGTTTACGATAATCCCTCCTGCCGGTTTGTGTTTGGAATGCGGGATCAAGCTCTTACCGAGCTAATGCTACTTGACTATCGCCACTAACCCACTATCGAGGAGCCGCCCCGATGTTGGCTAAAGAAAAGCATGCGGACCGTCAGGCTCAGTTCCGCCGAGATCCCAAATAATGCTCAAGCGAATCCACAACGATACGAGCGCCACGACCCACTGGCGCAATTGGTCCAATCCCGCGGTGTCCGCTTCGGATTCCAGCTCCCGGAGGCAGTCTAAAACTGTGTCCTTCCAGCTCTCGGCATTCGCCTGGGCGAGGGCTTCCAGCAACAGGTCCGTCGCCGCGGCCAGATCGGGTTGGCAGGCGTAGGCTTCCGTCCGCCGAAGGCCCTGGGCGAAGTCAAGAATGACCGAGTCTTTCGGGGAGTACTGCACTTGGATCGTCATAGAAAACAAAAGCGAGCTGTCAGGGATAAGCGCGGGTTTCGAGTGATTTTTAAATTTTCTAGGGTGAAACGCGCTTTTCACAAGGCGCTGCTTGCGTTGCTGGCACCGACCCGGCGCGGAGGCAAGGCTGATTCGCCAAGCAGTTTGCAGTTACTGGGGCGGATGTGCGCACCGCGATCCGCCTCGGAAGAAAAGAATTTCGCCCTGTTGAATGGGCTTTTCCTTGTAGCCCACAGTTTAGCTGGGGAGAGATCCTGAAAATGAGGACAATGAAGCTTGTGAGAACGGTCCACCTTATCGCTCAGTATGTAGCCGGTCGGCAAGAACACGGCGAACGGCTTGACGGTTCGTCGGAGGGCCAGCACGTCTTGGATTCCTTGCCGGATAAGTGGAAACTGTTGCTGCGGGGCCAACCAATGGCTGGGCCCGGCAGGACGACTTCTTTTCGTGGGCGATCCAAAACTTCCTTTGAAGGGAAGTCCTTAAAGAAAGGGCCAGTGAATCACTTGGCCAGCGTCGGGTCAGTCTACATATCGCTGAATCCATATGCTTGGAATCTGGGGGTGGGTAATGTTTAGATGTCTGGCAGTTGTGGCTTTTGCGCTAGTAGGCTGCTTGGGCGTGGTGGATGCCCAGAATCCGACCGTGAGACTCCAACTTCATTTGGGGCATTCTGATTCGGTCTATTCAGTCGCGTTTTCACCCGACGGGCGGTGGGTGCTGACGGGCAGCTCCGACAAGACGGCGCGGCTTTGGGAAGCGGCGACGGGTGCGGAAATCCGGAGCTTCGAGGGGCATTCAAGTAGTGTCAATTCTGTCGCGTTTTCGCCCGACGGGCGACGGGTGCTGACGGGAAGCTTAGACCAGACGGCGCGGCTGCGGGATACGGCCACCGGCGCGGAAATCCGGCGCTTCGCTGCGGGTACGCTATGAGGTGCAAGGGGGACGGTACTGGTGCGCGTACGCCTGATGCGGGACGAGAAGGTGGTTGCGGAGGAACAGCTTGAATCCTCGGCGACGGACAGTGGCCTGGCCCAGCGGGTGGTGGAGGCATTGTCTGCTCAGCTTCGAAAATTAGCAGAAGCTCAATGATGTTGCGGCTGGCGGTTTCTCGATGTTTCCTTAATGACGGCCCTCGCCGCATCTTTTACC
>CAYWCJ010000525.1:0-2774 GCA_964456595.1 uncultured Gemmatimonas sp. | reverse complement strand
GAACATGGCGACGATGCTCGCCTACATTTTTACGGACGCCCAGTTCGAGGCGGCGGCGCTCGACGGCATGCTGCGGCGCGCGGTCCGCGAGTCGTTCAACGTGTTGAGCGTGGACACGGACACCAGCACCTCGGACACCTGCGTGCTGCTGGCCAACGGACTCGCGGGCACCGTTGACGCCGACGCCTTTTTCGAGACGCTGCGCGCGGGGTGCGTGCGCATGACGGAAACACTGGCGCGCGACGGCGAAGGTGCGACGCGGATGATCCGCGTGCAGGTGCATGGCGCGTTGAACGACACGGAAGCGCTCGTCGTCGCCAAATCGATCGTCAATTCGCCGTTGGTGAAGACGATGGTGCATGGTGCCGATCCGAATGTGGGCCGCCTCCTGATGGCCGTAGGCAAATGCTTCGACTGTACGATCGTGCCGGCGAGCACCGACGCCTCCATCAACGGCTTTCGGGTAGTACGCGGCGGACTCCGCCTCGACTTTGACGACGCGGTGGTGCGCGAGACGCTTTCGCGCGAGGTGGTCGATCTCGAAGTATCGCTCGGTGTGGGCGACGGTAGCGCGAGAGTGTACGGCTGCGACCTGACCAAGGGCTACGTGGAAGAAAACGCCTCGTACTACTCCAGCTGACGCGCGCGTGTCACACACTGCACGCGTGACACGCGATCATCACTCCGCTGTCATATCGTAGGCGAGGTCGTAGAGCATCACGTCCACGAGCCCGATGAACGTCTGCCGAAAGAGGGAGGCCGTGAACGCCACGCTTCCGGTCAACGCAACCAGAAACACGCTCTGCTGACCAAACAGCCGTAGCAGTCCGTACTGCGCGAGCATCGCCACCACCGGCGCGATGAAAATGCCCAGGGATCGATGAACGCCAGCATGCCGCGAATGCTGTTTCCCCTGGTACGTCGAACGACGGCGAGGTAGCGCGACATCGACGTGCGAATCCATGACACCAGCAGTAAGGCGACGCTCGCGTCGTGGCCAACGACGGCAATCGCAGCCCGTCTCCACGTGATCGGCACGAACGGTCGGTGCTTCACGTCTTCGAAGATGGCGGCAGTGCTCGCCATCGCCATCGGTCCGCTCACGACAAGCGAGAGCGAAATCAGCAGAAACCAGATGATCGGCACCTTCCACAGCGCAGACTGAAAGCGTTCGCCCGGATCCTTCGACAGCGCGCGACGAATCACCTGGGCGATGTCGTCACGAATACCCGCTTCGACCTTGAACGTCGGCACCTCGGCGATGAAGTGCACTCGCAACAGCTCCATCGTCGACCCGCGAAACGGCAACTCGCCAGCGAGCAGTTGAAAGACCGCGATGCCGAGGCTGTAGATGTCGCTCCGCGCGTCGACCGCATCACCAACACACTGCTCGGGGGACATATACGCCGGCGTGCCGATGGACTCGCCGACCTGGGTCGACGTTGCTGCATCACGCAGGGACTGGCGCCGGGACTCGCGCCGGGACTCTGTCGCATCGTCCACGACGACGGTCTGCACCACCGTGGATTGGGCGCGAGGCACAAATCCGTCGTCGCGCAGCTTGGCAATGCCGAAATCGAGCAGCGTCACGCGAAAACCGCCGCGATCATCCGCTGCCAGCCAGATATTCGCCGGTTCGAGATCGCGGTGGACAACGCCGATCGCATGGGCCGCCGCGAGTGCTGACGCGACCTGCTCGACGATGTCGACCACTTATCGAAGCGGCAACGTGCGACGCTCCTGCAGCACATCGTCGAGCGTCTGCCCGTGCCGCTGCTCCATCACCAGATACGCGATCTCGCGACCGCCAACGGCGGCGATCCCGAAGTCGGTCACGTTCACGACGTTGCGATGCTGGATGCCTCCCGCCGCGCGCGCTTCGCGCTTGAATCGCTCCGCCGCGGTCGGCTCAGGCAACAATTCAGGACGGACGATCTTGAGCGCAACATGACGGCCAATGCCGATGTGTTCGGCGAGGTAGACCGCACCCATTCCACCTTCACCAAGACTCCGGCCGACGCGGTATTTGCCGTCAACGACCTGGCCGGTCAGCGATTCCATCACCACACCGCACTGCGGTTCATGGGATCCACGCCCATCGCGAGCGCACTGTCACGCTGCACGTCGAAAAAAGGTGGCGTCTCGTATCAACGAAACACCACCCCTGTTCACAAACGGTCACACGCCGACGCAATCAGGCGAGATCGAAGCGATCGAGGTTCATCACCTTCGTCCACGCCGCCACGAACGCATGCGCGAACTGCTCCTTCGCGTCGTCCTGTGCATACACCTCGGCGAGCGCGCGAAGCTGCGAGTTGGACCCGAACACAAGGTCCACGCGCGTGGCAGTCCACTTCACGTCGCCCGTCACCCGATCGCGCCCCTCGAACACATCCTTGGCGTCGGACGTTGCCTTCCACGTGGTGCCGATGTCGAGCAGGTTCACGAAGAAGTCATTGGTGAGGCTCTCCGGACGGTCGGTGAAGACGCCGTGCCTGGACTGCGCGTAGTTCGCATTCAACACACGCATGCCGCCAACAAGGGCCGTCATCTCGGGCGCCGTCAGCGTCAGCAGCTGCGCCTTGTCCACCAGCAGCTCCTCGGGCGACACCGTGTACGCGGTCTTCTGGTAGTTGCGGAATCCGTCGGCGATCGGCTCAAGCACGGCGTACGCGTGCGCATCCGTCTGCTCCGGCGACGCATCCATCCGCCCCGGCGTGAACGGAACGTCCACGTTATGACCGGCGTTGCGCGCCGCCTGCTCGACCGCCGCG
>CAYWCJ010000524.1:0-2780 GCA_964456595.1 uncultured Gemmatimonas sp. | reverse complement strand
GGCGTACCGTTGGCAAGCGTAGCGCAGATCTCGTAGCCCTGACGCTTGTGGAAGTTCTCTTCCTTGCAGATGCGGACCATCGCACGCGCGTACGGCCCGTACGACGCTTTCGCGAGCACCGTTTGGTTGACGATTGCCGCGCCGTCCACCAGCCAGCCGATGACACCCATGTCCGCCCAGCTCAACGTCGGATAGTTGAAGATGCTGGAGTACTTGGCGCGTCCATCCAGCAGTGCTTCCACGAGCTCGTGACGATCGACGCCGAGTGTTTCGGTACCGCAGTAGATGTAGAGCCCGTGTCCCGCTTCGTCCTGCACCTTCGCGATGAGCGACATCTTGCGACGCAGACTGGGCGCGCGCGTGATCCAGTTCCCTTCGGGGAGCATGCCCACGATTTCGGAGTGCGCGTGCTGCGACATCATGCGCGTGAGCTGCTTGCGATAGCGCTCGGGCATCCAGTCTTTCGGCTCGATGCTTTCGCCGGCGGCTATGCGAGCTTCGAACGCAGCCGTGAGCGCCGCGTCGTCGGTGGGGTTGGACGGGGTCTGTTGCATACGTGGAATCTACCGGATGTTGACGGGCTTCGACAATCGAGGCGGTTCGCTACTTTATGCAGCCATGACGACAAATGCGGCCAACCAGCAATCCGTGTCCACGTCCGGTGTGATCCCCGAGGGGACGGTGGACGTGCGTATTGCCGACGGGATCGGCACCCTCGAGTTTTTCCATCCCAAGGGGAACTCGCTCCCCGGTGCGCTGTTGCGGCGCATGGCGACGGAGGTCACGACCCTCGGCGAGGACCCGGCGGCGCGCGTGATCGTGATTCGCAGCGGCGGCAGCGGGCCGTTCTGTGCTGGCGCGTCCTTCGACGAGCTCATGGCCATCGAAACTGTCACGCAGGGCCAGGAGTTCTTTTGCGGGTTCTCCCGCGTCATTCTGGCGATGATCCGTGCGCCGAAGTTTGTACTGACTCGTGTACACGGAAAGGCGGCCGGTGGTGCTGTCGGCGTGATCGCGGCGAGCGACTTCAGTTTCGCGGTCCGGAGTGCGTCGGCCAAGCTGAGCGAACTGGCAGTGGGCATCGGGCCGTTCGTGGTGGGACCGGTGATCGAGAAGAAGATAGGACTCGCCGCATTCAGTCATATGGCAGTGGACGCGGACTGGCGTGACTCGGCGTGGTGTGAGCGCACCGGTTTGTATGCGCGACTGTTCGATGAGGTCGGGGCGATGGATGCCAGTCTCGATGCGCTCGCCGCGACGCTCGCCGCCTCAAACCCCGAAGCGATGGTAGCGCTCAAGCGTGTGTTCTGGGCCGGGACCGACGGATGGGATCAGCTGCTGGCGGAGCGCGCGGGGATGAGCGGGCGCATGGTGTTGTCGGAGTTCACGCGGAGCGCGATCGGCAGGTTCAAGGGCAAGTAACCAGCGTTGGTGGAACTGACGAGGGCGATCACGGCTAGCTACAGGAGCGAAGTACTCACCGTTACGCCGAGATCTCCATGCGCGCGCTGCTACAGCTGCTGTTGCCATTCACCGTTGCATTCTCGTCAGCCCGGACGGCATTGGTGGCGGAGACCGCGCCATCGTGGAAGAACAGCGCGTGGCTGAATACTGCCGCACCGGTAAGTCTGGAAAGCCTGCGCGGTCAAGTGGTGCTGCTCAACTTCTGGGTGTACACGTGTATCAACTGCAAGCGTACGTTGCCGTCGCTGGTGGCGTTCGACAGCAGCTATCGCGAACGCGGATTGCGTATCATCGGCATTCACACGCCTGAGTTCCCGCCCTACGCCGGCGAGCATGATCGCAGCAACGTCGCGAACGCACTCGTTCGGCACGGGATTCGCTATCCTGTCGCACAGGACAACGACCACGCGACGTGGAAGCTCTACGACATTCACTACTGGCCGAGTTTCGTGCTGATCGACAAACAGGGTGTGATTCGCGACCGAGGCTACGGAGAGTTTCACGTGGGCGATGCGACGCACAAGCAGTGGGCCAGGAAGATCGAGGCGTTGCTCAAGGAATGACCACGTCTCTACGCTCACGCACTCGTCGGCGTTGGCATGAGCACCGGCAACGGCCGCGTGTCACGATGTGCCATTGGGTGCTGCTCGTGGTGGTGAGCGCGTGTTCCTCACCCGAACGCGATGCCTCGTCAAGAGAATCGCTTTCGTCGATTCCGGCGCTTCCGCTTGAGACCGATAGCGCACGCCAGTCGGCATTGGCGAACGATCAGCAGACCGCACCGCATCTACGTGCGACCCCGTCGGGCGATTCGCTGCGTCTCGAGGTCGTCGTGGAACCTGGTGCGCAGCTGAATGCACTGCTGCCGCCGGTGATCGAGCTCGATGGTGGCCGTCGCATCGCGTTTCAGGCGATGGGCGTGACGGCGGACAGCGCGTACCTCACCGGGCCGGCGACGGCGATGGTGGCGCGCGCGGGGCTGCCGGCGGAGGGCGTGCTGCGGACGAGCTACTGCCGTGCGAGCGAGCTGTTGTGCCGGACGGGGAGGCGGGTGGTGCGGTTGGGTTCGATGGCGCAGCAGTAAGGACTCGAACCGTCGATCACACCCCAATCACCTCGATCGCCTCCGTTCCACCATCAATCGCATCCACCGGCAGCCGCCGGTCGAACGTCGCCAGCTTCGCGCCGTGCTGCTGCGCCAACAGCAACAAGTACACATCGGTCGTTGACGCAGGCGTGAGCCGCTCCGGCCTGACGATATGGTCGTCGAGCAGCGTGACATCGTCTGCCAGGAACTCGTGTCCTGGATGCGCCGT
>CAYWCJ010000523.1:0-2782 GCA_964456595.1 uncultured Gemmatimonas sp. | reverse complement strand
CCTGACGGTCGCACCGATCGATGAAGAACGCGACCTTCTCGGCGCTCTCCGCGTAGATGATGCCGCCGAAGCGCGGACGCTCGCCGGCGCGACCCTTGATGAGGCCCCGCTGGTTGGCGATGACACCGACAGCGATGCCTTCGATGCGCGCGTCGCCGCAGATCATTTCCTTCGCCAACTGCGGCTGGAACTCGTCGATCGCACCGTCATCCAGGACAGCCTTGAGCAAGCTGTGCATGTCGTACTGCATGCGATGATCGCCTGGCAGGAGGCTATACAACTCCTCTGAAGGAATGGCCGGCGGACGATGCGCACCAGCAACCGTCGCGTTCGATCTCGGCAAACGTGAGACGAGCGCGCGCAACTTCTCGAGACAGGCCACGTCGTCTTCTACGGCATAGTGCGCGACACCCGAGACTTCGGTATGCGTGATCGCGCCGCCAAGCGTTTCCCCATCGACCGTCTGCCCTGTCGCGCCCTTCACGAGATTCGGCCCGCCCAGTCCCATGAACGACGTGCCTTTCACCATGAGGATGACGTCGCTGAGCGCCGGCAGATAGGCACCGCCCGCCACACACTGTCCCATCACTGCAGCCAGCTGCGGAATGCGCAGGTAGCGACGCATGATGGAGTTGTAGTAGAAGATGCGTGCCGCGCCGAACTGTCCGGGGAAGACACCGCCCTGATACGGCAGATTCACCCCCGCCGAATCGACGAGATAGATGATCGGAATGCGACACCGCATCGCGATCTCCTGGGCGCGCAGAATCTTGGAGATCGTCTCAGGCCACCACGAGCCTGCCTTGACGGTCGCGTCGTTCGCAACGACGACGAGCTCGCGTCCTTCGACCACCGCGATACCCGTGATGACACCGGCGCCGGGCGCCTGGCCGTCGTACTGATCGTACGCGACGAGCAACCCGATCTCGAGAAACGGTGTATTCGGATCGGCGAGGCGTTCAACGCGTTCTCGCGCAGTGAGCTTTCCCAGCTTGTGCTGCTTGTCGATCTTGTCCTGACCACCGCCCAGCCGCAGCCGGGATTCCAGTGCGCGAATCTCGTCGGACAATTGGCGAAGCCGAGTCGTCATGCGTCCTGCTGTTGATGTTCGGCGAACCAAGCGCGAATGTAGTTCACGAGATCCTGGGTGCTCGTGCCCGGACCAAAAAGCCGTGCAACGCCACGCTCCTGCAGCGCTTCCATGTCTTCTTTCGGTATGATCCCGCCGCCGGTGAGCAGGATATCGTCGCGTCCTGCTTCGACGAGGAGGTCGCGCACGCGCGGAAAGAGCGTCATGTGGGCGCCGCTGAGGATCGAGAGTCCGACCACATCCACGTCCTCCTGGATGGCGGCGGTGGCGATCATTTCTGGTGTCTGATGCAGGCCGGTGTAGATCACTTCCATGCCAGCGTCGCGGAGGGCGGCGGCGACCACTTTGGCGCCGCGATCATGTCCGTCAAGGCCGGGCTTGGCGACAAGCACGCGTATCGGTCGGGTCATCGGGAGGGAATCGGAGGGGCCCCTCGGCGGGCGAGGGTGAGGCCGAAAGATAGCGACGTCGCGCTCATCCTTCTTTCCGCGCGAGCAACAGCATCTCGCTGGATTTTCGAGTCAGCGGACGATCGGCCCAGGCGTCGAAGGCCTGCTCGACCACGAGTCCAACCTCGCGAAGCCGCGACGCCAGTTCGGAGGCACTGTAGAGACGGATGCGGTGCGACCGCTCGCCTTCGCCCTTGGGACCGCGCCACGTGGACGTGATCTCGAGAAAGCCTGAGAGCGGGTCGAAACGCCGTTCCTGGCCAAACACGGTGCCGTCCGCCGTGCTCCACCAGTCGCGCGCGAGAAAGCGCGCCATGACCCCGTCGCGGCTGCCGCCGTGCCAGACGAGTTGACCGCCGGGCTTGAGCACGCGCGCGAACTCTGCGAGCGCCCGCCGATCATCGTTCGGGTCGTCGAAGAAGCCGAAGGAGGTGAACAGATTGACCACGGCATCGAAGCGACCGGTCCACCGCGCGGGAAGCTTGCGCATGTCGCCGCGCGTGTAGCGCAGTTGCTTGCCCGTGCCGCGAGCGAGCGCGACATCGAGCAGGTCCTGTGAGTAGTCGAGTCCATCGACATCGAAGCCCGTTTCGGCCAGCAGATGCGCATGTCGACCCTGACCACACGGGCAATCCAGTATTCGCGCACCCGTCGGAAGCTCGAGCAACTCCAGCAACCGCGAGACCTCGCTTCGATCCTGCACCAGATTGAACAGTGGCTCGTACTCGTGCAGATACTGCGAATCGAATTGCGTACTCCACCACGCGGCCGGCGCAGGGTTCGCCTTCGTCTTTGCTGCACCGGTCGAGGGAGGGGAGAGCAACCGGCCGCGTTTCGGAGTCGCGCTCAGAAGAACACCGGTTCGCGATAGGCACCGAACACGTCTTCCAGCGCCGCACGAATCTCGAAGAGCGTGCAGTAGCAACGCGCGCAATCCAGGATGTACGGCACCACGTTCGCGTCGGTGCGCGCGGCTTCGCGCAATGCATTGAGCCGCTGCGTAACGAGTGCGTCATCACGCTCGGCGCGCACCTTGGCCAGTCGTTCGCGCTGCTCGATGTCCGCTTCCTGACCGATACGCAGAATCGGAATGGACAGCTCTTCGTCGTCGGTGACGAACTCATTGACACCGACGACAAGCTTTCGACGCTGCTCGATCTCCCACTGCTGTCGCGCCGCGCTCTCCGCGATCCGCTGCTGGAACCAGCCGTCTTCGAGGCCTTTCACCACGCCACCCATCGCG
>CAYWCJ010000522.1:0-2791 GCA_964456595.1 uncultured Gemmatimonas sp. | reverse complement strand
GCTCGGCCGCGCGCAGGAACACCGCCGCGCGATCTTCCCAGCGCCAATTGGCCCAGTCCTTGGCCGCCATCGCGCACGACGCGATGGCTTCGTGCACCAGCGCCGGCGTCGCCTTCTGAAACGTCGCCAGCACATGATGGTGATCGCAGGGCATCGTCACCGAACCGACATCGCCGGTGTGGATGCGCTTGCCGCCAATGACGATCGGAATCTCGACCTGTTCGGCCGCCATCTGCTCCAGGCGGCGCTTGAGCGACGCGCGCTCGGGGGAGTTCGGGGCATATTGGCGAACGGGTTCGTTCACGGCAGGCGGCACTCGACGCGCACCATCAAACGCGAAAGACATCAGCGGGTCTCCGGAAGGGCAATGAGGTTGGCTCGGGGTCCGATCGAGCCGACCCGTCGCGTGCGAAACTTAGTGTGCTCGACCTCCCACGGCTTCTCCGGCGTGCGGTCTGCTGACTGGTGGACAGTCGCTGCACTGCGATGAGCACCGGGTTGGGGATGCAGCGCCCGATGCATGCCATCGGAATTTCGGTGACTGTCCACTACCGTTGGCGTATGCGTCGTCCCGCCCTGTGCTGCCGTGGTTCCGTTCGTGGTATCGTGTCCGCACTGCTTCTCGCGGCCAGCGGAGGCAGCGTGGCGTGCGAGAAGGCCGCCGTGCGCTGGCTCGACGAAACACCGGTCGCCACCACCGATCCGTCGCCCTACACGCATCCGCCGTTCGTCACCATCGACTCCACGATGCGCGACACATCGCCGACGGCCGACGCGTTGCTGGTGCAGGACCTGCTGCGCGAGACCACGGCGCTTGCCTTGCTGGTGCCGCGCGTGGTGGCCATGAGTGAAGCACAGCAGCGCGCGGAAGCACCGGTGGTGCCGCCGGCGCCGATGCAGATGACGGCGCCGGCGCCCTCACAGTCGATGGGTGAGAGTGACGCGCCAGCAGACAGCCTGCGCTGTGCGCGCTCCCTGCGGGTGGCACTCGCCCCCGGGCGTGGCCGTGTTGCGGTGTGGTGGTCGCGTCGCGATCGAGGACGTGTACTGCTGCTCGCGGCGTGGCGTGATACGCTCGGCGCCGAGTCACGACTGGGCGAATGGCGCGGCCCGATCGTCGTCGACTCGCTCGATCAGGGGCCAATGGATGCGCAGGCCAGTCTCCGCGGGGCTGCCGGTTGTGCCCGCGTGGCGCCGAGTGTGGTGGTGGACGACGCACACGGCTACGTCCATGTGGCGTACGCGCTCACCGGACCCGAGGGACCGGGCGTCTTTTATTCGCACCAGATGGATCCACGCGCGAGCTTCGAGACGCCGCAGGCAATCGTGTACGGCGAACAGCTTGGGGCGGTGCGCGTGGCGGCCACCGACGACGTCGTCGCGGTCGTGTACGACGATCCAAACGGTGGCGAGCGTCCGCGCATCGGACTCGCAGTGTCGCGCACCTCGGGGCATCTCTTCGAAGACCGGATCATCGCCAGCAGTGCGATCGCCCGGGCGCGTGACCCCTTCGTGGCCGTGCGGGGGAAGGCGATCGTCGTTGGCTGGAGCGAGTTTCCGAAAGGCGGGGGCGAAGCGCTGTGGCGAGTACGACGGGCGGTGGTGCGATAAGCCGGTATCGGGATTTTCTTTTTGAGGTGCGGTGTCGCAATCTCCGCACGGCTTCGTCGCACAGCTCCATCGCGCGGGCCCTCACTTCCTCCCTCTCCTCCGAACTCCGCATGCTCCTCCTCGGCGCACACTGCATCGACCACGGCGGCATTCCGATGGCGGCCAAGCGCGCTGGTCGCTCCGGCATGTCGGCGCTGCAGATCTTCAGCGCGGTGCCAAAGTTCTACAATGACAAGGTCGGCGTAAAACCGGATCGCGTCGCGCGTTTCCGCGAAGCGCTCGATATCGCCGGCATCAAGCCGGAACATGTCGTGGTGCACGCCGCCTACGTGCTGAACTGCGGCACGCCAGAGGAGGAGAAGTGGGCGCGCGCGGCTGGGGGGCTCGCCAAGGAGTTCGAACGCTCGACGGCACTCGGTGTCGGGGGGGTGTGCTTTCATCCGGGCGCTGCCACCGATGGTGATCGCGATGCCGCCGTGAAGCGCGTTGGCGAAGCGATGCGGCGCGCGCTTGCCGCAGTGCCCGAGGGAACCACGCGACTGCTCATCGAGAATACCGCTGGCGCCGGCACGACCGTGGGTCGCACACCCCGCGAGATCGCGGACATGCTCTCGGCCATCCCCGCCGAGCAGCGCGCACGCACCGGCTACGGTCTCGATACCTGTCACCTCTTCGCGTCGGGCTTTCCCATTCACGAGTCGCGCGAGGCGCTCACGTCGGTGCTGGACGAATTCCAATCCACCATCGGTGAGCCTCCTGCGTTTCTGCACCTCAATGACAGTGAAGGCGCACTCGGCTCCAACAAGGACCGACATCGCGTCATCGGCGAGGGGTTGATCGGCGCGGAGCCGTTCGGTTGGCTGCTGCAGGACCCGCGCGCACTGGGAATTCCGCTCATTCTCGAAACGCCGCAGGCCAACCCCGATGTGGCCGACGACGATGACTCGCCCGATCTCTGGGATGTGCAGTCGATCGAGAAGCTGCGCGTGCTCGCCTTGGGATAGCGTTCGGCGTGCGATGGCCCGCAAAGTCCCGGTTCGCTGTTGTTGCTGCGGTGAGCGTCTCGCTGGCCAGTGACGCCTGCGAGTCCCGTACGGCTCGTGAGGAGCGGACGTCACGAATCGTTTCGGTGCGTGAGGCGCTGGTGCAGGCCGACAGCGGTGTTGTGCTCGCCGGCACG
>CAYWCJ010000521.1:0-2804 GCA_964456595.1 uncultured Gemmatimonas sp. | reverse complement strand
CGCAGCCGCCCGTGGAGCTCGGATTCTTGAAGGTGAAGCCGGAACCCTGCATGGACGTCACGTAGTCGATGACCGTACCGCCCAGGTACTGCGCCGAAAAAGGATCGACGAAGACCTTGAAACCGTCATGTTCTACGATGATGTCATCTTCGGCGCTTTTGTCTTCGATGACAAGCCCGTACTTGAAACCGCTGCAGCCGCCGGGCATCACCGACACGCGAAGTCCGCCCTGTTCGGCCGTCACCCCTTCGGCTTCCATGAACTTCAGCACTTCGGTCCCGGCGACCGGCGTGATCACCACCATGACCTCTGGCTGCTGCATCGTGCTCATTGCTGCCCTCCGAAGCGGCCGCGCTCTGCGTCGGCCTTGATGGAACGCGTTGTCGCCGTTACCGCACCACGCGGCAGACCGGCGTCACGACCTCGCATATGCTACGTAGATACGACGAATATGCTACACCGGAAAATAGCGACATGTTCGCTCCCCTTGCAAGAAAGCAGAACGGTCAACGAGCAGCGCCGCCGGAAGCGCCCTCGCCTCCGGTGCGCATCGCCCCTGCCACCGCATCCGCCATCGCCGCGCGCACACGGCCGATCTTGAGGTTGGTACGGGTGGGATTCACACGATTGGTCAATAGGACGACGAACAGGTCCTGCGGCGGGTCCATCCAGAGCGACGTCCCGGTGAAGCCCGTGTGCCCGAAGGCCTGCGGGGAGAGTTGGCGTCCGGCGGAGTTCCCACCGGTTGGCGTTTCCCAGCCAAGCGCACGACGAGAGATCGCGACGTTTTGCAGCGTCGTGAACTGGGCCAGGGTCGCGGCGTCGAAGACGCGGGTGCCGCCAAGCTCCCCGCCGCGCAGATAGGCCTGAGCAAAGCGCGCCAGATCCCGACCGCTGGAGAAGAGTCCCGCGTGCCCGGATACGCCTCCTACCCGTGATGCATTCTCGTCGTGCACCTCACCGCGCAGTTTGCGCTGACGCCACGGATCCTGCTCGGTAGGCGCGATGCGGGCGCGCCAGTCGGTCGGCGGCAGGTACCGAGTATCGCGCATGCCGAGGGGCTCGAACACATGCGTCACATCGTACTGATCGAGACGCTCACCAGAGACGCGCTCGACCAATTTGCCGAGTAGCATGAATCCCAGATCACTGTACAGGAATCGTGTCCCGGGTACCGTATCAGGCGCGGTGGCGAAGAGCTGCGCAAACGCCTCGTCGGCCGTGCTGGCCTCTTTGTAGAACGGGCGCCAGGCAGGCAATCCCGCCGAATGCGTGAGCAGCATGCGCACCGTAATCCGCGCCGCGCCCGGGGCCGTCCACTCAGGGAGATACCGCACCACGGGTGAGTCGAGCGCGACCTTGCCCTGTCCGATCAGCTGCAGCATCGCGGATGTCGTGCCTACGACCTTGGTCAGCGACGCCAGATCCCACACCGTGCTGGCGGTGGGTCTCGTGTCGTCAAGCACATCGAGTCTGCCTGCGCCATACTCGGCAAGCACACCGTCCCGGTTACCAACCACCACGTATGCACCGGGAAACGCGCTGTCCGCGATCGCGCGATCGAGCACGATACGAATGCTGTCGCGAAGTGCGGCGACCCGTATTGCCGGTACACCGGCCGGCGTGACGGAAGCGGTCGCCGGTTTCCGTGCGCAACCGTTGCCGAGCGAGAGCGCCGTTGTCACGCAGAGCAACGCGACGGCACGTGTTCGACCCGACGCAACCGATGATGCGTTGGACGAACGGGCGCCGTTCATGGAGTGCCTCGCGCTTCGCGCATGATACCGTCGCCTCTCGAAAAGTAGCCGGGCAGGGAGACCGGCGAATGACCTGAGATCGGCGCCGACCCGAACAACGCGCGCGCGGCGGCGCGTTCGAGGGCTTCGCCTCGGCCAAAGGTGACCATGTAGGTCGGAATCTGCGACACCTGGCGCACCTGATACGGATTGCCACCGGCCACCACGATGAGTTTGCCGGAGACTGCAAGCTTGCCGATGAAGGCCGCGATCTGCGACGGGATGGCGAGCCGGCCTTCGCCCTCGAGTGTGCGTGTATACGTGTAGACGATGACCCGATCGACCCGGTCCGTGTCGCGAACGAGGGAGTCGAGTTCAACATCGTTCGCGTGTGGCGAGAGTCGGACATGACGCACGCGTACACCCTGTGCCCGTACTTCGGACGTGAACGCGGTGCCGGCCACCATCTCGGCGTCAGCCGCGTAGGTCAGAATCATCACGCTCGATGTTCGTGTCACCGGTACCAACGATGCACTGTCACGCAGCAACGTGATGGCGCGTTGTGCGATCGCATTGGCGCTTGCCAGATGCGCGGGCGTCGCCACGGCGTCACGCAGGGCGTCGAGCGAAACGATCGGCCGCGACACCGCGCCCGTGCGCAACTTGAGTTCGAGAATGCGACGCACGCTCACGTCGATGCGCGAGGACGCGAGGCGACCCGACTCCACGGCGCGCACGACGGCATCGATCGCCCTGGTGACATCGGGGGGCATGAGCAGGATGTCGTTGCCTGCTTCGACCGCGCGCACCGAACTCTCCTCGACCCCGTAGCCCTTGGATAGCCCATCCATCGTCATCGCGTCGGTGACTGTCACACCACGAAATGCCAGCGAATCGCGCAGCAAGTTCTGCATGATGCGCGCGGACAACGTCGCCGGCACGCTATCGCCATAGGCGTTGGGGAGCGCGATGTGCGCTGTCATCATGCCGGACACACCACCGGCGATTGCCGCCGCAAAGGGCAGGAGCTCCACCGAATCGAGTCGCGCGCGTTGCACGGGAATTACG
>CAYWCJ010000520.1:1632-2805 GCA_964456595.1 uncultured Gemmatimonas sp. | reverse complement strand
GGTAAAGCGTGTTGTAGTCCCAACCGTACGCGCCAACCACCTTCCGCCAGCGCGGCGGGAAGTTGAACGCGCTCGTCGAGTGGTTCTTCGAGTACCCGCTCACCGAGATCTCGCCCAATGTGTTCGCCTTCCCAAGGTCGGGGCTCTACGACGGCGAGCGCGTCGTGCTGCGGCGCGACTCCCGCGGCCGAGTGACCGAGGCGGTGATGGCCGGGGTGCGCTTCCCGCGCCGGGCGGTGGGCACCGAGGACGGCTCGCAGTTCACCATCGTGCCTGCGCGGCCAGTGGGCGATCTGCGCGCTGAGGCGCTCGCCGCCACGCCGCCGCGCGAGACCGGGCCGTTCCGCGCCGTGGACCTGGTGCCGATCACGAGTCTCGACCCGACCGTGAAACTCGACGTGCGCTACGCGACGACCAACAACTTCATGCGCACGGTGTTCTACTCGCTGCCCAACGCGTACCTGCAGCGGCCGGCCGCCGAGGCGGTCGTCCGCGCCAACCGGACGCTGCGCCCGCTCGGGTATGGCCTGCTGGTGCACGACGCGTATCGCCCGTGGTACGTGACGCGAATGTTCTGGGACGCCACGCCGCCCGCACAGCGCGTGTTCGTGGCCGACCCGTCGCAGGGCTCGCGGCATAACCGCGGCGCGGCCGTGGACCTCACGCTTTACGACCTGCGCACCGGCCGGCCGGTGGAGATGCCCGGCGGCTACGACGAGTTCTCCAACCGCAGCTATCCGTACTATCCGGGCGGCACTTCGCTGCAGCGGTGGCACCGCACGCTGCTCCGACGCGTGATGGAGGCGGAGGGCTTCACGGTGTACGAGGCCGAGTGGTGGCACTTCGACTTTGACGATTGGCGCCAGTACCCCATCGGGACGGCGACCTTCGAAGAGATCGAGCGGGCGGCGGCCGCACGGCGCGGAGGCGCGCGATGACGCGAACCGATGCCGCACCTGACGCCGATCGCATCACCATCCGCCATGTGCGGACGCACGAGGAGTTCGTGGCGTGCGTCGAGTTGCAGTCGGCGACGTGGGGCGCGACCTTCAGAGAGACGGTGCCAGCCACGATCCTCAAGATCTCGCAGCGGCTCGGCGGCGTCACGGCCGGCGCGTTCGCGGCGGACGGAACGCTCGTCGGATTCGTTTACGGCATGACGGGCGTGGTAGA
>CAYWCJ010000520.1:0-1622 GCA_964456595.1 uncultured Gemmatimonas sp. | reverse complement strand
CGGGCGTGGTGGATGGCGCGCTGGTCCACTGGTCCGACATGCTGGCCGTGCGCGCGGGCATGCAGAATCACGGGCTCGGCCGCCGACTCAAGTCGTTCCAGCGCGAGGTGGTGCGCGCGCTTGGCGTGACGCGCATGTACTGGACGTACGATCCGCTCGTCGCGCGGAACGCGCACTTCAACATCAACCGACTCGGCGCGCGCGTATCGGAGTACGTGCCGGACATGTACGGCACGGACACCGGAAGCGCGATGCACGGCGGCGTCGGCACCGACCGCTTCATCGTCGTGTGGCCCATCGCGTCGGCCAACGGCGACGCGCCGTCGGCGTCGGGCACGGCTGCGGGACGCATGCCGGACCGCGCGCCGGTGCTCAACGAGGGCGCCATCGATGGACGTCACTTTGACGTTGCGCGCTTCGACGGCGCGTTGCCGGCGGCGCTGCGCATCGAGATCCCGTCGGACATCGCGCGCCTGCAGGCGGAAAGCGTGGCCGACGCAGTTCGCTGGCGTGCGAACACGCGCCAGGCGTTTCAGTGGGCGCTCGCCCGCGGCTACCACGTCGACTGGTTCGAGCACGGTGCCGAGACCGGGCGCGACTTCTACCGGCTCTCGCGTGACTGATTGCGCCGCGCGACAGGGCCGAGGGTTGCCAAGCGAGGCCGGGGTGCGCATGCTTGCAATGTATTCAAAACTGTATACAGTGGTCCGCACCGAGGAGATCTTGCCACTGCGTCCATACTGTCCCGCCTGTCTTCAGGGTCTCGACCAGGCCAAGGGCGCAACGCTCCCGGGCGCGGCGCTCCCGCTCCCGAAGCGGATCGGCCTGCGCGAGATCCGGCTGCCGCGGCGCGAGCCGTTCCGCATCTCGTCGGGCGAGAACACTTTGCACCGCATCGACGACCTGACCGTGCGCCGCGACACCTTCGCCGCGCCGCAAGCGACCCTCACCTGAGACCGACGATGACACATCCTGGCTTCCGACGCCCGCTCGCCCGCGCCACCGCCCGTCTCTCGCTCGGGCTCGCACTCGCCGCCACGGCCGCCGACGCGCAGGCCGCCGACGCCGGACTTGCCCGGCTGGAGGCGCACTTCGCCGAACTCGCGCGCGTGGCCGGTGGCACGGTGGGCGTGGCCGCGGTGCACTTGGAGAGCGGGCGCGCCGCCTACCTCAACCGCAGCGAGCGCTTCCCGATGGCGAGCACTGTGAAGGTGCCGCTCGCGGTGCAGCTGCTGACGCGCGTAGACCGCAGCGAGCTGCGCCTGGACAGCATCATCACCATCCAGCCGGGCGACCTGCATCCGGGCAGCGGCACGCTCACCGACCTGTTCAGCCAGCCCGGCGTAGCGCTCTCGGTGCGCAATCTGATGGAGCTCATGCTCCGCATCAGCGACAACTCGGCCACCGATGTGCTGCTGCGCACCGCCGGCGGCGGCGGCGCGGTGAACGCGCGCCTCTCCGCGCTCGGCGTCACCGGCATGCGCGCCGACCGGCCCACGGTGCGGCTCATCGGAGACTACATCGGCGTGTACGACCTGCCAGGTGACGACGTGCCGATGGCCGAGTTCGCGCGCCGCTCGCGCGCGGTCACCGACAGCGGCCGCCGCGCCGCGCTCGTGAAG
>CAYWCJ010000519.1:0-2812 GCA_964456595.1 uncultured Gemmatimonas sp. | reverse complement strand
TCCTGCTGATGGGCAGCGGTCTGCTGGCGCTCGGTTTCGTCGTGCGTCGTCGTCGCGGAATGATTGCCAAGTAGGGGTTCCGGACGTCAGACTCGTGGGTCACACGTAACCGCGACAGCGGCAATCGCAGCTCGGCCAGCCACAAATGCGGCGTTCGACAGTGCGCCATTGACGCGCCCTCGATGGGTCCACCGTCGAGGGCTCAGCAGAAACAAATTCCGCGTGCGGCGCGTGAGGTCTGGTATGCCAACGCCAACCCATGAACACCGCCGCCTCTCTCGTCCTCGCGTTCGCCCGTTCATCCGGCGCTTCGGCCGCGGTTACGTTGTCTGCGCGCCCCTCGTGAGCGCCGCAATCGTTTCGGGAGCCCCGCGCACACTGCCCGCGCAGGCAGCGTCGGTTCCCACCGACGCTGCCGTGCAGGCGATCATCGCCCCCCGGGTCGATGCGGGTCGCCATGCCGGCATCGCCGTCGGCATCGTGACGCGCGACGGCCAGCGCCGGGTGATTGCCTACGGGCCTAACGCTGGCGTTACGCCGCTCGACGGCAAGACGGTCTTCGAGATCGGGTCCATCACCAAGACATTCACCGGCGCATTGCTGGCGGCGATGGTCAAGCGAGGCGAGGTGGCCCTCGACGATCCGGTGGCGAAGTACCTGCCGTCGGGCACCGTGTTGCCGACACGAAACGGCAAGGTGATCACGCTCCTCGATCTCGCCACGCAGAGTTCCGGTCTGCCGCGCCTCCCCGGCAACCTCAAGCCGAAGGCCAATGACAATCCGTACGCCGACTACACCGTGGCGGACATGTATGCCTTTCTCGCGAGCTATCAGCTCACGCGCGACCCGGGCGCGCAATACGACTACTCCAATCTCGGATTCGGTCTGCTCGGACACGCACTCGCCTTGCGTGCGGGCACCAGCTTCGACGACGCAGTGGTGAGCCGAGTCCTTTCTCCACTGGGCATGCGGGACACGCGCATCGCGCTCACGACGTCGATGCAACAACGGCTGGCGCCGGGACACACCGACGGCGGACGTCGCACGGCGAACTGGGATCTGCCGACGCTCGCCGGCGCGGGTGCATTGCGATCGACGGTTAACGACATGCTGACGTACATCCACGCCTCCGTCGATTCCACATCGAAGCCGCTTGGGCAAACGCTGGTTCTCGCGACCGCCGAACGTCGACCGGCGTCCTCGCGCTCGTCGATCGGGCTGGCATGGAATCGCGTGAAATCACCCTCGGGGCAGACGATCGTCTGGCACAACGGTGGCACCGGTGGCTACCGCACCTTCACCGGCTACAATGCAGCCACCGGCGTGGGTGTCGTGGTGCTCAGCAACACGGCCAACAGTGTGGACGAGATCGGATTGCATCTCCTCGATGCGTCCATTCCCATGCCGCCGATTCCCAAGGCGCGCAAGGAGATCGTGCTTTCGGCAACGACACTCGAGCGCTATCCGGGTGTCTTCGAACTGGCGCCGACGTTCACGCTGACCGTCACGCGCGATGGCACGCGACTCTTCGCACAGGCAACCGCGCAGGGCATGTTCGAGATCTTCGCGGAAGCGGAGGACGAGTTCTTTGCGAAAGTGGCGGACGTGCAGCTCACTTTCACGAAAGACGCCAGCGGCGCCGTCACCGGCATCGTGCTGCATCAGGGTGGACAGAACATTCCAGGACGTCGGCGACCATAGCTACTTCCGAACGATCAGCAGCGCGTTTCCTACTTCCCGTTCGCCGGTCGGATCGGTTGGTGCATTGACGACCTTGCCATCGATGACCATGGTGGTCGATCCACCGCCATCGAAGTTCATCGCGTTCCACGCGCCAAGTGTGCGCAGTTGGTCCGCGAGTTCGACGAGGGTCATGCCAACGCTCGATGTCGAGCGACCATCCACCGCGATGATCCAGAGCGTGCGTCCGTCGCGTGAGATGCCGATGGCGGTGCGCGGATGCCTGACCTCGGCGTTCCGTGAGATCGTGCCTTCGGTCGTGGCCGCCTCGCGTGCCACGTTCACTCCGTGCTGCAGCAGACGCGGCCAGCCGCCGATGATCATCCGTGGCCCACCGCCGCGCGCCATCGCGGGTACGGTGGACAGCAGTACGCGAACGGTGTCGCCGTCTGCCGTGGCCAGCACTTCCTTCGTCCGTGCTCCGTAGGCGGCGAGGACCGCACCGTCGGCAGGAATCACGGAGCCTGAGCTCTCGACGGCGACCCCTCGTCGCACAAAGAGCAGCGTGTCGCCACGTCGACCGGCGCCGATCAGTGTCGCCTCCGCACTTGGACGTGTGCTATCGCGCGGTGTGGTCTCCCCGAAGCGCGGCGTGAAGAGTGCTGTGCCTTCTGGCGTACCCGACGGGTTGGCGTTCACGGTGATGATCGGTGTCACGACACCTCGCGACCACGCCTTGCCGTCCAGAATGAAGCGCTCGATGAGCGGCCGGCCAGCGGCGTCCGTGGCGAACTGCACGTGCACGTTGTCGTAGGTGTCATACGGCGACTCGGTGACCTTGAGTCCTTTCCACCATTCGCCATCGATGACCTGGTTGTTCTCGTTCTCACCGGTGCGCAGGTCGAAAAAGTCGGCGTTCACGGCGGCGAGCACCTGTTGACCCTTGTCCGTCGCGCGGCGCACCATCGCCGTCGTGCGTTCGCGGCCCCGCAGCGAGTCACGCGCCCGCGCGGCCTGCAGTTGCACCGCAGCGATGGCCAGCTCCACGCGCACCACATGCAGGCGCCACGGCCCCTTCGCCAGCCGCTGTTGGCGGTAGGTCACGCCGCGCGCCAAGCGGCGCACGTCGCCG
>CAYWCJ010000518.1:0-2816 GCA_964456595.1 uncultured Gemmatimonas sp. | reverse complement strand
CCCTGAGCGTGCGCGTATCAAGGAAGCCGGCGATCTGCGTCGGCAGGATGCGATACTGCTCCTTGGTGAGCAGCGATTTCAGTCCGGGCGCGAACGTGATGAGCATGTCCACCGTTTGCTCGCGCGCATCGATGTAGCGGTCGTACGCGAGATTGTGGTTGTACTCGTTCGGCAGCTCGGCCAGTAGCTTCGCCACCGGCGCCCAGATGGAATCGGACCTGAGCACGTAGCGACGGTTCAACACGGCCAGGCTGTCTGCCTGGCGACGCGTGAGCTTGAGCGTGTCCGCCTGCTGCATGATCTGCTGCATCGGATTGATCAGCCCGATGTTCCCCGAGCCGCGCAACTGTTGCAGCGTGGGCTTGTTTCCCGGACGCGTGCGGCCGCGATCGAGCTGTTGCATCAGTTGCTGACGCTCACGAGTGGGGCCGATATCGAAGCGCAGCAGCGCCGTGATCGTTACCGGCGTACGGTTGGCATTCTGCGCCGGACGCGTCGAACCGAAGCGCTCGTTGACTTCGTACTTGAACTTCTGCGTCGTCGCATCAAAGCCACGCACGAACAACAGCTGCTGAGGCGGCTGGATGAATTGTCCCCAGCCCTTCACGTCGTTGCCATTGATGATGCGATCTATACCGCCAAGCGCATTCGCGATCTGCAACGAAAGGTTCGCGCGCTGCGGCAAGCCGACGTTCAGTGAATTGAACGAGATGTTCAGATTGCCGTTGGTCGTCCACGGCCCAGTGCACCCGTTGCGCGCCGCCAGCTGGCCAAGCTGCGAACGAAGGCACGATCTGGCCTGGCTCGTCCCGTTGAGCAACAGGTTCTGCATGCCCGCGGCAACGAGTGGATCGGTCGCGGTGGCCGGGTCGAACACGAACGCGCGATCGTTCCCGTAACTGTCGCCATTCACGTCGCCCGAGATGAGCGCCGAGTACGCGGTGCCCGAGCGAATGTTGCCGTTCCAGCTGACGCGCACGGTGTTGAAGAAATTATAGCCAAGGCTGTACTGGATCTGATGGCGCGAGAACGACCCGCGCGACCACTCAGAACCGCGAGGATCTCCCACGGTGCTGTTGAAGCCGAGATACTCCTCGCGCACATCGCTGACGACGTAGGAGAGGCCCCACGAGAGCCGGCTGTTGAACGCGATCGGGCGAATGCTGAACGTGAGCTGCTTGCTCTCCGACTCGAGCTGCGACGTCTGCTGCGTCACGCGACCAAAGGACGGATTGACGCGCGAATCGCGCCAAGCGATCTGACCCGTTCTCGGCACGATGACCGACGGAGTCACGTACACCGGTCGCCCCGCTTCATCAGCCAACGCGAACTGTTGCAGCCCCGGGAAGTTGAGGTCGATGCTGCCGCTCTGCCGCTGATTCCGCGACCACGTTCCGTCGACGGTTGCGGAGAGACGATTCTTCAGAATCGCGCCACTCCACTGCAGGTTGGACCGCAGCGAACGCTGCGCCGCGAACTCCGGGCTGAACAACGTCACATTGGGCGTGCTGTTCGAGAACACGGTGCCGTTGGATCCGTCGGCGCAGGTATTGGGGATCGTACTCTGATCGACCGCGTACTGACTCCAGTTCGCGATCGGTGCGGCCGCGCCGACACAGGTCAGCTGCAGCACGCCACTCGGCAATCCCGTGTTGTCGATGGCACCTCCGATGAGCTGCGTGCCCGGTGTGTTCTGGAAAACACCGACGCCGCCGCGAATCACCGCGCGTGGCGCACGCACCATCCCCGGCAGCAGTGCGATCTGATCGGCCTGGCCATACGTCCATGAGAAGCCCACACGCGGGCTCACATAGCCGCGGCTGGGAACATCGGTATTGTTGCGGGCGAACGCTGCCGTCACCGCGGGGTTGGCGGTGGGTCCGTTCAGATACTTGTTGGCATCGAAGCGCAACCCGTACTGCACCTGCAGGTCACTTGTCGGACGCCACGCATCGCCCAGCGACACTGCACCCACGAATTGGCTGCCATCGCGCACACGCGGCGAGAGCTGCCGGGTGAAAGACGCCGGGATCCCCGCCTCGAGATCGGCCAACGAGTTGTACTGAAACGTGCCGTACTGATTGTTGGTGAGGTCCTGCGCATACGAATCGTGACGCAGCTCCGTGGTGAACTTCACGCGGTGGCGATTATCCGCCGAGAACCAGGAGAGCGTGTTGGCACCGCTGATGGTGCTGTTCGTCGAGGATTGTAGGAAAGGGCTGCCACCGAACGCGAGATTGCTCACCGACTGCGATCCATCGGCCAGTGCGGAGTTGACACGCACGGAGCCGGCCGGCAGTCGATAGAACGGATCCGTGCTCTGCAAACCTAACGACAAACCCACGTTGGTCTCAGTGAACATGCCCATGAAGCCGAGCAGACCACTGTGACGAAGCTGCGTCCCCAAGCTGTAGTTGAGCGATGTGCCTGACCGTGACGGCGTTGAAAGCGACGTTCCACCGAATCCGCCGCCCGTGGGCGAATTGCGATTGACATTGCCCGTCAGGGTGATCGCGTACGTATTGCCGCGCGTCGAATTGGGCTGCACGAAGTCGAAGCTGCTGAGGAACGAGCCGCGATCGTTAACGCGCTGCTCAGGGAAACCATTGACCGAGAACGGCACCTGCTGCGCACCGAGCAACGAGAGCAGACGCGCGACCGAATCGGGCGCCACGCCAACGGTCTGGAACCCGAGTGCGCTCGAGCTGAGCAGCGTTTGCAGGTCGTTCAATCGGCGATCGAACTGAAACGACGTGTTGTAGAAGGCGACGTCTGGCTTGATCGGTCCGGAGGCAGCGGCGCCAAGGGACATGGCG
>CAYWCJ010000517.1:0-2818 GCA_964456595.1 uncultured Gemmatimonas sp. | reverse complement strand
GATGTGTCGGTCAACGCAGCCACGCCTCGAGCGCGAAGGATTGTCGTTGCAGACGCCCGTGATCGTGAAGTATCGCGACGAAAAGACCGATGCGTCCACCGCGCTCGAGGCGTGGCTGCGTTGACCGACACATCAGTGCGCCTCGTGGTGCACGGCGTCGTGCGAGCGCCCGGTGACAAATCGATCAGTCATCGAGCGCTGATCTTCGCTGCGCTCGCCAAGGGCGAGTCACGCGTGCAGCACATTCTCGAATCCGAGGACGTGCAGGCCACGGCCGCCGCACTGCGCGCCATGGGGACGGACGTGCCACCGCTCGGGCCGGACATCGTGGTGACAGGCAAGGGTGTTTCGGCGTTGCATTCACCCGCCGCGCCGCTCGACTGCGCCAACAGCGGAACAACCACGCGTCTCCTCGCCGGTCTGATCGCAGGATTGAACGAACGCAGTGCGCGTTTCGAGGGCGACCCGAGCCTGAGCCGTCGCCCGATGAAGCGCGTGGCCGTCCCGCTCACGGCGATGGGCGCGCGCGTCGACTTCGAGGGAGCGACTGGGCACAGTGGCTTGCCGATGCGCGTGCATGGCGCGCCGCTCACGGACATCGAGTGGAATAGTGAGCATGCCAGCGCGCAGGTGAAGGGCGCGCTGCTGCTGGCCGGCATCACGTCGGGCGCGGCAGTGCTCGTTCGCGAGCCACAGCGCTCACGCGATCACAGTGAGCGCATGCTCGCCGCGCGCGGCGTGACGCTCGACGTGTTGGAGGACGGCGTGCGGCTCGCGCCCAGGCAGACCGTGCAACCAGCCGATGTCGAAGTTCCAGCGGACCCGTCGTCGGCGACCTTCTTTGCCGGTCTGGCCGCGTTGGCCGATCACGGCGAGTTGCGACTGATCGATGTCTGCCTCAACCCCACGCGCGTCGGTGCGTTCGACGTGCTGCGCCGCATGGGCGCCCACATCAGCATCGAAGACGAGCGAAGTGTGGGCGGCGAGACGATCGGCACGGTCGTCGTTCGACCGGCGCAACTGCACGGTACGCACATCGGCGGCGACGAGATTCCTCGCTGCATCGACGAGCTGCCGTTGCTCGCCTGCGTGGCCTCTCGTGCCGTAGGCGAAACGCGCATCACCGATGCAAGCGAATTGCGAGTGAAGGAAAGCGATCGCATTCATGCGGTCGTGGAGAACCTTCGCGGGCTCGGCGCAGACGTCGAAGAGTTTCCTGACGGCATGCGCATCGTGGGGTCTCCGAAGCCGCTGGTTGGTCGGGTCGCCACGCACGGTGATCATCGTCTGGCAATGGCCTTTGGCGTCCTCGGCGCGCTTCCCGGCAACAGCATCATCATCGATGATCCGGTGTGCGTGGCCGTCTCGTATCCGACCTTCTGGACCGACCTCGCGCGCGTCATAGCGCCCCCGCTCGTCATTGCCATCGATGGGCCGGCCGCGTCGGGCAAGAGTTCGACGGCGCAGTGGGTGGCCGAGTTGCTGGGCGTGCGTCATGTCGACTCGGGAGCGTTTTATCGCGCGATCACCTGGTTGGGGCTGAAAAGCAGCGTCGATCCGTCGAGTTGGACTCCGCAGGCGCTCCTGGCCCTCTCCGGTCGCGTGGCCTGGCGTCTGACGGATCGCTCGGTGCTTCCATTGGTGGACGCGAAAGTGGTGGACGAGGAATTGCGCGATTCTCCCGTCACCCGCCACGTCTCGCAGGTGGCGCAGATGCCTGCGGTTCGCGAGTGGGTGAATTCGGTCGTCCGCAGTGCCGCCGCCGCCACCGACGTGGTCGTCGATGGACGCGATATTGGCACTGCCGTGTTCCCGGACGCCCCGCTCAAGGTGTTCCTGGTGGCCGATCCATGGGAACGGGCACGCCGACGTCTCGTTCAGCGTCTCAGCCGTCGTCCGTCCGACGAGGAGATTGCGGCCGAAACCGAGGCGCTGGTACTTCGGGACGCGCAGGATGCAACACAAAGCGCGCCGTCCCGTGACGCCATCACCATCGATACGACGACATTGACCCAGGAAGAGCAGGTCGAGCGGATCGTGTCGCTGGCGCGTGCCACACGGACGCGACTGCAAGGAGCCTGACCTCTCGCTCGTTCGCGGCGACGTCCATCGGACGAGCCCGCAGATCGTCCCACCACAGCTACTTAGGTCCTTGACCGGGTCCGTTGACCGGATGGACCGACCCGTCTACGTTTCATGGTTCTCGACACCGCGCGCCTTGTTCGGGCATTCCGGGCAGGTGCGTGGTGCTGTGCGTCGTGCTGATCGACGTGCAGACCATTAACCCCAGCCTCGGCGCGGCGAGCGTTGTCCCGCGATGTGGAGATCAACCCCGGTATGAATACCGACATCGAGAACGAAACCGCGATCGAAACCGCGATCGAAGCGGAGCTCGACCTGAACGCGGATATGCTGCCCGCCAAGCTGACCCCGCGCGAGAAGCGCGATCTGCAGAAAGCGCAGCTGCGTCCGCTCGCCAACCGTCGCCCGGAACTCTACGAAGAAGACGAATTCTCTTCGGAAGAGTACGAAGCGATGATGGAGATGTACAACGGCACGCTGGCCTCGATCGAGGAAGGCGAGATCGTCAAGTCGCGCGTGCTCGAGATCCGCGAGAACCTCGTGGTGCTCGATATCGGTTTCAAGTCCGAAGGCACGATCCCGCTCGAAGAGTTCAAGGATATGCCCGACCTCAAGGTCGGTGACGAAGTCGAAGTCCTGCTCGAGCACCTCGAGGACATGGAAGGCTCCGTCGTCCTGTCCAAGAAGAAGGCCGATTTCATGCGCGTCTGGGAACGCATCCGCGTTGCCTACGAAA
>CAYWCJ010000516.1:0-2819 GCA_964456595.1 uncultured Gemmatimonas sp. | reverse complement strand
CCTCGAGGATTTTGAGCAGCGCATTCCACGCTTCGTGTTCGTCTTCGCGACGACCGAGCCTCAGAAGATCGCGCAGATGGCCGCGCCCGTGCTCTCGCGGTTGCAGCGGTTCGATCTCAAGCGCATCGGACCGGCCGAGATCCGCGAACGCCTGGCCAGCGTGCTGGGCGAGGAGGGCGTCACGTTCGAAGACGAAGCCCTGGGAATGATCGCTCGCGCCGCTGACGGTGGATTGCGCGACGCGCTCTCGCTCACGGATCAGGTGCTCTCCATCGGCGACAGCGCCAACGTGACCGCTGAACGCGTACGTGCAGCGCTCGGCCTCGTGCCCGACGAGGAGTATCTCGCCCTCCTCGACCTCATCATCGAGCGGCGGGCAGCCGATGTGTTTCCTGCGGTGCAGCGATTGGCCGATTCCGGTGTCGATTTCGGACTCGTGATGGCCGGACTGGGTGAGCTGCTGCGCGCACAACTCGCCATCGCACTCGGCGGCGCGATGCCGGAACTCGCCGAACGCACGCGTGTCGCGCTCCTGGAACGAAAGACTCGTGTGGCGGTGAGCGATCTGCTGCGCATGCTGCACGCCCTGCTCGAACTCGAGCCGACATTCAGGCGCAGCGGTCAACCGCAGCTGCTGATCGAAACGTTGCTCGTGCGCTTCGCGCTCATCGATCGCACGGTGGAGCTTGAAGAGGTGCTGAAGGGTTTTGGCGACGCTGGTCGTGACGATCCGCCAGTACGCCGCGCCGCCCGCGAAGTGCGCGTGGCATCGGCGCATGCGTTGCCGCCATCTCCACCGGCCGTGATCACGCCTGCCCTCGCGTCAGCAAGCGTGAGCACGCCGCCCGTATTCATACCGCCAGCGCCGCGCACGGCCACGCAGCAAGCGGCACAAGCGGCAGCCGCAGCGCAGGAAGCGCGGGCGGCCGCGGCACCGGTGCTACACGAATCGGCGCCACCGATCGACTTCGCCGCGCCGCCTCCGTCGCTCGAGTTGGTGAAGGCACGGTGGCCCAGCGTGTGTACCGCCGTCCACAGCAACGGACGCGGTATGCTTGCCCAGGCCGTGCAGCGCGTCGTGCCCATGGAGGTGCTGCCGAACGGCACGCTGGTCCTCGGCTACGTCGGCAACGACGACACCTTCGCCAAAGCGGTCGATGGTGCACGTGCCGACGTCGTGGCAGCGGTGCAGGGCGCGTTGGAAGGGATCACGGGTATCACGTTGCGGCTGCAGCGTTCTGCCGCCGAACAACCCGCCGCGCGCCCAACCAAGCGTCTCACTGCCGCTGTCGTGCAGCAGCAGCGAATGGAACAATTGCAGGCGAGCGATCCATTGCTCGATGCCGCTGTGCGCGTACTCGATCTCGAACTGCTCGACTGATCCCACCGATCACTCGCGACCACTATCTTCCGACATGACCGACTTCTTCAAGATTCTGAATCAGTTCAAGGACATGCAGGGTCGCCTGCAGCAGGCGCAGGAGGAACTGGGCAAGCGCTCCTTCATGGCTGCCGCAGGCGGTGGCATGGTGTCCGCCGAGTGCGATGGCAAGATGCTGCTGACAAAGATCAAGATCGATAAATCGGTCGTGAATCCGGACGATCTCGAGATGCTCGAAGAGCTCATCGTCGTCGCGGTTGGCGAAGCGCAGAAGAAGGCGGCCGAAGCGATGCAGATGGAAATGAGCAAAGTGACCGGCGGCATCGATCTGCCGTTCAAACTCCCGTTCTGAGATCGGCGCGCAGCGTGCGGGCTGATCGTCCCGGGAACAACGCATGTCAGTGATCGATGAGCTGACCAGCGAGCTTGCGCGCCTGCCCGGCATCGGTCGCAAGACCGCCATGCGGCTCACGTATCACTTGCTCCGTCAGCCGCATTCGCAGAGTCTCCGTCTCGCCGAAGCGCTGGTCTCGCTCACGGAGCGCGTGCGGTCGTGCGAGCGGTGCCAGAACTTCACCGAAGCCCCGCTCTGCAACCTCTGCAGCGATCCGCGACGGGATGCGACGACGCTGTGTGTCGTGGAAGAGGCAGCCGATATCGCCTCGGTGGAGCGTGCCGGCGAGTTTCGCGGCTTGTATCACGTGCTGGGCGGCCGTTTGTCTCCGCTCGATGGCGTCGGACCGGATGACCTCGCCATCGGTGCCCTCCTCGCGCGGATCGAGCCCGAGGGGGTCGGGGAGGTCATTTTGGCCACCAACCCCTCGCTCGAGGGAGAGGCGACGGCGCTGTACGTACAGCGACAGTTGGCGTCCCTAGACATCCGCATCACCCGTATCGCGCGTGGGCTTCCGGTTGGCGGGGATCTCGAATACGCCGACGGGGTGACAATCGCACAGGCCCTCTCGGCGCGCCGCGACATGACTTGAGATGGCGGTCGGGAGGTTACTTTCGGGGGCCTCCGAGCGTTGATAGTGCACGACTCCCTCTCGCGAGGGAGTGCGGACCCTTTCTCCCAATACGTTCATGCCCGTCGGCGCCGCCACCTGGTCGTTCACTGAGGACGACTTCGGGGCCATCACCATTACGCTGCAGCGGTTTCTGTACGACGCGAAGGCGCGGTGCGCGCTGATCGTGGATCGAAGCGGTCAGCTCGTCGCCACCGTCGGCGAGCCACCCAACTTCGATGCCACCGCGTTTGCGACGCTCACAGCGGCCGATTTCAGCGCCAACGATCAGCTGGCGCGACTCATTGGTGAGACCGATTTCAAGTTGCTCTTTCATCAGGGCGAACGCGAGTCGATGTACCTCGCCGATATCGCGCGTCGCGTCATTCTTGTCGTCCTCTTCGACAACCGCACCACACTCGGACTGGTACGGC
>CAYWCJ010000515.1:844-2824 GCA_964456595.1 uncultured Gemmatimonas sp. | reverse complement strand
ATCAACGTTAGCGGCGGGCCGAGGACATAGGACATCCAGGAACCCTGCGGAATTCCTTCTGCCGCCAAGCGGTTAAAGAACCACAGAACCCCGCACAGACTGATATAGGCCACCCCCATGCAAGGCAACGGCGTCAGCAGGGCCCCGGCCACTCGCGTCACGGTCCACCCCTTTCCAGGCTCCGGCCATAGCGAAATCGCGGACATGGCGGCATAGCTCGCATAAAAGCATACGCCCATGTACCCAGGCATCGTGCGCCAGAACAGGGGCAAGAACGCCGAGAAATCCATTAGTCCCCGCTCCGGGGTCAAGTCGGACGCCAAACGCCACAACAAAGCCGCCGTCACGAACGAAGCCACCCAAGCGAAAAACGCCACGATCTTGGGACCCTTCTGTCCCTTTGCCGACCCGACGGACGAGAGCTGCCAGCATACGAATACCGCAATACCAACCGTGCACCCCGCCAGCAGAAGATGGGCGGCGAAGTCGGTGCCGGCGTCTCTACCGGGGAGGTCGAAAAGTTTCTTCCCCAGCAAACCCAATGTCAAAACGGTCCCCAGACAGACCAGCGCTAAAAGTTGGATCAGGAGTGCGTTCCGGATCCACGTACCCCACATCACCCATGTGTCGGCACTAAACAACCCGGAATGGGGAGCGAGATAGTCCGAGTAATCCCGCAAGTGGTCAATCGATTCCTTCCAACTCGTGGGCTTGCCCAACCAGTAGCGCGTCCGCCGGACATTACCCAGCAGCCACGCTCCAATGTATCCACCGCCGGACACCGTGGCGAGATAGTCCACTCGCCGAAGCAGATCGATTTCCCGCAGGCGCTCTAACACCCCCAGCCCGAACGTTGCGCTGCGGATCCCCCCGCCCGAAATCGCAAGCCCCACCAAGTCCTGCTCGGTTTCCCCCGTGCGGACCCTGCGGCTCCAATAATATTCCTGCACATCGTCTTCCCCGCAAGGCGTCTTCGCCGTCTCAGCCTTGGGTTGCGGGCGGCTCGGGTCGGGCGGCCGCTGGTACTCTCGCAATTTCCGCTGACCATGGATCTCGTTCAGTTCGCGATCGTACGTCAGCCGCCAGGAGTCGGTTGGGGTCTCCGGTTTATCCTCCGGATGCGCCTTCCGCCACTCGCACTGTTCCGATATCTCAATGGAATTCTGAACCAGTTCGCAGGCGAAATCAAATACGTTGCGCAGGATTTCTTCCATTTCCAGGTAGGTGAACTGTCCCGCTTGTCCCGCTTCGCCCTGCCGGGAAATCAGTTCCAGCCAGGAAACGCCCACGTAGCTGACTTGGCATTGGCTGGAAACTGACGCGCCCAGAATCCTTGCCAGCCAGTACAGATCCATCGCCCCGAATCGCGCGGCAAGGGGATTGGTCGCGCTCGTATTCCGCCTCCATTGTTTCGGGGGCGGCCCCTTCCGCGCCGTCTTCTCGTCGACGCTGTTCTTCGGCGTCTCCGGCGGCGGTTCCAGGTCCCGGTAAAATTTGCAGCGCCCTTCCGCCCAACCGATCAGGTTCAGACGCAAAGCGGACAGGTTCTGATCTTGCGTTCGGTCGTTGGGTGGTAGCAGCCCGCGGAGGTATAGCTCAAAAGTCTTCTGGGTCCCCTCCTTGGCGGAGCCGTCCTCGTCCTCAATGCCTCTCAGCATGCTGGTGAAGCCATCCAGAAATCCAAGCGCATCTCCCCACTTAGAGCCGTCGCAAACCAGCAGCCTCTGGAAATCCGCTAACGCCTGTTGTCCATCGCGTCCCTCTACGGCGTCTGGTGGCTTGAGCGGAACCGTCCGTTCATTCCATATTCGTTGGCGGTGCTTCTTACCGCCCTCTTCCCCCGCGCCTGGGCCGTCCCCTTCTTCATCGGGACCCTCGCAGTAACAATATTTTCGCCCTAATAGAAAACGCACCCCGAAATACAAATACGAGTTCAAGTACTGCGAAAACGCCCGCGACTTCAGCAGCAGGGCTTTGTAT
>CAYWCJ010000515.1:0-834 GCA_964456595.1 uncultured Gemmatimonas sp. | reverse complement strand
AAGGCTAACTGGGTCAGTTCCTTGTCGAGAGCCCCCCGGATAGCCATCGCGTCCTTGTCTTTTTGCACCGCCGAACTCAGGCCAGCTTCGTCATGCGGCCGCAAAACGGACCGCCGGTCCATCTCTTCTAGCTTCGAAAGCTTCTCCAATGTTTCCCAGGTCGGCTTATCCATGGCGTTACTTCTCCGGCATAACAATATCGGCAAGCGCCCGCTGCGCTTCCCTCGCCTGCTTGGCCTTCGCGACCGCCTCCCCCAACTTATCGGCCGCCTTCAACCCCTCCGCTTCCGCCCACAGAAGCTTAACCTTCGCGAGCTTGGAGTTAACGCGCTTCGTCAGCAAGTCTTGGTCGATCATCGCGGTCTCCACAGTTTCAAGCAGGCCCGGCATGTCCTCCTTTTGCTGCTTCCATGACTCCTCGGCCTTCTTCTTGTTGGCGCTAACAGAGTCGCCCAATTCTTTGAGCTTCGACGGAAAATCCTTCAGCTCTACCATTACGTCGGCGTAGCGCGCGGCCTTGAAGTCCTTGTCACTCTGGCTTAAAACGTCGGTTAACTCCTTCAGCCTCTCCGGATCGAATTGGGTGGCTTCCTCCCGCAGTGTTTTTACCGCCCGTTCGGCGGCCGTCTTCGCACCCGCGGCACCGGATTTTGTCGAGTTCTGACAAGCGGAAAGAAGTAACGCAGCCACCAAGGGGGCACATACGCGTAGATTTGTTATAGCCAACGGAACTATCCTCCTGCTCAGAATCGCGAAAGGCGCCCATGAGCTTAACACAAGCGCACAGGGACCGGAGCGGTCTACTCACGGTCTACTCACGGCCCGCTCACGGAT
>CAYWCJ010000514.1:0-2824 GCA_964456595.1 uncultured Gemmatimonas sp. | reverse complement strand
CCTGAGCGCGGCTCAGAAACGCGCGCTCCTCTACGACAATGCCGCCCGCTTCCTCCGGCTGAGCGAGGCGGAGATGGCACGGCACCGTCGGATGTGACTCGACTGAGCGCGCGGTATAGCATGCTGTTGCACCTGACGGTCCGCAGCGCGGTCCGCCGGTGAACAGCAGGCCGTTAGATGCCTTGTGCGCCCGCTTGCGTTCGTTCGCGCTCCTTGGCTTGTTGGCCGACGGCGCGTTTGAGATCAGCGTGTCGGTCCCGCTCGTGCACGAATACGAGGCCGTGGCGCGGCGACAGGCGCGCGAGTTGGGTTTTGACCCACGCGGACGTCGATGCGGTGGCCGATTTCGTCTGCGCGCAGGCGCACCATCGGAAGATCTTCTATCTCTGGCGCCCGTTCCTGCGCGATCCGAACGATGACATGGTGTTGGAAGTCGCCGTCGAAGCGCAGTGCGGCTATATCGCGACGTTCAACACGCGGGATTCTGCGGGCGTCGAACAGTTTGGATTGCAGACGTTGACCCCCGGCGAGTTTCTGGCCCTACTCCAGGAGGATGCATGAGCACGATCATTCTCCGGCTCCCAGAATCATTGCATGCGCAGGCGCGTGCGCTTGCCGAGCAGGAAGGTGCGCCGGTCCTCGATCCGCCGACCCCCACGCGCTTTGATGAGGACGAATGGCAGTGGTAGCGCCGCCGGCGGTTCGCCGCGGGGACGTCTACCTGGTGTCGCTCAATCCCACGCGCGGCCGCGAGATTCGGAAAACGCGGCCGTTCGTCATCGTGTCGCTCGATGAGTTGAATGCGCATCTCGGCACGTTCATCGTCGCGCCGCTCACGACGGGTAGTCATCGGTATCCGTTCCGGGTCGCATGCCGGTTTGCCGGGAAAGACGGCCATGTAGTCCTCGACCAGCTGCGGACGGTCGATGGCGAACGCCTGGAGAAGCGTCTCGGCGCGTTGACGGCCCCCACGCAATCGAAGATCCTCGGCGTGCTCCAGGCCATGTTCGCGGTGTGAACGCTGGCTAACCTTGCGTTGCTGCAGCCAACGGCTGCTGCAGTGCGCCGTGTTACGCGAGCGCTGGCGCGCCCGCTTCCAGGGCTTTCCATCTGACGCTGCTTCAACAGAATGCGAGCGTTGGCAACTGTCTTGAAAGTCCAGCAGGAATGAGCGGGTGCGCGTCGACGTTCAGCGACCATGCGGTGTTGGTGCGCATCATCGTGTTCAGGATGGTCAGGAGTTTTCGCATGCAGGCGACGAGCGCGAGCTTTTTCGGTTTCCCCGCCTCCACGACCAGCGTGTAGAAGCTCCGAATGCTTGGATTGTGTCGCGTCGCGACGAAGCCCCCATTCAGAGCATCGCGCGCACCGTGGCACGGCCCCCTTGGACGAAGCGGCGTCCGCGCCGCGTGCCGGAGTCGCGACTCAACGGCGCGACGCCGACCAACTTCGCAATCTCGCGGCGTGAGGAGCGGCCCTCGCCACTGTTCGGGCTCTTACGACGAAAGATCAGGCACGCCGCTCCGGCTCACGCACGGTGCTTCCCACCCCCAGACAGCTTCGAGCTGGCGCCCTGATCAGAACTACCGCAGCATCAACGAATCGGTAGATGCAAGACACCTCACCAACCGTTGGTGTAAACTGTAGGAGACGCTTCACTCGAGGGCACCGCCATGGACCTTTCTCACGCGATTCACATCGATCCCGCCACACTCGGCGGCACGCCGGTATTTGTCGGAACCCGCGTCCCTGTCCAGTCGCTCTTCGATTATCTCGAAGGTGGCGACACGCTGGACGAATTTTTGCGGCAGTTCCCCGCGGTGTCGAAAGAGCAAGCGGTGACGGCGTTGGACGCCGCCCGCGATTCGTTGCTTGCTGCTGCGCGTTCTACTTGACGAGAATCTGCCGCTCGAATCTGCCGCACCCATCTGCGACGTATTTGTCACGATGGACCGCAATCTCCCGTATCAACAGAATATGCCCGCGCTGTCGTTCGGCGTGATTGTCGTATATGCGCATTCTAATCGGCTCACCGACCTCCGACCGATCGTGCCGGAGTTGTTGGCCGCCATTCGTACCGCAACCGCTGGGACATGGGTGCGGGTCGGTGTCTGACGAGCGTCAGGAAGCTTCTACCATTCAGGACGGCGATCCATCTTGCTTGTATGAACCGGCCGGGCCTTCGCTGGTATAGCAACGGAGCTCCCGCGAACGCCACCATCACCCGATCACTCGAGACCCCAGAGGCGCAATGCGCACGACCATCACTCGCCGGATCGCTCCGCTTCTCCTGCTCGTTGCGGCGCCGCTCGCCGCGGCCCCGCTCGCTGCGCAGCAACCCGCCACCGCGCAACGCGCCGTGTTGGTCACCGGCGCCAGCAGCGGCATTGGCCGCAAGATCGCCGAACTGCTCGCCTCGCAGGGGCATTTTGTCTACGGCGGTGCGCGCAAGGCGGAAGACCTCGCGGCACTCTCGAAGATCAAGAACGTGCAGGGCGTCAAGCTCGACGTGAACATCGACGCAGACATCGCCGCCGCCGTCGAGACGGTACGCAGGGGTGGGCGCGGACTGTACGGAGTCGTCAACAACGCAGGGATCGCCATCGTGGCACCGCTCATCCACGTCGACGAAAAGGAATTGCGCGCCCTGTTCGACGTGAATGTGTTCGGACCCTATCGGATCACCAAGGCGTTCGCGCCGCTTGTCATCGATGCGAAGGGTCGCGTGGTGAACATCAGTTCGATTTCGGGTATCCTGTCAGGACCGTTCTTCGGCCCGTACAGCATGAGCAAGCACGCGATCGAGGCGTACGGTGATGCGCTG
>CAYWCJ010000513.1:0-2835 GCA_964456595.1 uncultured Gemmatimonas sp. | reverse complement strand
TGCAGATGCCGCGCTTTCCCTTTCACAAAACCCTCGACGGCTTCGACTGGAAAGCCCAGCCGTCGATCGATCCGAAGGTGATCAAAGAGCTCGCCACGATGCGCTTCGTCGCGAACGGCGCCAACGCGCTGTTACTCGGGCCGCCTGGTGTCGGAAAAACGCACTTGAGCGTCGCCCTCGGACTCGAGGCGTGTCGCCTCGGGCTGCGCGTGATGTTTACCACAGCGGCCGCCTTAATCACCACACTCGGTAAGGCCCTCTACGAGAATCGTCTCGAAGAGCGGCTCAAGATCCTCACGCAGCCCAAGCTCTTGATCATCGACGAAATCGGCTACATCCCGATTGATCGGCAGGGCGCGAATCTCTTCTTCCAACTCGTCAGTCGCCGCTACGAACGCGGCGCGATCCTGCTCACCAGCAATCAGAGGCTCGGTGCGTGGGGCGAGGTCTTCGGCGACGCGGTGATCGCGAGCGCTATCCTCGATCGCTTGCTGCATCACGCCACGACGGTCAACATCAAAGGCGACTCCTACCGGCTCCGCGAAAAGCGCAAAGCGGGCCTCATGAAATCCACCCTCACCCCTCACTCCGAGGCGTGAGATTCACCGGGTGGGGAATTTGAGACGATCGCTCCCTGCGTAACCTTCCCCTCGAAAGACACAGCGTAAGTTAGACTCCGGTCGATTTTCCCCGGAGCACACGATGCGCAAATCGAAGTTCAGTGAAGCCCAGATCGTCGCGATCTTGCGAGAAGGCGAGGCCGGCGTGCCGGTGGCGGAGATTCTCCGCAAGCATGGCATCAGTCGGCCGACGTTCTATCTGTGGAAGTCCAAGTACGGCAGCGCCGGCGTGCCGGAGCTGCCGCGGTTGAAAGCGCTCGAACACGAGAATGCGCGCTTGAAGCGGATGTACGCGGACATGGCGCTGGAGAATGCCGCGATCAAGGATGTGCTCAGCCGAAAATTGTAGCGCGGTCCGTCAGGCGGGCGGTCGTAGCGATTCTGGTCGACGAGCATGCACGCTCGGTGGTGTCGGCCTGTCAGATCGCGCGACTCGCGCGGACCGCGTACTATCGGCCTCCGCACGTGCAGGACGCCCCCGATGCGCCGCTCATCGCGGCGTTGGCGACGTTGATCGCGCAGGAAGGGCGCTGGGGCTTCTGGAAGTGCTATCACCGGTTGCGAGCGATGGGGCATCGGTGGAATCACAAGCGGGTCTATCGCGTGTATCGCGCCCTCAAGCTCAATCAGGTGCGACGCACGAAGAAGCGCGTGCCGACGCGCGTGCGGGTGCCGTTGCAGGCGGTGGCGCAGTTGAACGACACATGGGCGATGGACTTCATGGGCGATACGCTCTACAGCGGCCGACGGTATCGGATCTTCAACGTGATCGACGAAGGGAATCGCGAAGCGTTGGCCATCGAAGTCGATGTATCGCTCCCCAGTGAGCGCGTCGTGACGGTGCTCGATCAGCTGATCGCGATGCATGGCGTGCCGCGTCGCATTCGCTGTGACAATGGGCCGGAGTTCGTGTCCGAAGTCCTGCGCGCGTGGTGCCAACGGAACGGGATTCAGCTGGTCTTCATTCAACCCGGGCAGCCGAATCAGAACGCGTATATCGAACGCTTCAATCGCAGCTATCGGACCGAGATCCTGAACGCCTGGGTCTTCACCACGCTTGATGAAGTGCGCGACCTCAGTGAAGACTGGCGGCAGCGCTACAACACGGAACGGACGCATGACTCGCTCGGCGACGTCCCGCCCCTGACCTTTCTGCCGAGACTCACCTCACCCGACCTGTCTCACTTTCAACTGTGTGCTTGACGGGGAAGCTTACGCTCGCTCGAACCCCAATGGGTCGATTCTGGAGCCTGGAAGGTCTGACGGGTCGTAGGAAGTAAGAAAGAAGTCGAGCGACACGAGGAGAAGCGGGGTCAGGGTGTACTGCAATGATCAATCGATAAGTGACTGAGAACGCCGAGCGCCGCAGCTCCTCGTTAAAGCGTGTCTGGTTGAGCAACACATCGAGCAACGCGCGACCCACCATCTCCCAATTGAGCGCGTGCGTCACTGGCAAATCACTCCAATGACGACACGCCCAGTCGTTCCGGAGGGACGTCAGCTGCGATTTGGCTATCTGAAGACAGGTGGGGCGAGAGCACGACACCCTTGAGCCGTGACCTGGTCGAACACTCAATTGGGGGGAAGACCGCATCCCGGCATTGTGTAGTGCTCCCCCGAATCTATCGTATGCGGAATAGCGGGACGTCAGTTGCGACGAACAGCCCGAATCTCGACGCATCGCGCGGCTCGTCCTTTCCCACCGTTCTTAGTCGCGGCGCATACTGCCAGCCAGCGCCAATTGCGACGGGGAAGGAGCGACTGAAAGAATACGTGACGAATAACCCGGGCGCGATAACGTTGGACAACGCAACATTCGGCGCGGCTTGAACTGAATCGCCGCCGATCCGGTAGCTAGCAAGCGCACCAAGATCGAGCACTGAGAGCAACAGCGAACGTTGTCCCCTGGGGTCACTGACCTCCAGACCGATCGGCAACGAGAACCCCGCGAATCCTCTTGTCTTACTCGCCTTGTTGGTTCCGCCCAACGACTCGACCCCCCCAGACACTCCCAAGTACGAATTGATGTAGATCCCTATCCCTCGTCCGGGTGCAGAATCCGCAGGATATCGTTTCGTTATGTACGATGCAGGTGGAAGCGCAAAACGCTCAAGTGCAGAGCGAACGTCTTCGGAGGATTTTGCGCTACCGAGCTCCGCAGAGAAAGAAATCCACCTGACTGCATTTGCTGGAACATTGAGATTCAGTGAAGAAT
>CAYWCJ010000512.1:0-2845 GCA_964456595.1 uncultured Gemmatimonas sp. | reverse complement strand
CTTCCCGCCCGCCTTCACAAACGCATCGCCACTCGTCTTTACCAGGAAAGACTCGGCCTGAATGCGCACCTGTCCGTCTGCCTCGATGGAGATGTCGCCGCTCGTGCGCAGCGTGAGTACGGGCTTACTCCCCGCGTTCGACAGCTGAATCAGGCACCTGCCCTCCGGGCTGTACACCTCAACGACCTCTTTACCGTTATTGTCGATGAACCGCAACGTGCTGCCGCTCGGCGTCACGAGGGACTTGGTCGTGGGGCCCTTTTCTGGCGGCAGGTCGATGCCGTTCCAGACACCACCGATGACGATTGCTCGCTCTGGATCACCGTGTTCGAAGGCGACCACGACCTCGTCTTCGATTTCCGGCGTGAAGAAGAACCCGCGATCCTTGCCGGCGTAGCTGCTCATGACGCGATACCAGCGTCCCGCGTCGTCGCTCCACGGGAAACGCACCTTGACGCGACCCATTTTTGCCGGATCGATGTTGTCCACGACGATGCCCGTGGAGATGCCGCGCATCAACTCGCGCTCCGGCGCGGTCTCGCTCAGCCAAGCCGACGCCGTGGTCGCCTCGAAATGGTTCTTGTACTGTTGACCATCGAACACATGCACGACGCGCGTGAGGCCGAAGACGCCGTCAATCGGGGGCCGGCGGTAGCCTTCGAACGCGACGATGTCGATGCGGCCGCCGGAAACGAGACGCGGGTTGATCGATTCGCCGCGGATGCGGACATTCCCCGCCGCAGCGCGCTTGCTTTCGCGCTCCAGCGTATCACGGTAGTTGTTGGTGCGCTTCGCACGGAACGGTGCTCCCTGAAATTTCGTGTCGCCGCCGCCGTTCACCTGTCCGGCCAACTTGGAGGCCGCCGCGACGAGGGTTCCTGCGCCACCGAACCGGGGGACATCCACCCGGATACCGTGGAACGCGTGCGCCTGCTTTTTCTCCATCTGGTAGAACCAACCCTTCATGCCATGGTTGGTTGGCGAGGCCTCGGATTCGAGCTCCAACAGCGAATCGCCCCAGCGCAGCTCCACCGGCTCGCCGAAGGTGTCGGCGGCCACAACACTGTCGCCATCGGTGCGCAGGAACATCCCATGTTCGTCTGCAAGGCGTTTGGCGAACGCGAAATCCGTCTCATCGTACTGCAGGAAGTCCATTGAATCGCCGCGGCCGGCGCCTTCGACCCGCACACCCAGCTTGCTCAGGACATCCTTCGCCTTCATGTCGCGGAAGACGCGGGCGTTCGTGTACTCCATCTTTGCCGACGCCGACATCGCCGCGAGCTGCAGCGCCGAGCCGTGGTGCGAATGGTGGGTCTGCCGACCGCCCGTCACCACGCCGCGAAATACGACGACCGGCGCCGGGATGAAGGTGTCCGCCGTGAGCGTCACCGTGGCTTCGACACCCAGCAGCTCGTCGAGCATCACGTTTGTGGCGCTATCACGCGAGAAGTGCAAGTCGAGGCGGGTGTGCTCGCCCAGCTCCTGAACGAGCTCGAGGTGCTCGATCTCGCTGCTGCGCAACATGACGACGGATCCCAAAGCGACTTCGACAATGACATGCATACGGGAAACCGGTGGCGCGGCGCTTCTACACGGCGAGCTGCCGGTGGACTACGCCGTCGGAATCGGAGAGCGTGAGCGAAACGTCAAGCAAGATGGCACCGCTCCCGACCTCGCCCGTGCGGTGCGACACCGACTCCACGCGTACCCAGTCGATGCCGAGTGCGTCGAGGGCAGCGTTCATCGCGTCGCCGACTTGGCCTTGATCGCCCACCGATAGGTTGAGCGACGCGATCAGGTCAGCGAGCCCGAACCCCAGAAAGTCCTTGGAGTCGGCACTCTGGCTCACCGTCATCGCGGCCAGCACCTGAATGACAGCATCGATGCGATCAGATCGAGCGAAGCGACCGTTTCGCTCGATGCGCAGAGGGGCGGCGAGGCTTTCCATGGGGCGAGCCGGCCGCCAGCCGTTCGTTACTTGGTGAAGCGGTGCTTCGCGACGTTCGCTTCGTCGAGTGTGACGACGAGCTCCATATACAGCATGTTGTTGTACGCCGTCTGGCTCTGGAGCGTGCCGCTCTTGCCCGACAGATCGCCGCCCATGCCCGGCAAACCGCCGAGGGCCGGGTTGGTGAATTGGAAGATCGAGATCCACCCCTGGAACTCGGCGGCGCTGAGCACCTTGTCGCCGTCCTCGAGATACCAAGTGATTTCAACCTTGTACAGCGGATCCTTCGGCTCGGTGGCCATCTTCCAGAGGTCCACCAACGCGGCCTGCGAGAGGCGCGAGATGTCGTGCGGATCGACCCACACGTACGCCCGCGACTGGAGCGACTCACCAATGCGGCGACCGACTTGATTGGCCGAGCGGGAAATGCCGTACTTCACTTCGATGGGGAAGAACTCGACGGCGCCAATCTTGCACTTAACGCGCTTGTACGTTGAGCCAGCCATGACAGTTATCTCCGAAAGAGGGAAGGGATTGAGCGGCCTTGTCCTGCGTCCTACACCGAGACAGTGCGCGCCACCGTGAAAGCATTACAGCATGAATTCTTCGACCGCCAAATGTCAGCCGCCAAAGAGCCGCTCAATCGCCCCGCGCCATCCCTGCGACTGCTCCGCCGCAGGAGCGATCGCTGGATCGACATTCTGCGGCGGCGACTGCTCGTGAACGACGGGCGTTTTTGCCTGGACTGATTCGGCCTTCGGCGCGGCCGCGACAGGCGGCTCTGCCACAGCAGGCTCCTCGTCATGGGGCCGGCCGTTCATACGAAACGAAATCTGTGAATAGTGCGTCTTCGAGCCACGAGCCAGAAAATTGTCCGAATTCGTCAAATTGCGTTCC
>CAYWCJ010000511.1:0-2859 GCA_964456595.1 uncultured Gemmatimonas sp. | reverse complement strand
GTATGTCGTGCTGTCGGCGCACTTCGATTCGTTCACGGGTGGTTCGGGCGCCACGGACAACGGCACCGGCTCGGTGACGATGATCGAGGCGATGCGCATTCTGAAGACCGTGTATCCGAATCCCAGGCGTACGATCGTGATCGGCCTCTGGAACTCGGAAGAACAGGGGCTCAACGGCTCGAAGGCGTACGCCGAAATGCACCCGGAAGTGATCGCGGGCATGCAGATGCTCTTCAACCAGGACAACGGGACCGGTCGCATCTCGTCGATCAGCCCGGGACCGTTCGTGCAGGCGGGGGCGTATCTCTCGCGCTACATGAGCGAGATGCCGTCGGAGATCACGCAGTGGGTGCGACTGGGCAGCAACTCGCCCTTCGGCGGCCCGGGTGGCACCGACCACACCACGTTCGTGTGCTACAAGGCGCCGGGCATCGGCACCGGGGCGCTGGGTTGGGACTACGGCAACACCACGTGGCACACCAACCGTGACACGTACGACAAGATCGTCCCCGAAGACCTGCGCAACAACGCGACGCTGATTGCGATGCTCGCCTACATGGCCTCGGAAGATCCGCAGAAGTTGCCGCGCGACCTCGTGCCACAGGGGAACATGCCGGACGGTTCGGTGCGTCCGTGGCCCGCGTGTCCCGGTCCGACCAAGAGTGCGGCGCAGTCGAATCGGTGAAGTCCGCTTCCAATTGCTCCATGGTGTCCTGCAGCATGTCTGCGCGGCGATGTTGTGATTGGGAGATTGTTGTGTCGATAGATGTGACTTCTCGTTACGCGGCCGATTCGACCATTGCGGCGAGCTTGGCCAATGCCATGCGCCACCCGATCTCGTTGTCGGCCAACGACGCGCCTGGTGGCTCGTCGTCATGGACCGCGACCACGGCAGTCCCGCCCTCGGCGTCGGCGAGCGTGATCGTGCTCGTCATCGACCCTTGCAGCAGCGGGTCGGCCGTCTCGAACGTGTCGACCTCCACGATGCAGCTATCAGGAATGAGCCTCACGAGGTGCCCGTTGTACGTGTCAGTGTGCGCGGTGGTCCTGCCCGGCCCGTCGGGAGCGTTGTGGGTGAGCGAGACCCGAATTGCGCCGCCTTCGTGCGCCTCGGGGCTCGTGTACCTCGGCCGTGACAGCAGCGACACCACCAACCGCACACTGGACATTCGACGCTGGGATGAGCGAAGCAGGAACGTCGCACAGATCGCCGCACACGTCTGCGAAGATGCAGAGCACGCGCCCACAGACGCGCGCCACGAGCGAGCGGCCCGCGGGCACGGCAACCGTGGTGCGGGTCGTCCCACGCCGCTTCACGTCCACAGGCACCGCGAGTTGCTCGACCGCGAGCAAATCGATCCACGGATGCCGCGCACCGACAATCCATCGACCCGGCTGCAGACTGTCCGCGCTGAAGCGGCCGAGACTGTCGGCCGTGATCTCGCGTACGCCGCTCGCGTCGCTCTCGCGGATGAGTTGAATCGTGGTACGTGCGATCGGTCGCGCCCGCACACTGTCGTACGCGACGCCGCGGAGCTTGCCGCTCGCCGGCCGAGCCGGTGCCGACTGGCCAGACGCGGTGGACGTCGGCAGCAGCACGTGCGCTGCGACGAGTACCGTCAGCAGTGCCGGGAGCAGGGGGCGGACGAGAACGGGACGTCTCGCGAATGGGCAAAGCCGGCGCATACCCATCATGCCTGCGAATTCGCGCTCCGGTTCGAATTGCGCAGCCACACTGCGCAACCACATTGCGCAACCACATTCGCCCCCGGCGTTGGCCGGAGATAAGCTACATGAACCCCAACCGCCCTCTCGGAGCAGGCCGATCATGCGTCACCTTGTCCTTGCCATTCTTGCCCTCGTCACCGTCCCGTTGCGGGAAGCGACGGCGCAGCGCGTCGAGACCGGATTCCTCAACCGCGTCGCAACAGTTGGCGGCCGCGATTTCCGTTATCAGGTGTACGTACCGGCCGAGTATGCGTCGCGCACCGACTGGCCGGTGATTCTCGCACTGCATGGTGCTGGTGAGCGGGGCTCGGATGGCATGCGCCAGACTACCGTGGGACTCGCGCCGGCGGTTCGACAGGACCCGGCGCGCTTCCCGGCGATCATCGTCTTTCCGCAGGTGCCGACCGATTCGGCGTGGGCCGGCGGTCCTGCCGACGCCGCGATGGTGGCGCTGCGCCAGACGATGGCAGACTACAAGGTCGATGCCGATCGCGTCTATCTCACCGGTCTGTCGATGGGCGGACGCGGGACGTGGTATATCGCGTATCGAAATCCGGGGCTATTCGCGGCCGCGGCACCGATCTGCGCTTGGATTTCGCCGTCGCCGCGCTTCTCGCCACAGCCCGTCGTGCCGTCCGACAGCGGTCCGCACGATGCCGCGCTGGCTCGCCAGCTGCGCGACGTGCCGATCTGGATCTTCCATGGAGAAATGGACCGCGTTGTGCCGGTCGCCGGCTCACGCGAACCGGCCGCAGCCTTCAAAGCGCTCGGTGCGAGGGCGCGCTACACCGAATACCTCGGCATCGATCACAACTCGTGGGACGCCACCTATGCGTCGAAGGAGTTCACCGATTGGCTGTTCGCGCAGCGGCGGTCGCGCAAGTGAGTCAGCGGCGCGTCTCGACGTAGGTCTCCGATTGAATGCACCAGCGCACGCTGGGTTCAAGCCGGCCGATCCTCCATCGACAAGCCACGCAGCTGCGCCCTCGCTCAGCCCGGCCTCACACACGCTCGCGCACCTGCCCTCGAACTTCCACCACTCGCGACTGCCCTGCCCCACCCCCGCAGCGGCCGAACGGCACCCGCCACGACCCTTCCCCTACCGCCGCACCAACGGCTTGTACTTGATCC
>CAYWCJ010000510.1:0-2867 GCA_964456595.1 uncultured Gemmatimonas sp. | reverse complement strand
GATGACAACGCGCTCGTGCCGGTCGCCAAGCTGCTGAAGCTCAAAGACGCGAATCAGCTCGTGGCCGCGATCGGGCAGGGCGAAGTGCATGTGATGCAGGTGGTGAAAGCGCTCTATCCGCAGGTGGAGTCTGCGTCAGCCGAACCGGAGAAACCGAGTACACTCGCGCGCATCGTCGATCGCGTGCGCGGCACCGGAAAGGGCGTGCGGATTCAGGGCGCCGATGGCCTGCTCGTTCGCTATGCGCAGTGCTGTCAGCCGGTGCCCGGTGACAAGGTGGTCGGATACGTGACGCGTGGGCGCGGCGTGAGCATTCATCGCGGCGATTGCCCGAATCTGTTGCTGCTTGTGCACGAGCCGGAACGCCGGCTTGACATAGACTGGCACGAGATGGCCGGAGAGCGGTTTGTCGTGCGACTGGCGATGGATGGTGTCGACCGTCGCGGACTGTACGCCGATGTCGCCGCGGCCGTGTGTGCGACCGGCACCGACATCAAGAGTCTCGAACTCAAGACCGTTGATGGACGCGTCACCGGCGCCGCACTCGTGGAAGTGGAGAACCTCGCACACCTCGAACGCATCATCAAAGCGGCGCGTCGCGTGAAGGGCATCTCTGCCGTCAGCCGCCGCGAGCGACTGACCAGCGAAGAAGAGTAGCGCCGGACGCCTGTCAGTCTGCCGAGCCATCGGACCGAAGTCCCATCCCGAACAAAAGCCGATCTTCCGCAGTATATTATTGATCATGTCTGAGCTTTATCGATTGCAGTCTCCGTTCTCGCCAGCCGGCGACCAGCCTCGCGCCATCGCCGAACTCTCGTCCGGGCTGACGCGCGGCGACCGATATCAGACGCTGCTGGGCGTCACCGGATCGGGAAAGACGATGTCGATTGCAAACGTCATCGAGTTCTGGGGCAAGCCAACGTTGGTCTTGTCGCACAACAAGACGCTGGCCGCGCAGCTGTACGGCGAGTTGAAGAGCTTCTTCCCGACGAATGCCGTTGAATACTTCATCTCCTACTACGACTACTATCAGCCCGAGGCGTACGTCCCCTCGAGCGATACGTACATCGAGAAGGACGCCAGTATCAACGAAGACATCGATCGCCTGCGACTCCGCGCCACCTCGTCGCTGATGGAACGAGAGGATGTGGTGATCGTCTCCACCGTCTCTGCCATCTACGGACTCGGTGATCCAGTGTCGTATCGCGAGCGCATGGTGTCGCTCGATCGCGGCCAACAGATCGCGCGTGACGACATTCTGCGCGCATTGGTCGGTATTCAGTATCAGCGCAACGATGTCGCGTTCGACCGTGGCACCTTTCGCGTGCGTGGTGATACGGTGGAGATCTATCCTGCCTACGAAGAACAGGCGGTGCGCATCGAGCTGTGGGGCGATCAGATCGAGCGCATCTCGAAGATCGATCCACGCACCGGCGAAACGATCGCGGCGATGCAGCGGGCGGCGATCTATCCGGCCAAACACTTCATCACCAATCGTCCGACGGTCGAGCGCGCCGTGGTGGCCATTCGCGACGAGTTGACGCAGCGTCTTGAGGAGTTGCGGGGGCAGGGAAAGCTGCTCGAAGCGCAGCGCCTCGAGCAGCGCACGAACTTCGATATCGAGATGCTGCTCGAAATCGGCACCTGCGCGGGCATCGAGAACTACTCGCGCCACATCAGTGGACGCGTGGCCGGCGAGCGTCCGGCATGTCTGCTCGATTACTTCCCCGATGACTATCTCGTGGTGGTCGATGAATCGCACGTGACGTTGCCGCAGGTGCGCGGGATGTACAACGGCGATCGCGCGCGCAAGCTGACGCTGGTGGACTATGGGTTTCGCTTGCCGAGTGCTCTGGACAATCGTCCGTTGGTGTTCGAGGAGTTCATGCAGCTCGCACCGAGGCTGATCAATGTGTCAGCCACGCCGGGCGAGCTCGAACTCGAGCTGTCGGAAGGCGTGGTGGTCGAGCAGGTGATTCGTCCGACGGGACTGCTCGATCCCGTGCTCGAAGTGCGGCCGGTGAAGGGGCAGGTCGACGACCTGCTGCATGAGATTCGGCAACGCGAGCGCAAGGGCGAGCGCGTGCTGGTGACAACGTTGACCAAGCGCATGTCGGAAGATCTCACCGACTATCTGCAACAGATGGGCGTTCGTGTGCGTTACATGCATTCGGACATCGACGCCATCGAGCGCGTGGAGATCATTCGCGGTTTGCGTCTGGGTGAGTTTGACGTGCTCGTCGGCATCAACCTGTTGCGCGAAGGACTCGACATGCCGGAAGTATCACTCGTCGCGATCCTCGACGCGGATCAGGAAGGATTTTTGCGCAGCGATCGCTCGCTGATTCAGACCATCGGGCGCGCGGCGAGACATCTGAATGGCAAGGCCATTCTCTACGCCGATCGCGTCACCGGCTCGATGCAGCGCGCCATGGACGAGACCGCGCGGCGTCGCACGATCCAGCGCGAACACAATGAGCGGCACGGCATCGTGCCGACGGGCGTCGTGAAGAGCATCGAGGAGGTTCGGTTCATCACTCGCGTGGCCGATGCGCGCGTGGAAAAGGCTGATGGCGGCGCACCTGCGCCGCGCAAGATTGGTGGCGAGTCGACGCCGCGTTCGCGCGAAGATCTGGCGGTACTGGTCGGCGAGTTGGAGATGGCGATGCGCGAAGCGGCGATCGCCCTCGATTTCGAAGCGGCGGCGCGATTGCGCGATCAGCTCTTCGAGGTGCGCACGGCACTCGGTGACAAGCCGACGCAGGCGCGCGGCGGTGAGGTGGTGCCCAAGCGTCCGCCGGGTAGTGCACCGTTGCGCGGTGCAGGCGGTGGTGGTCGTCCCGGTGGTGGTCGTCCCGGTGGTGGTC
>CAYWCJ010000509.1:0-2872 GCA_964456595.1 uncultured Gemmatimonas sp. | reverse complement strand
TGATGCACGGCCAGCCAGTCCGACTTGTCACCGGCAAAGCGGAAGGCGCGCACATTGTCGAAGTCGCGCTTGGTGCCGTCCGCCAGATTCACGACCGCCAGCCTGGGCTGCGCGGGAGCGGCTGAAACGCCGGCGCTACCACCCGCGGGAGCGGCGCCTCGACCGCCGCGACCACCACGTCCCGCCGCGCTGCTCGCAAACTCGAGGAACGCGACCCATCGTCCGTTACCGCTCAGCGCCACCGAGGGAGCGGTTCCACCCGGTCCGCCGCGCCCGCCGGCGGCCGCGGCGGCGTCGCCGATCGGGAAGCGCATCTCCTTCGCTCCCGCCGCAGTACCACGCACGACCACCTCGGCGTCGCCCTCGTTTGGCGCGAGGATGTAGGCAAACCACGTGCCATCGTTGGACAGCTGCGGGACACGAATCCCCTTCCAGGACACGAGGTCGTTCACCGAGAGCTGGCGTCCCGCAGACGCCGGCGGCGTCCATAGGGAAACCGGCTTGTCGTCTTTGGCGCCAAAGGGGAGCGCGGTGAGTGGATTGACGGGAGCCGCATTGGGAACGGGCGCCTGCTGCGCGCCCGCCGTGAACGCGACGAGTCCGGAGGTCGCCAAGGAAAGGCGGACAAGCTGAGAAGTACGCACGGGCAATAATCCTGGTAGAGGCTCGGCGTACAGTAGCGTGCGCGAGATTGGCGCGAAAGAAGGCGGGGACGGGTCTGCGCTACACCACAGAGAGATTGCGCAGCTTCGCGTCACGCGCGTGTTCGTCCCTGGCGCGCACATCGACAGTCAACCCTTCGGCGGCGGCGACCACGCGCAGCGCGCTGCCCATCGATGCGGCCAATGCGCGACACTCCAGCACAATCTGCGTGAGCTGCTCGTCGGTACGGTCGGGGTGATGATGAAAGAGCAGCAGCGTGCCGGCATTGCAGTGCACGGCGAAACGTGTCGCCTCTTCCGCCGTAGAATGCCCCCAACCCACATGCGCGGTCAACTCCGACGTGACATACGTCGCGTCGTGAATCAGCACCGGGACATCGCGCAATGCAGTCGCCAATGCATCGCGCCATGCGATCACGGTGCCATCATCGCTGGCCATCGACAGTTCGTTGTCCGGCGCGTAAGCGAGGATCAGCCCTTCGTCATCCTGCACGGCAATGATCGACGCCGCGCCGGGGTGACGCGCGGGGAGTCGCCGCACCATCGTGCGGCCCACGGACACGTCGTCGTCCGTCGACCAGTCGCGGGCGTGCAGACGACTGACAATGCCCGCCACCGGCGGAAAGAGTGGCGGTGAGAGGAGCGCTTCGAGAAACGGGCCCAACTCATTCGCGTCGGCGTTGCCGCATGCCACCACGACGTCGCGAGACTGCTCCGTCAGCGGCGCGAAATGCGGTAATCCGATCACATGATCGGAATGCCGATGCGAAAGAAACAGATGAATGGGTCGAGCGTCGTGCGCATTCGACAGCGCGCGGCCCAGTCCTCGCAAGCCCGAGCCTGCGTCGAGCACGATGATGTCGTCGTCGGCCGTACGCAGTTCTATGCAGGGTGTGTGGCCCCCGAACTGCACCGTGTGCGCACCCGGGCTGGGAGACGTGCCGCGCACCCCCCACACACGCATGCGCGCACGAGCGACCGCCCCCTCCGACATCAGAGCCGCGGTCGCGAGCGCGCCTGCAGAGCACCGCGATCGACGATGGTCACGAGACGACGCTGCACGGAGATCAATCCCTTCTCCTGGAACTCGGCCATCGCCCGCGACACCGTCTCACGACTCGCACCGATCATCTGCGAGATCGTCTGGTGCGTGAGGTGCTTCACCAGCGTGGCCGGTTCGCCTGGGCCGACATGTTCGAGCAACACCTTCGCCACGCGACCTGGCACGTCAAGCAGGATCAAGCTGCCGATGGTGCCATCCGCCTGCCGCAGACGACGCGAGAGTTCGACCATGAGCCCCCACGCCACCAGGGGCGACTGCTCCACCTGACGACGGAAATCGGCGCGTCGCAAGACAAGCAATCCGGAAGGCAGTGTCGCGACGACGTGTGCGGAACGCGGACGTCCGTCGATCAGCGAGAGCTCACCGAAGTGATCACCGACACCCAGGACGTCCAGAATGACCTCACGTCCGTCTTCGGCGATGATGAGGACCTTCACTTCACCCGAGCGAACGACGTACAACGCGTCGCCGGGATCGCCTTCGCTGACGATGACCGCGTTCTTGGCGAACTTCTGTTCGCGCGTCAGTTCCGCAAAGCCGCGCACGGCCGCGCGATCCAGCTCACGGAACAGCGGCACCGTGGCCAGAAAGTCGGATATGCGTTCGACCGACACGCTCATCGTGGAAGGCGTAAAGCGGAGGGGAGTTGTACCGACAGTGACCATTGACGTAGTCCTCGAAGCCGGCAGCCCGGGGTGATCGAACAGTGAAGGTATCGTGAAGGATGGCTGATCGGCTATCTTCCTGCGTACACACCACGGCCGCCGAAGTGCGCCGTGGGGGATATTCCGCACAATTACAGGGTGATCCTATGGTCCTGTAATGACCGTATGCGGTGACTCGAATCACACTATTCTGCATTTCTGATGCCGAAGTCCACGGCGACGGCGCTTCGGCGCATCGCAGCCATCCCGTCGTTCGAATGTTGAGCCACCTGCGCGATCGCATCGCCGATGCGCTGCAACGTGCCGCCGAAGTCGAACAGCTGCTCGCCGATCCGGAAACGGTGAAAGATGCGCCTCGACTCGCCTCCCTTGGCCGAGAACATCATCGTCTCGCGGATGTCGTCGTGAAAGCGAATCGCCTCGCCAAAGCCGAGCTCGAGCTGTCCGACGCGCGCGAGATGGCCAATGGCGAGGATGCCGAA
>CAYWCJ010000508.1:0-2881 GCA_964456595.1 uncultured Gemmatimonas sp. | reverse complement strand
TTTTCGGCGGCCGCGATGTAAAAGCAGAGAAGAATGATCGCCGGTTCGTTGATGGTCATCGAGGTGGAGACCTTGTCGAGCGGAATGCCGTCGAACAGCGTCTCCATGTCGGCGAGCGAGGAGATGGCCACGCCGCACTTGCCGACCTCACCTTCCGACCGCGGATGATCGGAGTCGTAGCCCATCAGCGTCGGGAAATCGAACGCGACGGAGAGCCCGGTCTGTCCCTGCGAAAGCAGGAACTTGTAACGTTGATTAGTCTCGCGCGCCGTGCCGAATCCGGCGAACTGGCGCATCGTCCACAGCTTGCCACGATAGCCCGTCGGGTGGATGCCACGCGTGAATGGCCACTGTCCCGGCAGCTCGAACGCCGTACCGGCGGAGCCCTCGAGATCGAGCGCCGTATAGAGCGGCGGCACTTCGACGGCCGAGTTCGTGAACGCGATATCGCGCTTGCGACCGCTGTCGTACTGTCCGCGCCACTGTGCGACTTCGCTGCGGAGCTGCTCGAGCTCCGCCTGCTGCTGCCGCACCACATCCTCGAGTTCGTGAATCGTCGTCATGGGTTGGTCCGCGAATGTGTCGCCTGCATCGGTTGATACGCCTGTTGATGCGCCTGTTGATGCACGGCGCCGGTGAGGAGCGTTGCGCTTCGAGCACGCAGTGCGTCGGCCACCGCAAACGGCGCGATGTCGCCGGACTCGAGCGCGGGGAGCTGCGCATCGAGCCATGTCCGTGTGGCGCCGTCCGACCAGAGCTGCTGTCGCACCTGCTGTTCCACCACTTCCATCACACGCTCGCGCAACCGTTGCCGGCGCCGCGAGCTCAGCTCCCCGCTCTCGGAAAGGTAGCGATAATGCCGGTCGAGAGCGTCGATCACCTCGTCGATCCCCTCGCCCTTTCCGGCTATCGTACGCAGCACCGGGGGCGTCCACAACTGCGGGGAGTCGGCCTGTGCCGCTGCCCGTGCGGCTCGCGCCGGATTCATCGCGTCTCGCAACGCATCGCGGTCGGGAAGGCTGCGCAGGTCCACGCCGTGATGCGCTGGCACATGCATCGACAGACCAGTGCGCAACCCGAGCATCAGCTCGATGTCGTTGCGCAGACGGTCTGCGCCAGGCCGATCGGCCTTGTTCACCGCGAAGACATCGGCGATTTCCATCACGCCGGCCTTCAGCGTCTGGATCGAATCACCCGACTCGGGCACGAGTACCACGAGCGTGGTATCCGCTGCACGCGCGATGTCGAGTTCGCTCTGCCCAACACCAACGGTCTCAAGCAGAATGACGTCCATGCCGAACGCATCCAGGACGTCGCACACTTCGCGCGTCGCCGTCGCGAGACCGCCAAGTGAACCGCGCGTCGCCATTGATCGAATGAAGACGCCGGGGTCGAGCGCGACTTCCTCCATGCGGATGCGATCGCCGAGCAGAGCTCCGCCGGTGAATGGCGACGTGGGATCGACGGCCACGATGCCGACGCGTTGACCGACGGCACGATAGGATTTCGCGAGCAGCGTGGTCAGTGTGCTCTTCCCTGCGCCCGGTGGTCCGGTGATGCCTATCCGTCGTGCACGCCCGACAAGTGGATGCAGAATTGCGAGCAGCTGATCAAACCCGGCGCGGTGGTTTTCCACCACACTGACGGCCCGGGCGAGTGCGGCGGGCTTGCCGCTTCGAAAATCGACCAGCAGTCGCTCGATGTGCGATGATGTCATGGGCTTGTGCCCTGCCCGCCCGGCGCTGCGTCGTCGTGTTCGTCACGGATATCGCCCACCAACTCCTCCAACAGGTCTTCCAGGGTCACGAGTCCAAGCACGATACCGACTTCGTCCTGAACAATGGCCAGTTGTCGTCTGGCACGCAGCAGTTCGAACAGCAATTCGTTCGCCGGCTTGTTTGCGCGGGCATAGGTAATTGGCCGCAGACTCGGCATGCGTTCACCAACCAGCTTGAACACATCGAAGACGTGGATCATGCCGATGGGTGAGTCCGGCGATCCACGATAGACGGGCACGCGACTGTATCCCGATTGCGCGACACGACGGGCGATCTCCATCGGCCCCAGCGCCTCGTCGAGTGCGAAGAGTTCGGCGCGGGGTGTCATCACGTCGGAGGCGGTCTTGTCGCCGAATTGCATGACACCCGAAATGATTGCCATCTCCTCCGGAGATCCCATCCCGTCGAAGGCACCGTCGCGCAGCAGATCCTCCAGCCCTTCGCGTGAATCCTCCGCGTTCTCCGGCGTCGACTTTGGGGTAACGATCTTACCCGCCGCCCGCGCGAACCACTGAATCGGACTCACGAGCAGATCGGCCAGGCGCAGCGCTGGCACCAGCACGGGTACGAGTTGCGGTGCCCAGCGGCGACCCACGGCGCGCGGAATGAGCTGTCCCACCAGCAGCAGCAGGAGCAGAAAGACGATCGCATCGCGCGTGAAGCTCCACGCCGAACTTCCGCTTTCGACGGTGATCACGGCACCCATCGAAAAGACCGTGAGCATGACACCGGTGCCCGCCGCGTGGATCAAGCGCATTGGACGTTCGAGATAGCGCGCCATCGTTCCGGAGCGGGCGTGTCGATGCTCGATCCAGTGACGCAGCCAGAGGCGGCTCACGGCACGCACGGCAGTCGCACCGGCGGTAAGAATGGCCACGATGCCGACGGCAACAAGCATGGACAGGAGCGGCATCAGTCGTCGTCCTCGCGCAGTGGGATGACGCGTTCGAGAAAGACGCGCTCGATCTTGCGACGCACCACGCGCTCGACGACCACGCGAAACGGACCGACCGACAGCGACTCGCCCGCACGCGGCACGCGCCCCACCAGCTCAAAGATCAGGCCCCCGACCGTCGTCACGTCTTCCCGACGGAAGTCATGAC
>CAYWCJ010000507.1:2191-2888 GCA_964456595.1 uncultured Gemmatimonas sp. | reverse complement strand
CCGTGTCCCTTCGCCACGCCATTCTCGGCTTCCTCACGCTCCGCCCCATGAGCGGCTACGATCTGAAGCGCGCCTTCGACACCTCGGTGCGGCACTTCTGGAGCGCTGACCAAGCGGCGATCTACCGGGCGCTGGCGGACCTGGAGACGGCTCGCTTGGTGGAGCACGAGCGCATCACACAGACTGCCCGCCCCGACCGCAAGCTCTACCAGGCCACCGAGGCGGGGCGGGCCGCGCTCGATGCCTGGCTCCGCGAACGCACGCCGCCCGTGCCGCGCCGCGAGCCGCTGCTGGTGAAGCTCTTTTTCGCAGGGCCGTTGGGCGCAGGCACAATACGTCAGATGCTCGACGCCGAGCGCGTGCAGGTGGAGGAGGAACTCGGCGCCTTCTCGGCGTACGTGCACGTCATGCGCGAGCGGGTCGCCGCTGCCGGCGAGGACGAGCGCACGATGCTGCTCGGGCCACTGCTCACGCTCACGAACGGCGTGCGACTCGGGGTGGCATATCGCGACTGGCTCGCGTCGCTCTCCGCGAGCTCACCTCCGAGGCATTGCTCGTCGACCTGCAGCAGACGCTCGGCGTCGCTCGCGGCGATTCCGAGTAACGCGTCTCGTGGCACCGCCGGCCGTTCGCCACGTCAAGGCATTCGGCGAAGCCAGCCACGGCTGTTCCCCTCGCTCGCCGAGCCGACGCTCCG
>CAYWCJ010000507.1:0-2181 GCA_964456595.1 uncultured Gemmatimonas sp. | reverse complement strand
GTGGCTCGTAACGCCTTGGGAACGCTATCCATTCGACATCAGACGCAACGCGAGTGGGGCGGTAACGGCGCGCGTGCAGGTCAGCCGAAAACGGTGGGAGCTGCGCGCCGATGAGTTCAGCCTCCTTCTAGGGTATGCGAACGATGTTCTTGCCGCGCGAACGTCCGCTCTCCTGATAGGAGACGGCCTCGCGCAATCCCGACGCGGAAAACTCGCGGTCCATAACGGACCGAAGCTTGCCCTGCATGACCAGCGTGGACAGGTATTCGAGCTTCTCCTTCGTGGTCTCGGCGAACAGGCCTTCGAAGGCTGGCTCCACGAACCAGCCGTACACAATCGCGCCCACGAACGATCGCACCGGACCGAGCCAGCGATCGGCGTCGGGACCGCCCACCAGCACGACTCGGCCGTTCGGCACCAGCGCGCGGCGCAAGGCCGACGGCGCATGATTACCCACGTTGTCGATGATGACGTCGTACCGCGCCGTTCCGGTGGTGAAATCCTCTTTGGTGTAGTCGATCGTGGCGTCCGCGCCGAGTGACTGCAGCAGCTCGACATTCCGCGTGCTCGCGACACCGGTCACGTGTGCACCAAGCGCCTTCGCGATCTGGACGGCGTACGTTCCAACGCCCCCCGACGCGCCATTCACGAGAACACGGTTTCCACTGGCGACCCGACCCACCTCGCGAACCGCCTGCAATGCGGTGGTCGCCGCAACGGGCATCGCCGCCGCTTCGGATAGGCTCATCGAACTCGGAACGTGTGCGATCGCGCCCGCCTCATGCACCGCGACATACTCGCCGAATGCCCCGTTGCTGGTCCCAAACACCGAGTCGCCTGCAGCGAATCGCGTAACCTTCGCACCGATCGTTTCGACCACGCCGGCGAAATCCTGACCGAGCCGCACATCGGACGGTCGCCCTATGCCGCTCGACAACCGCATGACGTACGGCTCACCGCGCATGTAGTGCCAGTCGAGCGGGTTGGTCGCGGCCACGTAAACGCGCACAAGCACACTGCTGTCGGAGGGCACGGGCCGGGCAACGGTTTCCCATCGAATGACGTTCGTGTCTCCGTAGCAGCGATAGCGTGCGGCTTGCATGGTGATTGTGCCAGGCGCATGCGTTTCATTCGCCACGTCGTCGGCAGGAGGGCACGCGGCGTTGCGGCCAAGCAGTGCCGCGAACGCAAGCACGGCCACTGCAAGCAGGAGTGCCAAAGCGCCCAGGCGCTTTCGTTGTTTGCTCATCACGAAGCCTACGCCGCGCGCTGTCTGCAGGTTTCGCGAACGCAACGACGGCCGGGCCCCTACCACGAGCGGACTGACGTACCGCACCGGAGCCGACGTCGAACTCTCCTATCGTGACATGCGCTTCAGCGCGTCGATCGCGTAGCGGTTGGTGGGGTCGATCTTCAGTGACGTTTCGAATTGGCGTTTTGCGAGCGCGATGTCACCCCTGGCCAACGCCGCGTCCCCCAGTCCGTCGTAGCTGTACGCCGACTTCGGATGCAGCGAGATATTGTACTCGAGTATTGCGACCGCTTCGGCGAGTCGCGCCGCCTCGATCAGATCGTAGCCCACGTCGAGCAGCGCTTCGTCCATCGGCAGCGTTGGCGTGGCGCGACGAATCTCCCGGATCTGTTCAAGCGTGGCGTCGACGCCGAGACCGATCACGGCATCGTAGAGTCGATCGCGCAGCGGCAGCGTCGGCATGATGTACGCTTCGCCGAACGCGATGCGCGCGAGATTTGAGCCCGTACCGGAACCAGATGCACGGTCGCTGTTGCTCAGTACGATCACCGTCAGCCGATCGCGCGTAAAACGCACGATATACGTGGAGAATCCTGCATGACTTCCGCTGTGGTCCACGCGGGCGCGGCCGAGGGATTTGCGAGATTGCCAGCCATAGCCATAGCCGTTCAGTACCGGTGTGAACATCTCCTCAAGTGAGGCTGGAGTAAGCAGTTGGTTCGCGTACAACGCCTGATCCCAGCGAAGGAGGTCTGTCGTCGTCGATTGAATGCCTGCGGATCCGAGACTGGCCGACGGACTCGCATGCGTGGCGCTGATGAAGCTCGTGCCCAGTGAGTAGTAGCCCGTAGCCCGCTGGTCGACGAGCAGGCGATGGACGACGGTCACCTACGGACTCCCGGCCGACGCGCCAGTGCGCAGCATCGCCG
>CAYWCJ010000506.1:0-2893 GCA_964456595.1 uncultured Gemmatimonas sp. | reverse complement strand
GCGTCGCGCACCAGGTAAGCATTGCTGCGAAGGTCGCGACGCGCGACCGACAAGTCATGCACCACGCGAGGCGGGTGAATGGTTTGGACATTTTCGACAGGGGCGGGGGGATCCGTGGAGCGACGGGTATTGGCGGGTGCCGCCGATCATACGGCGCGATGCGCCGCGACGCCAGAACCTCACCTGCGGATGTCGACCGAAAAACCGACGATCAGCGTCGAAACGAATTGATTACGATGGCGCCGCACCGATCGCCACGTTGCGGCAATCCCGGGATGACCACGTTCATCGGATACACCTCGACGCTCCGGAACATGGAGGGGTCGAGGCGTCCCACCTGATCGCCTTCGATCGGGGAGGTATCGAGAAAGAACTGCATCGGGCAGGGATTGGAGAACCCATCGTTCCCCACGCCCTGGGTGCCGCTCGCGCCACCGCGGTTCCGGGAAATCGTGGCCACGACCTCCCCATCGGTACCATTGCCGCGGAGCCGCTGAATGGTCATGCCGGGCACGCCCTGCACCAGCTCGGCGATGGAATACGGGCGCGTTTCCAGGATGTAATCGCGGGTGTACAGACGGCCCGCACCCACGCGCATCTGGATGAGACGCTCACCCTGGGCCACTGCGCTGGCCGTGGCGGCGTTCGCGCGGGCGGTGACCTCCACGGTCGACAGCGTACGCGGATAGCGGCGCAGCAGCAGCGTGAGGGTGTCGTTCGTCGCGCGCCCCATGATCACTTCACGCGCGTACGGCACGTACCCGATCTCACGCGCCAGCACGACGTGCGGGCCGGTCGGCGGATTGGTAAAGCGCCAGACGCCTCGCGCATCGCTGCGGGTCGATCGCGGCGTGCCGGCGATCAGCACTTCCGCGTCGCCTATCGGCTTGCCGACCGCGTCCACGACCCACCCCACGATCTCGGAAGCCGCGCGAGTCGGCGGGGTCGCACTCTGAGCCCACAGCGCAGACGGTGCCATCAGCATCGCCAGCAGGCTGCCTCGTCGTTGTACGCCGATCATGCGGTTCTCCTTCATGCCACGGTCCTTTGGACGTCCACCATCGCCGCATTCTGATCCTGCGCATGTTGGAGCAACAGCGCCCGAAATGCAACGAGGGCGGGCCGGCATCTGCGCTACGACAACGAAGCGGGAACGGGTGATCATCGACATCACGGCAACGCTGAGCGGACGTATCGCTTCGCCACGCCGGAGCAGCTGCTTGCCGATTTCCAGGCTGATATCCTGTACTACGTCATGCCTGTTGTTGACGTCGAGCCGTTGCGCGACCGGCTCACGCGCGAGTGGCAGCGGCCTGGCAGCAACGCGCTCTCGCTGAACACTCACAACCTACGGCTCACCACAGCGAAAAGCCGTCGCTCGCCAATCGCGATGACTCCCGCCATGCGCATGTCGTGATCCACCGGGACATCAAGCCGAGCACCAAGCCGCCCGAAGGCGGGCATGCGATGGTCGCCGACTTCGGAATCCCGCGCTGTGAATGCGCCGGCGGCGAGACGCGGTGTACGAAGCGTGAAGGCGTCGACGTCCCACAGCGGGGACAGTGTAACTGCGACGCGCATCACAGGTTCGCATGGAAGTGCAAGCGACCGAACCACTTGAGCGAGCGCCGCACTTCGGCGCGGTAGATGCACCTCCTGCCGTCGAACCCCTCACGGAGGATGCATGCGTTTTTCTGTCCGGACCGCGCTCGCCACCACGGCCGCGCTTCTCGCCGCCCATTCCGCCAACGCGCAGGTCGGTGTTGGTGCGTCGCTCACTCCCTACGCGGGCTATTTCGTTGCCGGTAACTGGTATGACGGCCCCGTCGGTACGAGCCTCTCCACCACCAACGCGCCGATGGTCGGAGCTCAGGCCAGCTTCCCGCTCACCAGGGGCGTTGCGCTCGTGGGTAATTTGGCGTATGCCTCCGGCGATCTTCGCGTAGGGTTACCGCTCATCGGCGGTGTCAACATCGGGACGGCCAAAACGTGGCTCTACGACGCGGCGGTCGAGATCGGTGGGCTTGGCGGTCGAAGCGCTGGACTTGCCCCCTTTGTGTCGGGCGGGATCGGTGGGATGACCAATGACATCAAGAACTCGCTCTTCAGCACGCGCGCCACGAACATCGCGTACACGGCGGCCATCGGCGTCGATCTCGGATTGACACCGGGCCTGGGATTGCGGGTACAAGCCAAGGATTGGATCGGGCGATTCAACTCGGAGGACGCGGTTGGCTTTCGCGCGGAAGGCAACCTGGCGCATAACTGGGCGCTGACCGCCGGTGCGAGAATCTCGTTCTGACCGCCGTCCGGGTCGACGCCGATGCCGTACACACGACGTGGCGTTAGTCTTCCAGTTGTCGTTTCCCCTCGGAGAATCATTGGTGTCGACCCTGCGGCTGGTCCTGTTCGCTCTCCTCACGCTCGCAACGACGGTTGCGGCGCCCGGCGCAGTCAGCGCGCAAGGCACTCCGCCGACGGACACGGCGCGCAGCGGCGCGCCACCAGCCATGACGCAGGGCGATCCGCTGAAAGGCTCGGCGTCCCGACTCTCGCCGCTATCGTCGCAGGCGCGCTCGCAGCAGGACAACTTCGAACGCAATCATCGGCTGGGACTGCGCTTTTACAACGGCGGCGCGGACGCGTCGTGCGAAGTGCCGCTTGGTCGGATCTGCTACTGGAACAACAACGGTGATGTACCGCCGCCGGCGGAACGCAACGATGCAAAGCTGGAGCGCGATCAGCTGCTGGACATTCTTGCGCAGGCGCAGGCCGCCGATCCGAGCGATGATTGGGCCAGCGGAATGCGGGTGCGATACGCCGTAGAGGGTGAGAAGCCCGGCCTGGCCATCGCCGCCGCGCGAGCCTGTGCGGGTACGGCCTGGTGGTGTTC
>CAYWCJ010000505.1:2259-2895 GCA_964456595.1 uncultured Gemmatimonas sp. | reverse complement strand
GCAATCATCCGGAACTCATTCCGGAGAACTACATCCGCTACCTGCACAACGGATTCCGCGACAAGTGGGGCTTCGTCGGCTCGCCGGTACGCATTCTCATGCGGCGAAAGAACGAGAAGTTGGAAGAGTGATGCTGCTCGCGCTGTCGCTCATCGCGGCGTACCTGATCGGCTCCATCCCCACGGCATATCTCGTGGGGCGCGCCAAGGGAGTCGATCTGCGTACGGTCGGTTCCGGCAACCTCGGCGCGACGAATGTCTTTCGCACACTCGGCTGGAAGTGGGGGCTGTTCGTCTATCTGTCGGACATGCTCAAGGGCGTGCTGCCGGTGCTGCTGCTCCCCGGTGTCGCCGGCGTCAGCGCGGGGTGGCCGTGGGGCGTCGCATTCGGTGTGGCAGCGATCTTCGGGCACGTGCGCCCGATTTTCCTGTTGGGCAAGGGCGGCGGAAAGGGTGTGGCGACGGCGAGCGGTGTGTTCCTCGCGCTCGCCCCGTACACGGGCGCGCCCGGCATCGCGTTCTTGCTCCCGGCTGCGGCCCTCTTCCTCTATCTCTCGCTCGACAACATCGACGGCGCGCAAGCGCGGCGCAGCGGGTCGTCGTCGCCGCTCGGTGAGTTCCTCGACCACTGGTGCGA
>CAYWCJ010000505.1:0-2249 GCA_964456595.1 uncultured Gemmatimonas sp. | reverse complement strand
TTCCTGCACTGTGCGCGCTCGTCGCCTTCATCCTCGTGGTCGCGGCATCGCGCTACGTTTCTCTCGGCTCCCTCGTCGGCGCGATCGTCTTACCGGTTGCGCTCGCGCTGCAGGAAGGGGCGCTGACTCCACTCGTCCTTGTCAGCGCGACGGTCGCTGCATTTGTCTTCTGGACCCATCGCGAGAACATCTCGCGCCTGCGTCGTGGCGAAGAACGCCGCATCGGCAAGCCCACCGGAGTGAAGGCGTGAGCGCATCGATACCGCTGGAGGTGCCGTGGGGCGAGTTCGCGGCATCCGCCGAGACGATTCGTTGTGCGGTGATCGGAGGCGGCGCGTGGGGAACCGCGATCGCGGATCGGCTGGTACGCAACGGACATCCTGTCATGCTGTGGGCGCGCGAGACCGATGTCGTGGAGGCGGTCAACACGCGTCACGAGAATCCGCGCTTTCTTCCCGGCGCATCACTCGCCGCGGGGCTGCGCGCGTCGAGCGATATGACGGACGCGTTACGTGACGTGCAGCTCGTGGTGTACGCCGCGCCATCGCACGTCTTGCGCGCGGTTGTAGCGTCCGGTGCTGCGGGCGTTCCCGCGGGCGCGGTGTTGGCGGTCGCGACCAAGGGTATCGAGCGAGAGACGCTTGCCCTCATGACGGATGTGGTCGCGGGCGCTGCACCCGGTCATCCGGTCGTCGCCATCAGCGGACCAAGCTTTGCCGCCGAGGTGGCAGCGGGTCAGCCGACGGCGGTGGTGGCCGCGTGCGACAATCACGCGGCGGCGAAGCTGGTGCAGCGCGCCATGAGCTCCGCCGCGTTTCGTGTGTACACGAGCGACGATGTCATCGGCGTGGAGCTGGGGGGCGCGCTCAAGAACGTCATGGCCGTGGCCACCGGAATTCTCGATGGCTTGGGGATGGGCTACAATCCGCGCGCTGCGCTCATGACGCGCGGACTCGCCGAGATGATCCGGCTTGGCGTCGCCCTCGGCGCACGCGGCGAAACGTTCGCCGGACTCGCCGGACTTGGCGATCTGGTGCTCACGTGCACCGGAGCGCTGTCTCGCAATCGCGCGGTCGGTGTGGCGATCGGACAAGGACAGACGCTCGAGGAGGCGCTGGCGGGGAAGGACAGCGTTGCCGAAGGGGTGATCAACGCGCAAAGCGCCAAGGCGCTGGCCGATCGACTTGGCGTCGAGATGCCGATTATCGACGCGACGCATCGCATTCTGTTTGACGGACAGTCGCCGCGCGAAGCGATCGCCGAGCTGATGGCTCGTGAGCTGCGTGCGGAGCGCGACTAGGTGCGCGCATGATTCGTGGCGAACCGGTGCAGGAGTTCTACTCGATTGGTGAAGTCTGTTCACTCACCGATCTCAAACCGCACGTGCTGCGTTACTGGGAGAGTCAGTTCAAGCTGCTCAACCCGGCCAAGAATCGCAGCGGCAATCGCGTGTACGCGCGTCGCGAGGTGGAGCTTATCCTTCTGGTGAAGCATCTGTTGTACAGCGAGAAGTACACCATCGACGGCGCGCGTCAGAAGCTCGACGAGCATCGCAAAGGTGGAACACTGCGCACCGCAGCCCGTTCTGCACTCGAGGTGCAGGCGATCGAGTCGCTCGAACGCGATCTTGCGGCGCTGGCCGCACTGCTCGATCAACGATTGTCCAACGCGACGCGCTGACCGTCGCCGACCAATTCGAATTCATGCGCATCCTGCTCAGCAACGACGACGGCATCCTGGCCAAAGGGCTCGGCGTCCTCGAACGTGCCTGTGAAACGCTCGGCGAGCTGTATGTCGTCGCCCCCGATCGTGAACAGAGCGCTACAAGTCACTCGCTCACGTTGCATCATCCGCTCCGCCCGGTGCGTCTCGGCGAGCGGCGGTGGCAGATCGATGGCACGCCGACGGATTGCGTGATGATCGCCTGTGAAGCGTTGCTCGAGACGCGACCGGACTTCGTCATCAGTGGAATCAATCATGGTCCCAACATGGGCGAAGACGTGCTCTACTCGGGCACCGTGGCCGCGGCGATGGAAGGTCTCGCGCTCGGTGTTCCGTCCATCGCCGTCTCGTTTGCCGGCAGCGTGTTGCGCGCGGACGCGTTGCTCGATACGCAGGTGGACATGCTGCGTGCGCTGCTTGGCCGACTCACCACGCTCACGCGTTTTCCGGCCGATACGCTGCTCAACGTCAACCTGCCGAATTGCGCTGCCGACGACGTGAAGGGAATCAAGCTCACGCGACTTGGT
>CAYWCJ010000504.1:0-2899 GCA_964456595.1 uncultured Gemmatimonas sp. | reverse complement strand
GGCAAGAAGGTGCTGCTGATCGGCTGCGATCCCAAGAGCGACACGACCTCGCTCCTCTTTGGCGGTCGCGCCTGCCCCACCATCATCGAAGTATCGTCGCGTCTCAAACTCGCCGGTCAGCAGGTGTCCATCAGCGACGTCTGCTTCAAGCGCGACGGCGTGTTTGCCATGGAGCTCGGTGGACCGGAAGTCGGTCGCGGCTGCGGTGGACGCGGCATCATTCACGGCTTTGAAATTCTCGAGAAGCTTGGCTTCCACGAGTGGGGCTTCGACTTCGTGCTGCTCGACTTTCTGGGCGACGTGGTGTGCGGCGGTTTCGGATTGCCTATCGCGCGCGATATGTGCCAGAAGGTGATCGTCGTCGGCTCGAACGATCTCCAGTCGTTGTATGTAGCGAACAACGTGTGTTCCGCGGTGGAATACTTCCGCAAGCTGGGCGGCAACGTCGGCGTGGCGGGTATTCTCATCAACAAGGACGACGGCACCGGTGAGGCGGAGGCGTTCGCGAATGCGGCGGGCATTCCGATTCTCGCCAAAGTTCCGGCCAACGACGACATCCGAAAGAAGAGCGCGAACTACGAGATCATCGGCTATCCCGGTGGACAGTGGGGCCCGCTGTTCGGCGAGCTCGCGCAGGCCGTCGCCGATGCACCGCCGGTGCGTCCGAAGCCGCTCACGCAGGATCAGTTGCTCGGGCTGTTTGCCGCCAGTCAGGTGGGTGGCAACGTCGTGCTCGAGCCGGCAACCATGTTCGATCTCGTTGGCCGCGAGGACGTGACCAAGCCGTCGCTCGAAGTCGTGTACGACACCGTTTGACGCCGAGCAAGACATGATCAAGAATGCGAGCGGTGAGATCGTGTACGACGATGCCGGGAGCACGCCGACCTCGAACGATGCCGATCAACCCACATCCCGTGCGTTGCCGATTCTCAGCGGCACGGCAATCAACGAAGCCGCGACAGCCGGCGATGGACTCGGCTGCCACGCCGGCGCCGGTGAGATGCTGGCTGCAGCGAAAGCGGCCGGAAAGAGTGAGACGCTCGATCGATATGCGGCAGACTATCCCAAGGGGCCGCACGATCAGCCGCAGAGCATGTGTCCCGCGTTCGGTTCGCTGCGCGTCGGGCTGCGCATGCGGCGCACCGCGACGATTCTTTCGGGCTCGGCGTGCTGCGTGTACGGACTCACGTTCACATCGCACTTCTACGGCGCGCGTCGCACCGTGGGTTATGTGCCCTTCAACTCGGAGTCGCTCGTCACTGGGCAACTGTTTGAAGACATTCGCGATGCCGTCTTCAAGATGGCCGATCCGGCGCTGTACGACGCGATCATCATCACGAATCTCTGCGTGCCCACGGCGTCGGGTGTACCGCTGCAGCTGCTGCCGAAAGAAATCAATGGCGTGCGCATCATCGGCATCGATGTGCCTGGCTTTGGTATCCCCACCCACGCCGAAGCGAAGGACGTGCTGGCCGGCGCGATGTTGCGTTATGCGCGAACGGAAGCCGAGCAGGGCCCGGTTGCCGCGCCGCGCGGTGGAAAGAGTGAGAAGCCAACCGTCACGCTCGTGGGCGAGATGTTTCCCGTCGATCCGGTGGGCATTGGCATGATGCTTGAGCCGCTCGGTCTCGCGGCTGGCCCTGTCGTACCCACGCGCGAATGGCGGGAGCTGTATGCCGCACTCGATTGCGTTGGTGTTGCGGCGATTCATCCCTTCTATACCGCGTCCTATCGTGAGTTCACCGCAGCCGGCCGCCCGATCGTGGGCTCCGCACCCGTTGGCTACGACGGCACGGAAGGCTGGCTCGAAGCGATCGGGCAGATGGCCAACGTTTCGCGCGACAAGATCGACGCCGCGAAGAACAAGTTCCTTCCCGCGATCAAGGGCGCGCTGGCTGCGAAGCCCATCAACGGTCGTATCACGATGTCGGGCTACGAAGGATCGGAGCTGATCGTCGCGCGACTGCTCGTCGAGAGCGGCGCCGACCTGCGCTACGTGGGCACGGCCTGCCCGCGCACGCCCTACAGCGAAGTCGATCGCGAATGGCTCGAGAGCAAGGGCATTCACGTGCAGTATCGCGCCTCGCTCGAACAGGATCTCGCGGCCATGCACGAGTTCAAGCCAGACCTTGCCATCGGCACCACGCCCGTCGTGCAGAAGGCCAAGGAACTGTCCATTCCGGCGCTGTACTTCACCAACCTCATCTCCGCCCGTCCGCTCATGGGTCCCGCCGGGGCAGGTTCGCTGGCGACGGTCGTGAATGCGGCGCTTGGCAACAAGTCGCGCTTCGACGAGATGAGCGGATTCTTCGACGGCGTGGGCACAGGGTTCGCGGCGGGTGTGTGGGAGGATGTGCCCAAGGATCACCCGGAATTCCGCGATCACTACAAGCGTCACCTCGCCAAGCTTGCCAAAGCCCGCAAGGCGCAGGAGATGGTCTGATGAATAGCCTGATGATGGAGAACGCATAATGCTGGTGCTTGATCATGATCGCGCCGGCGGCTATTGGGGCGCCGTGTACGTCTTTACGGCAACCAAAGGCCTCCAGGTCGTCATCGACGGTCCGGTGGGCTGCGAGAATCTTCCCGTCACCTCGGTGCTGCACTACACCGATGCGTTGCCGCCGCACGAACTTCCGATTGTGGTGACCGGGCTCGGCGAGGACGAACTCGGGCGAAACGGAACAGAAGGCGCCATGCGTCGCGCACACCGCACGCTTGACCCCGAACTCCCCGCCGTCGTCGTCACGGGCAGCATCGCGGAAATGATCGGTGGTGGCGTCACACCGGAAGGCACGAACATCCAGCGATTTCTGCCGCGCACGATCGACGAAGATCAGTGGCAGGCGGCGGAGCGTGCCTTGTACTGGTTGTGGACCGAGTACGGTCTCAAGAAAGG
>CAYWCJ010000503.1:272-2906 GCA_964456595.1 uncultured Gemmatimonas sp. | reverse complement strand
AGCGGCGACGCCTGGGGGCGTCGGGGTGTGTAGACGCCGCGCGCCGCCGGCGCCGCGCCGGGCATGTGCGCTCCGGGACCGGGGAGCGCCGAGCATACGCTCGACTCGGGCGCGGCCCGTCACCGTTCCGTTGCGCGACGGGCCGTTTCGACGCAACGTCCGCGAGGCGACGGCCTCACGATGCGTGCTGCAGACGGGCGACTCGGTGGCTCGCTGCGCCCGCAGTCTATTTGGTCGCCCGCTGCAGAAGCCGGCGTGATAGCAAGCCGTAGCAAGTGCATACGATTGACGTTAATAGCGCCGTGCGTTATTACCGTCCGCCGCACTGCTGGTCGGCAGCGTGTGCTTTGCGTTGGCGTTCGCGGGGCTGACTCAGTTGGACGAGACGTTCGGCCGGGACCTAGACTATCTGGAGGCGTAGTCGACGCGTGAACATCCTCGGCGTCTTGCGCAATCTGCATTTGATCATGGCCGCGCTCTTCGGCCTGTTCGCGGCCGCCGTCGGGCTGTCGGGGAGCGCGCTCGTATTTCGCGAAGAGATCGAGCACGCGGTGTACGAACCGGTGATCGCCGTTGGTGCGACGATGGTGCCGTTCGCCACGCTGCTGCGCACCGCCACGGCGTTGGATCCAGCGCGGCGCGTGTCGATGATGGTGTTGCCGATCGCGCCTGATCGCAGTGTGGAATTCGTAGTTCAGAAACGAAACGCGCGATCGCTCAAAGACGCCGATCAAATGAGCGTTTACGTCAACCCGTACACGGGCCACGTCATCAGCAGCCGACGTCGTGAAGCGAGCGTGATTGGCAGGCTGCGGGATCTGCACTTTGCGTTCTTTGCCGGCACATCCGGACTCGTGTTCAACGGGTACGTCGCGGGCGCGTTGCTCTTCATGTCGATCACGGGGCTCTATCTCTGGGTCGTCGTCTCGCCCCGCTCCGAGCGGTTCTCGCTGCCCTTTGGCGGCAGCTGGAAGCGAGTCGTCTGGAACCTGCATCGCCAGACCGGCGCGTTATCACTCGCGGCGCTCGCGTTGGTGGCCCTAACAGGCGCGTACTACGCGTTTCGCGAGCCGTCTCAGCGACTCCTGCTTGCCGCCACCGGCGCTGCACCACCACGTGGCATCCCAATCGTCGCACCGCCATCGGCGGGCAGTGTGCCCCGTGACATCGACGCCATCGTCGGTGCCTCGCGTGCCGCGTTCAGCAGCGGCACGCTCGCAGTGGTCCGCGTGCCGTCCAAGTCCACGCAAGCGTGGGCCGCCACGTTTCACCGGGGCGGAGACAGCGGCGAAAGCACCGACAGTGGCCCAACTGTGTACCTCAATCCATTCACGCTCGACGTCATGCGTATCGATGACGCCCGCGCAATGCCCTTTGGTGCCCGTCTCGCGAAATCGATGGAGACGTTGCACTACGGAAAGTTCGGCGGGCTCGTGTCGCGACTGTTCTGGGTTGTCCTTGGCGTGCTGCCACTGTTCTTCACAGTCACCGGCGCGCTCATGTGGTGGCAACGCGCAGGCCGTCGGCTGGCGCGAGGTACAGGCCGTCGGTAGTTCCCGGCCTGACCGCAATGCGCGTGCGACGCCCGTGCCACCCCTGCGCAACGCCGTTACGCGTCGGAGTTGTGTTTCACCGATTCGCCATCACGTCGTACGCCGTGGTCGCGAGCAGCCGCTCGTCCGCCGTTACGAGCGTCAGTCCCATGACGCACGCCGTCGCCGCGAGAAATCGGTCTGCCGGATCCTCATGCGAGAGGGTCAACTGACGACTCATGAGCGCAATCTCGTGCGTGAGTGGCGCCTCGCGCCGCGGTGTGGCGTCGAGCACCTGCCGCACCCACGCATGCGCGTCAGCCGTGGCGTGCACGCGTCCGCGCTGGGCCAGTATCGTTGCCTCCCACACGCTGATGGGTGACAACCACAGTTCGTTCTCGCCCGACCCAAGCGCGTCGCGCACCCGACGTGCAAGCTTCTCCGGCTCGAGAAGCGCCCACAGCCAGATGTGGGTGTCCAGCAGCAGCTTCACGACCGAAGCGCCTCCCATTCGTCGGTCGATACGGGTGCGACGATATCTCCGACGATTGTCGCGGTGCCGCGCATGCCCCCAATCCAACCGTCCCCCACGGATGCCGGTGACGGTGGATTGATCTCGGCGACTGGCACACCGCGTCGCGTGACCAACACCGAGCTGCCAGTTCGACGAACGCGCTCGAGCACAGCCAGGCAGGTGGCTTTGAACTCGGAGATCGCGATGGTTTCGACGGGCTTGTCAGTCACACTACAGTATACCATGGTCAACGACTATGGTCAACTTGCACTCAGTCGAGTCGACGTGCCATCGGTCAACTGACCGAGAGAAGCCTGCACAAGTCTGACGGGTCGCGCGCAAGTGTCCGCGCTGGGCCAGTACCGCGCAACGCAGAGACGGCCGCACAAACATGTCTTGGGACGGGCTTAACCTTCGGAGTTCAACCTTCCGGACAAGTTGGCCGTCAGGTCGGCGCCCGCTCACTCCGGCCGACGCCACCGCAGGTCGGCGAAGCGCGCGAAGTCCGCGTCGTCCGTCACCCATTCGCAGCCGTGTTCGATGGCCAGCGCGGCGTACCAAGCGCCACACACCAGATTGCCGATCACC
>CAYWCJ010000503.1:0-262 GCA_964456595.1 uncultured Gemmatimonas sp. | reverse complement strand
ACCCGGGACTGCCTCACCAACGTCGTGAAGATCTCCCAGTGCCGGTCACCCGGCGCGACGATGACGGCATTCTTCGATGCGCGGAGAGCAGCGACGTACGCCTGCGCCTGCGCCGTCGGTGTGGGGGGATTGAACACGCGCGAATGGGTGAGCACCCGCAGGGCACCACTCAACACCAAGCACCAGTCGCCCGTCCTGATAGAACACGATCCGCGTTCCATCAGGCGAGAAGCGCACGCCCATCGCGCCCTCGGTTCCTTGC
>CAYWCJ010000502.1:0-2914 GCA_964456595.1 uncultured Gemmatimonas sp. | reverse complement strand
TTGAGTGTCCACGATCTCCAGCGTCGCATCATCCACCCACGCGTCTCCGGTGGAGTTGAGCAGCATCCCCAGCAGGATGCCGACCGCATCGTCCGGCACGTCGAGCACGATACTGTGTCGTGTCCAATCGGAGGTGCCGCGCACGCTCCGCGTCGACATGTTGTCGAAGCCCAACGAACCGCCACCACCGTCCACTCGCATCCACAGCGACGCGCCGTTTTGACTGCCGGGTTGGCCCACCTCGCGCGTCTTGACCCACGCGGTGAAGCGCACGCGCTTTCCACGCAGACTGTCGGCGCGCACCGACTGCGTCAACGAACCGAACGACTGTCCGTCGGATAACGCGGCAATCTGCCCGCTTGCGTTACCGCTGCGAGCCACCGATCGATCGATACCGACTTGCTAGTCTTCGCGATTTCCACCGGCGCTCCACGCCTCCGGTGCGCCCTCACGCGCCACCACCCGTCTCGCCTTGGGCAATGGCTCGACGTAAGTGTCTGCCGGCACTTCGCCAGGCGCGCCGAGATGCTTGAGCGCGGACTCGAGGACCTCGTCACGACCGGCGCGTATACCCGCAATCGTGGGCCGCACAGCGACCGCGGGCGTCAGGCCAACGCGTTGGAGCTGTCGGCCGTCGGCATGTCGGACATCGTGCCCTGAAAATGTGAGACTGATCCGACCGGGCAGAACGGTATTGGTGACATCGCCATTGGCGCCTTGCGTCGGGCTGCCGATGAACGCGGTATTGTTGGCGCTCTCGAAAAACAGGCCAGTGTGCTCGGCCTGACTGATCGCACGTTCGTCGATCAGCATGACCGTGCGACCGCGATACGGCGTGGCGTTGCCGAGTGGCGGGATCGGTTGCTCGAACGTGACGTCCGTCGTGCGGGTCGTGTCGGGAGACGGGACAATCAAACGCCGAAAGCGCGCAGCCACCGTCGGTGCCGAGTGTGTATTGAGTCGCGGGGCGATCGACCAGGCGGTGCCCTGCGGATATCCACGCATGTCGAAGATGATCGCGCTGGTGCCGGCCAACGTGCGAAACATGCTGTCCACCATCGAAACAGGCAGTCGCTCGAGGTCGGCGTAGCCCACGTTGCCGGACAGGATGCGAAAGATGCTGCCAGTGCGCCCGTAGTTCGCGACGCCTTGTCGCAGCAACGGGTACGTCATGCTCATGTTACGTATCGCTCCGTTCGCGCCGCGCACCGTCAGCGCGCGCGGGAACTGCGCATTGGAACCGTACAGCAGCGATGCGCCAAGGCGTGATTGCAGCGCTTGTGGCGTGCTCGACACCATGAATGCCGACTGACGCGCCGAACGCTGTGCAACTGTTTCGCCATCGATGGTGAGGATCTCGTCACCAACCATCAGGCCGGCGCGCACCGCACTCGAATCGAGGACACGCGTGACGAGCAGTATATCTTCGATGAAACGCGTCTGCACCGGCGCCGGCGCCGTGCCGAAGACTTCGCGATAGAGCGCGCCGCTGGCGACCGAGACGTGACTGTCGTTGATGTGCGTGGCGAACGCCGCCATCGCCTTGCCGTAGGCCAGTTCGTCCGCTGCGTTCTCGATGGACGCCAATGCCGCGCGAAATGCTGCATCCCATGCGCCGCTCATGTGCTGCTTGTACGGGAAGAAGAGCTGGATGGTGCTCCACAGGCGCGCCGCGGCGAGCATGCGATATCCACGTGCAGGGTAGGCTGCATTCCACTCGGCGTCGACCGGGGCAGTAATGAGCTTACTGGCGTCAGGCCTCCCTATTGCCGGGATCGAAGTCGCCTCGGCGGTTCGTGGGGCCTTGGCGGTCGAAGCACTCCAGCGCGCCGTCGACAGCGCTGTCGTCCCCGACTCACTCAACGTCGTATCGGCGCGCACATCGAGCGCATCGCCAGGCGGGAGCGTGCCCTGAATGGTCGCACTTTCCGAGAGGCGTACGACGGCCACCACTCCTTCGCCCATCTCGACGCGATGCGACTCCGTGCTCGCGGCGATGTATGTCGCACCAGTCGATGCGACACGCGCGCGCCCTTCGCGCTGCATCGCCAACGCGAGTGTCGGCAGGACGCTGCGCTGGTCCGCCAGGAAGACAATGGCCTGGTCACTCGTCGCCGTGCCCTCGAAGGAGACAGCGGGCACCACGCGCCAACTGAGTCCGTAGCCCCCCGACGTCTGGAAAGTTGCCGCGGGAAACCCCGAGTAGACCAGGGCCCGCTGCGTCGGCGCTGCCAGCCGACGAGAGACCAGCGCGCGCGTCAGCTCACCAGTAGGTGAGAGCATGGCGTCATCACGCAGATCTGCGTCGCGCACGTCGACGACCACCGTTCGTGCACGCCTCACCTGCGCCGCCAGTCGTGCATCCGCGCGCGCGTTCGACACGCGACGCAGGAGCAATGCGCTGTCCGGCAACCACTCGGCGGTCCAGCTGCCGGACCGCGTGTTGACCAGGCGAGTCGCTGGATCTGCTATCGCCGCGAGGAGGCGTTCGATCTCGCGTGCATAGTCGGCTGCCGACACCGCATCGACAATTCGCGGCGCCTGAGCGGCGAACGCCGAATCCCAGGCAGTGGCGCGCGTCGCCACAGCGGGATGGAAGTAGTGCACGGCCGCGTCCAGACGAGCGAGGGCCACCGTACGATCGGTGTGTCGCGGCGTGCGGGTCGGCGCCTGCGCCTGCGTGGTAGCCGCGGTAATCATTGCGACCATGGCACTTGCCAACACACGCCGGCATCGGCTCATCATTCCATTCCTCGTTGTCGGTTGCCCGCTCCCATCGCGCCGGATATGCTGTCTGGTGGCGAAGAACGTACGTCGCCGCTGCACTGCCGGTGGGCGTGGTGGCCGAGTGGTTTAAGGCAGCGGTCTTGAAAACCGCCGAACCCGAAAGGGTTCCGTGAGTTCGAATCTCACC
>CAYWCJ010000501.1:0-2946 GCA_964456595.1 uncultured Gemmatimonas sp. | reverse complement strand
CCGGCGATGCCCGGCGTGAGTCGTGAACCGAGCGCCTGGATCGCACCGGGGAACGCGGACGCCGCACTCGTGGAGACGAAGGCACCCTGACCGGTGAACGCCGACTTCATGCAGTAGTTGCCGAAGGCATTGTTGTTCGCGCAGCCGCGGTTGAACTGGAAGCCTTTCTTGGGCGGGTTGCCTCGCGCGATCAGATCAAATCCAGAGCCGCCGATGTTGGGCGACTGAATCAGATCGAGGAAGAACGAGAAGTTGGCCGGCGTGGAGAAGGCGCGATTGAACGTCACGCGCACGTTCTGGTTCTCGGTCGGTTTGAAAATGAGTGCGGCACGCGGCGAGAAGAACTGACCTTCGATGACGTTGTTGGCGTCGCCACGCGCAGCCAGCAGGATCTCGAGCTGCTTCGTCGGCTTTGTGCTGGACTGGATGTACGCGCCGTACTCAGTGACGTTGTCACCGGTTTCGTTCAAGCCGTTGATCGTGCCGCCGGTGCGCGGGTTGGTCCAGATGTAATCGGCACCGTAGGTGAAGCTCTGCTTGCGACCGATGTCGAAGCCGTGCTGCAACTGCACGGCGGCAACGCGCGACTGATCGACGATGGGCTGACCTGAGCGCAGCAGGTACGTGCCCTTGTCCGACGTGGACGTGTCATTGCCGGCGTTGCTGTTGTTCAGGAACGCCTGCGCAAACAACCGATTCCAGCGGAAGCGCTGCTGGATGTTCATGTACGTCCAGTTCTTGATCTGCGTGGAGCCGTTGGCGCCGGTGAGTTCGAGTCCGCTACCCACCTTGGTGTAACCGAGGGTGGTAATCGCTTCGGTGTTCTCGGACGGCCGGATATCCACGCGCGCTTCGCTGCTGAGGCGCTGCAGGTCGAAGTCGCGCTGGTTGGGCTGGCCCTGGCGCGAGGCCGGAACATTGGCCGTCCTGGGAAACACGGTCGGTTCGGCGCGATCGTTGTACTCCCAATCTCGGCCCTGCATGTACTCGCCGGAGACCTTGTAGGCGAGCTTGTCGTTGATTTTGCCCGCGTGGCGCAAGCCCGTGCGAATGATCGACCGTTCGCCACCGTCCACACTGATGGTGGTGCCCTGCGAATTGAACGGAGACTTGGTGATCACGTGGAGCACGCCGTTGGAGCTGTTCGGGCCGTACAGCGCCGACGCAGGACCAAGGAGCACTTCAATACGATCGATGTCTTCGTTCGTGCCCGTCATGAGGAATGGCACGTTGACGCGCAACGACGGGACGCCGGCAAAGCGATAATCCTGCAGCATCAGCATCGCCCCGCTGAAGGCGTTGTTGAAGCCACGCGCGACGATGTTGGCCTGCGCCAGGCCCCCCTTGTTGATATCGACCCCCGGTGTGTTGCGCAGGTGATCGGTGATAGTGATGGCGGGGCGTTCGGTGATCTGCTCGCTGCTGATGACGGAGATCGAGGCCGGTGCATCGAGCGCCTTTTCCGGACGACTGCGGCTCGCCGTGACAACGGTCTGATTGAGCTGCGTTGTCCTTTCGATGAGCGCGGCGTTGATCACGCCGCCAGGGCGAATGGCCGGAAACACACGCTGAGCGTAGCCGAGCGCGCGCACGGTGACCGCGTACGACCCGTCCGGCAGGTTCACGACGCGGAACGACCCGTCTGCGCTCGTGATGGCCCCGTACGAGACTCCACCGGCGAGCTGCGCCTGAATCTGCGCGTTCTCGAGAGGTCGTCCGTTCACTGCGTCCGTGACTTTACCGGTGATGACTCCGGACTGTGCCGCGAGCGATGCCGCGGCCGCGGGCAGCGTCATCAACGCGCACACGAATGAGAGAAACGAACGTCGTACGCGGAACACGGACATCGCACACCTCGGGAGGGAGGGAGAGGTACGTCGTGCAGCGCCAGGGCTCGCAGGAAGGAGGCGAGCAGCAACGGCAGGATGGGGCAGAATGTTGATGGTGCGGCGTGGCAGCGTCAATACGTCACGTAGAACCACAAATGCGGTCGAGGTCCTGCAAACCGACGAGAACATCGCGCGGACGCGCGGCACCTTCGGATTGTGCGAGCACTCCCGCTTCCTCGAGTTGATCGACGATGCGCGCGGCGCGACCGTAGCCGACCTTGAGTCGGCGCTGCAGCAGCGACGTGGAGCCTTGCTTGTGCTGAATGACCACCTCGGCCGCCTGTCGGAAGAGCGCGTCACGGTCACCGCCGCCATCGTTGCCGTCCGCATCGTCGTCGCCGGCAGCTTTTGCTTCGAGCGCGCGCACAGTTTCGAGAATGTCCGGCTCGGACGACACCGTTTCGCCACTGGCCCGTTCCGCCGCACGACGCGCGGATGCGTTGTCATACCAGCGTAGCAACTTCTCCGTATCCTCACTGGAGAGGTAAGCGCCCTGCAGGCGCGCTGCCTCCGACTTGCCCGGCGGAATGAACAGCATGTCGCCGTTACCAAGCAGCGCTTCCGCGCCCGCACCGTCGATGATGGTGCGACTGTCCACCTGCGACGCGACTCGGAAGGCGATACGGCAGGGGAAGTTCGCCTTGATGAGTCCCGTAATGACGTTCACGCTCGGCCGCTGCGTCGCCAGGATGAGGTGAATACCAATGGCGCGCGCCTTCTGCGCCAGCATGGCAATCGGTGTTTCCACCTCGCCCTGCACCGTCATCATCAAGTCCGCCATCTCATCAATCACAACCACGATGTACGGCAGCACGTCACCGATGTACGCGCGATCTTCGAACGCCACGTCCGGGCTCTTGGGCTTCTGCACCGGCGGCCCGTCGCCGGACATCTGCTGCTGCACTCTCCGGTTGAACTCCTGCAGGTTGCGACAGGCATTCGCCTCCAACAACCGATAGCGGTCCTGCATCTCCATCACGGCCCACTTGAGTACTGCGGCGGCATCGCGATTGTCGGTGATGACCTTGTGACGCAGATGCGGGAGCGTGTTGTAGAC
>CAYWCJ010000500.1:2551-2951 GCA_964456595.1 uncultured Gemmatimonas sp. | reverse complement strand
AAGATGACCGACCCGTGGGGGCGCGAGATTCTATGGATTGGTGGTGGTTCGGTGGAGTGGAGTGGTCCGGTGGATTCGGATTTTCGCGCCGTGCATGACGGCTACGTGTCGGTGACGCCGTTGCATCTCGATCTCACGCATCAGGCTGTACTCGACACGTCGGCGGATTGGTGGCAGGCGCCGTAGAGCCGGAGTTCCGCGGAGCGCGTCGGCGGCTCGTCGAAGCGCTGCAGCAGAAGGGAATCAAGGACCTCGCGCTGTTGCGCGCGATCGATCAGGTGCCGCGTCATCTGTTCGTTCCGCCCACCGTGCGACATCGCGCGTATGAGGATTCGTCGCTTCCGATCGGCAGCGGACAGACCATCTCGCAGCCGTACGTGCATGCCCGCGCCATCGAGCA
>CAYWCJ010000500.1:1524-2541 GCA_964456595.1 uncultured Gemmatimonas sp. | reverse complement strand
GCGCGTACTCGAAATCGGCACCGGGTCGGCGTATCAGACCGCGTTGCTGGCGGCGTTGTCGGCGCAGGTGTTCTCCGTCGAGCGTTTCGCGACGTTGCTGGACAAGGCGCGCACCGTCCTGACGCAGGCCAACGTGCGAAACGTTTCGGTCTCACTCGGTGACGGAACGTTGGGCTGGCGAGAGTATGCGCCGTATGACGCGATCATCGTGAGTGCCGGCGCGCCGCACGTGCCACCCGCGTTGGAATCGCAGTTGGCAGAAGGCGGACGCCTGCTGATCCCCGTCGGCGACAAGGAGGAACAGATGCTCACCCTGTTCCGCAAGCAGGGCGGCCGGCTGGAGCGCAGTGACATCGTACCCGTCAAGTTCGTCCCGTTGATTGGGGCCGGTGGCTGGCCCGCCTGACGAGACAGGGCGCGGTTTGCGTCCGAAAGTCCGGCAGCGCACTTTCGCCGGTACGAGCCTTCATGACCACTCAGTCGCAGTCCTCCAGCAGCACCACATCGGCGTCGTCCGCGAATCGCGCGCCGTACGCGGGACCGGAGCGGCGCGTTGCCGATCGTGGCCGTCCTGTGGAGACCTCAGGCGGGAACGGCGCACATCACGCGCTTGGACCGTATCTGCGGGATCGACGCCGCAACGAGCAACGCAGCACGCCGGCGCATGTGCCGCCAGTGCCGGACGCGTCAACGCGCGCCGTCGGTGACCCGTCGACCGTCGCGGTCGAGCGCTTGTCGATGTCCGAGACGGAGACCGTCGAGTCGACATCGAGCGAGGCCGCGACGCACCACGCCCGTTCGATCGAGCTGCCATGGATCACCGCCTTTCTCGACGATGTGCCCGTAAGCTACGAACCCATTGCCGAAGACCTGGACGATCCAAGCGTGATCTCGCTCGGCGAGGCGCCGGGTAGCGTCGAAGACATCCAAGCCGATGCCGCAGCGGACGCGCCTGCTGCGACGGGCGAGAACTGGCCGCTGGATGACGTCGGCGCTCGCCTGCGGGCGCTGGCCTTC
>CAYWCJ010000500.1:0-1514 GCA_964456595.1 uncultured Gemmatimonas sp. | reverse complement strand
TCGCGCGTGAGTCCTGACGCGGGCGACATGGCGCACGTCGCTGGCAGCGACGACGCCGCGACTCCGGGCACGTCACTTCCAATGTGGAGTGATGATGATTTCCTTGACGTGATGCCCGTGCACACCGCCACCGTCGACGCAATGTTGGTCGAGTCGGACGCTCGTGAGACGCACGCCGCCGAGTGGGGCGCGCGCGCTATCGACGCAGGCGATGTCACGCCGCACAGCTTCGACGTGAGTGATTCCGAATTGCGCCAGCGCGAACTGCACGAGGCTTCGATTCGACGTGCGGCCGAGCGCGAAGCCGCCGCCTCGGCGCTCGAATCGGTCGCGCACCGCGTACGCACGGGCGAGATTTCGCTGGCGGGGTTTGATGCTGCGCTTGGCGAAGCGGCGGCGTTGGCCACCACGCTGGCGGCCATGCTGAGCGGCAGTCGCTGAATCAAAAAGACCGCTCAGTCGGACGCGTCGCAGGAGGGCAGGTGGGCGAGAGTGATGAAGCGCGCCGCTTTACCGTACAAGGGCGAGTCCAGGGTGTGGGCTTCCGATGGTTCGTACGACAGCGGGCGCGAGGGCTCGGCGTGGGTGGCTTCGTGCGCAATTGCGACGATGGGTCCGTGCTCGTCGAAGCTCGTGGTGCCGCCGATCGCCTGGACGTGCTTGCCGCAGCGCTGCGCGTTGGGCCGGCTGGCGCGCGCGTTACGAATGTGGAGCAGGAAGCGATCGCGGCCCCGTTGGGGACGCGGCTCATGGTGCCGTTCGAGCTGCATCGCTGATGATCACTCCTGACCGACACGCCAGCGAGACAGACGACCGGCCGCTGGCCGAGCGAACACGCGCTGCCATTCTTGACATCGCGGACTTTCCGCGCGCCGGGATCCTGTTCCGCGATATCACACCGCTCCTTGGCGATGCGGCGCTGCTCGACGAGGTGCTCGCGGAGATGACGCGGCCATTCGCAACCTGCGGTGTGACGCACGTGCTCGGCATCGAGAGTCGTGGATTTCTGTTTGGCGTGCCGATCGCACAGCGCCTCCGTCTGCCGTTTGTTCCCGCGCGTAAACCAGGCAAGTTGCCGCGCGCGACGGTCAGCGAATCGTTCGCCCTCGAGTATGGCAGCGACAGTCTGTCGGTGCACGCAGACGCGATCGGCCGGGACTGCAATGTGCTCATCGTGGACGATGTGCTCGCGACGGGCGGAACGGCGGCTGCCGCGATTCGGCTGGTGGAGCGATTGGGTGCGCGCGTGGCAGGGCTCTCGATGTTGAGCGAACTGACATTTCTCAACGGGCGGGCGATGCTCGGCGATCGGACGCTGCACTCAGTCGTGCAGTACTGAGGACTTGGTCGCGGAGACCCGTAGCGCGATGCCAATCCGGGTGGCGCCGGTGGTCCGCGGCGACCAACTTTCGGCGACGCGTGGCTCCCGATAACATCGCGAATGACGCGCTTGAATTGCGCCCCCGTAGCTCAGTTGGATAGAGCAGCAGTTTCCTAAACTGTTGGTCGCCGGT
>CAYWCJ010000499.1:2106-2951 GCA_964456595.1 uncultured Gemmatimonas sp. | reverse complement strand
AAAAATGGCCGAATGACGCCGTGCCGCCCCAGCAATAGCCGATCACCGCGTATTTCTGTTGCGCCGACGGCAGCATCATCGCGTAGTTCGCGGCAGCGCTGATGACCGCGTTCTTCTCCGCCGCGTTCACGCCGCCGATCAGCGCGCGCGCCGTATCGCTTGGCAGCTCCACGCTGCTCGGACCACCGCGCACGCGCGACAGGAAGTCCGGCGCAACCGCAATGAACCCGTCGGCCGCCACCTGGTCGGCGACGGCGCGCACCCACGTGGACAAGCCGAAAATCTCGTGCACCACCACGACCACCGGCGCCTTCGCGCGGCTGTTCGGACTGGCGGGATACACCACCCACGCCATGATCGAATCGGCAGCGCCAGGAGTGCTCGCGATCTTCACCCACTCCGAGTGACGTGGGCTGGCCTTGAGGCGCGCCGCCGCGGTGACGTTGCTGGCGGGGATACCCGGCGTGCCCTGCTGCGTCGCGTCGCGCGATGCACCCATCGGCGCCGACAGGTCGGCCGCGTTCATGTGCGCCATGTGATCGTCCACGGCGGACGACTTGAGCCCTGCGGAATGGGGCTGCGCGCGCTGCAGCGTACAGGCGCTCAGCGCAACGGCGCTCAGCGCACACACCGCACGCATCGCAACGGCAGTGGCGCTGGATGCAACGACTCGACGGGACATCAGTGTGTTCCTCATGGTGTAGCCACACATCCTTCCGCCTTGGCGCACGACGGATCGAGAAGGGGCAACTTGAGACGGGTGAGTTCCTTGTTCACGGCAACGAGATCGGACTTCCAGATCACGTCCAGGCGGTCGGTGTAGCCTTTCAATTCCTTCGTCAGGA
>CAYWCJ010000499.1:0-2096 GCA_964456595.1 uncultured Gemmatimonas sp. | reverse complement strand
GATCTCCGGCATGTTCGTGGTCGGTGCGCCAGCGCCGCGGTCGGACATCGGCAACAGGTTGGCGATGCGATTGTTCACCTTGATCGGGAAGTTGAGCGGGTCCTGACCGCTCTGGTTCCGCACCTGATACACATTCTCCTCGACACCCGACGCATTCGTGCGCAGCGTCGCGCCACTCGTCTTGAGCGCTGCATCATCGGCGGCCTTCTTCAGGCGATCTTCGAGCTGCGCCTTGACGCGACGGATCTGGATGACTGACATATTCGCCTCGCTCGCCTTGTCGCGCACCTTCTTCCCAAACGCGTACTGCGCGTGCAGCTCCGCGTCGGTGACATCGGCAACGCGCGGGTTGCGTCGCACCACCAGCGGCGCCGTGAGCGTCTTGCCATCGGCAATCAGCTTGACGGTGTATCTGCCGGGCGGCACGGCCGGACCATTGGTGCCTGCGCCCCAGAGAATCATCCCCGGAAAGCTTTCGATGCTGCCGATGCGCATGTCCCAGTTCAGCCGATTGAGACCGATGTTGCGCGGAATCACCGCCGGACCACCACCTCGGCGACCGCCAGCGGCTGGTGCGGCCGTTCCCAGTGGGCTGGTATCCACTTCGAACGTGCGCATCACGCCACCAATCGAGTCCACGATCTGCAACTGCATGCGCTTGGGCACGGCCTTGAGCGTGTAGCTGATCGGCGCGGCACCGCTGCCACGAATGGCCATGGCGGGCGTGAACAGGTGCATGTCCGCCAACGCGATCGACGGCGATGCCTGGCGCAACGGCGCGATGTTGTCGAGCACCCAGAAACCGCGACCATGCGTCGCGATCGCCAACTCGTTCTTTTCGACGATGAGATCGGCAATCGGCACATCGGGCATGTTGAGCGAGAGATCTTCCCAGTTCGCGCCATCATCGTACGAGATGTACACACCGTTCTGTGTACCGGCGTACAACAGCCCCTTGCGGGTCGGATCTTCCCGAACCACGTGCACGTACGCGTCGGGGCGAATGCCGTTCACGATCTTCGTCCACGTCCGGCCGTAGTCGGTCGTCTTGAAGATGTAAGGCGCCCGATCGTTGAGCAGCGGCTTGCGCACGGAGATGTAGGCGCCGCCCGCGGTGAATGCGGAGGCATCGATCTGACTGACGCGACCAAAGTCGGGCATGTCCTTCGGGGTCACGTTCGCCCACGTCTTGCCGTTGTCGCGCGTCACATGCACCAACCCATCGTCCGAGCCGGTCCAGATGGTGTTGATGTTCGTCTTGCTTGGTCCGATCGAAAAGATCACGCCGTACACTTCGGGGCCGTTCATATCGCCGGTGATCGGGCCGCCCGACTTCTCCTGCGTTTCCGGCGCGTGCCGAGTGAGATCGCCGCTCAGGTTCGCCCACGTCTTGCCGCCATCCTTCGTCGCCCACAACCGCTGTGACGAGACGTACAGCGTCTTCTTGTCCACCGGCGAAAAGACGATCGGATACGTCCACTGCCAGCGTTCCTTGATCTCTTTCGACGGCTCGCCGGAATAGAACCACGGATACGGATTCACTTCGCGGCCGAGTCCCGTACGACGATTGAACTTGTCGAGATAGCCGCCGTTGTTGTTGCCGGCGAAGAAGAGATCGGGATCGTTCGGGTCGGCGCCGATGTAGCCCGGCTCACCGCCACCCACCTGATACGAGACGGCCATGCCGCCCGATGTTGGCTCGGGCACCGCACCAGTCGCTGCCGCGCCATCACCGCCTCCGCCCCCACGCCCGAAGCCGGCGTTCGCATTCCAGTTCGATGGCGTGCACAGCGTGCTGTTGTCCTGCTGTGAGCCGCACACGTAGAACGGCACATGCGCCGTCGTGATGACGTGATAGAACTGCTCGGTCGGGAAATCCTGATCCGACCACGCGCGCCCCGTGTTGTACGAGATCGCACCACCACCGTCGTTGGCATTCACCAGGTGCGTCGGATCGTCCATGTCGATCCACAGGTCGTGATGATCGCCGTGCGTGCCCTGACCGGCGTTCTGCAGCGTCTTGCCGCCATCCGTCGAGCGGAACTGCGACGTATTCTGCAGATACACGACGTCGGCGTTCTGGTGATCGGCGAAGA
>CAYWCJ010000498.1:0-2956 GCA_964456595.1 uncultured Gemmatimonas sp. | reverse complement strand
CGGATTGGTGTCTTGGTTTTAGCCCCGGAGGGGCGGCAGAATCTAGCCCCAGGCGTAAGCCTGGGGACAACGCATGCAATCGTATTGTAGCCCCGGAGAGGCGAAAGAACCGTAGGAATGGAGCATTCTTTCGCCCCTCCGGGGCTTTCGCTTACTCTGACGCATGTCCCCAGGCTTACGCCTGGGGCTAGATTCTTCCGCCACTCCGTGGCTAAAACCAAAAGACGAAACCGGGACGTTATTTCCGAACCGGTCCTTAGCTCTTCTCTTTTACTTTCTCCTCGCTTCTCACATCGTTCGCCCGCCATCGACGACTAATACTTGGCCCGTCATAAGGGTGGTTCCTAACGCCAAGAAGACCACGGCGTCGGCGATGTCGTCGGGGTCGGCCGGTCGCTTCATTGGCGTGCCGGCCATGGCTTTTTCGATCATGTCTTGATGGTCGGCGAGCCAACGCGTTTGAACCGGGCCAGGGGCGACGGCGTTCACACGCACCTTCGGCGCGAACGCTCGCGCCAACGATTGCGTCATGCAACAGCATGCGGCACACCGGATCGACGCGCAGCGTGTCGAAGTGCCCCTCCCGTATGACGCGACCCTGGTCGATCACGAGGACACGGTCGAACGCCGAGAGCAGCTGCGGATCGTTGGAGACGGCCAGCACGGTCCACGGGCGACGCCGGTCGGTCAGCACGCCGAGGATGAGGCTGCGCGAGGTCGCATCGAGGTTTTGGAAGAAGTCGTCGAGCACGATCAGGCGCGGGCGCCCGGCGATGCCCTGTGCAATGAGCAGCTTGTTGGCGAGATGTGTGGGCAGATTTCGTCCGCTGTTCGTCAGCTCGGTCTGAATACCGTTGGGCAGGTGCTGCACTTCGTCGCTGACCTGCAGGTCGTCGAGGGCGGCGCGCACGTCCATCGGTGTGATGTGCGCACGCCCCACGCTGATGTTCTCTTCGACGGTGCCGTCGAACAGGTCCGTCCACGATAGCATCTGCCCCACGCGGGCGCGCACTGCGGGGCGGTCGAGGTCACGCAATGTCACACCGTCGTACCGGATGGTGCCATCGTACTCATCCATCAAGCCGCCCAGCAATTGCAGCAGCGTCGAGCGTCCGGAGCCGTCGACGCCCATGAGCGCCACGCGCTCGCCTGCCTGGATGGCGACGGTGACGTCCATCACCGACGGATGCAGTGCGCCGGGGTAGCGGAAACGCAGATCCCGCGCCTCCAGGGCCACACCGGTGCTGACATCGCTGGAGGGCGCAAGTCCGCCGCGTGGCTCAAGTGGAATGTCGGCGACATGGCCAGCCTTGTCCACCGAGGTCAGAATGTCATACACCGTGGAGAGACTCGTGATCAGCTTCTCGGTGCCCGCCAATACGGTCACGATGACGATCTCCGCAGCGACGAACTGTCCAAGCAAGAGCTGGTTGGTCTGCACGAGCGTCGCGCCGAGAATGAGGACGGCCGCCGTGATGAACGTCTTGAAGCCGATCATCGCGATGGTCTGCTTCACCAGCACGGCAAAATGCTTGCGACGGTACTTGAGATAGCCCGTGACGACGTCGTCCATCCGCTCCACGGGCAGCGTGGAATCGCCGGCGAACTTGAAGGCGTGAAAGGCGCGTGCCAGCTCCTCGAGCCAGTGCACCGCCTTGTACTTGTACTTCGATTCATTGATCGACGTCTCGAGTCCTTCCGGTCCTGACCAGCGGATGATGATGAAGAGCGCCGTGGTGACCACAATGGCGAAGACCGAGAACCACGGGCTGTACACCGTCAGCAGGACTAGACTGAAGAGGATCGTCAGCAGCGCCGTCGGCACGTCGAGCAGGATCTTCTGCACACCCTTCTGGATGGCGACCGCCTCGAAGAGCCGGTTCATCTGTTCGGGCAGGTTGGTGGCCAGCGAGGCGCTGTAACGCATGCGCGGCAAGCGGAAGGCGAACTCCAGCGCCATGCGCGCGAACACACGCTGCTGGATGCGTTCCACCACGCGCATGATCCCGATCTGGATGACGCCGGCGACGATCGTGCCGAGTACGACGAAGGTGATGAGCAGAACCACGGGCTGCAGGAAGAGCCGCCCCTGCACCAGTTGCACGATACCGCCGACCGCGAGCGGCAGGATGAGACTCAAGCCGCCAGACAGGGTGGCGTAGAAGAAGATGGTCAGGATTTCGCGTCGCTCACGTGCGAAGAGCGCGAGCGTGCGTTCGACCGGTGTACGTGGCTCCACCTCTTCTTCATGGGGATGCGAGCCGACGGGGCTATGGGGTCGGCTCTGCGGTAGCATGCTCATGGCACTACGCAGCGACAGCGGTGCAAGCGCCGCGACGGATCCGCTCGCGCCGAGGCGTCGCCAGATGAACTCCGTAAGCTCATCGCCGCTGCCTGAGAGACGCTCCTCCTTTCCGTCGCTGCGAACCACCACCGCCTCCACCGCCTTCTCCGGCGTGATGTGCAGCACGATCCCATCGTCCGTCGAGGCGGCGAGCAGCACCAGCGGCATGGTGCGCTCGCGGACGGCCGATTGCAGCAGTTCGCGCGAGAGCTCGCGATCGAGATAGCCGATGTCCACCGCGCCGCCAATGGAGCGGATACGCGCAGCAAGGGGCGCCGATGGATCGATCTGTCGGGTCAGAACTCGCCAACGGGACTGATCCACTTCCAGTCCCAGCGCATGACTGACCAGCTGATTTATGCGGGTGGCCTGAACCGACATGGTGAAGAGTGCTGAAGGGTACGAATGGCGGTGCGACCGGGCACACCGTCTCCAGGACGTTGCCCGCGAGCCTCGACGAACACACGAGGCGCGGTGACCAGCGATGGCCCTGCATGATCAACGTGCCGCACAGAGCAGCCCCCGAACATGCGTCCGGTGTCGCGCGCGGCGTGACCAGCGTGTTAGGCGAGCTTCGGAGGTGCGCGGGTGGCCGCGTGCGACCCGCGCACC
>CAYWCJ010000497.1:2279-3003 GCA_964456595.1 uncultured Gemmatimonas sp. | reverse complement strand
GCCTTGGAAGAAGGTCTGGCGGCCTTCGCGGTAGCCGGCGCCGAAGTTGGTGTTGACGATCGGCAGGAAGGCGCCATTGGCGGCCCGCACGATGGCGGCGGCGTTGCGACGTGCATTTGCGGAGGTGGCGTAGCCGGGATTGTTGCGCCTGGCCAGGGCGACCGCCTCGGCAAGCGTGAGCACCGGGCCCTGCGCCGACCCGGCCGCGGGAGACGTCGCTGCGGTTTGCGCAGGCAACGCCGGTGCGAACAACGTTGCACCAGCCGAGGCCAGTGCAAGCGCGAGTACTGGAATTCGCATGAGATGAGGTCGGGAGGAGGTCATTGGCAGGGGGCCGTACGCGACGCCCAGCAAAGGGGTTTCAGCACAGTGTGCCACGCGCGTCTCGTCATCGGGGCACGTCGTCCCGAATCGCATCCATCCCTCGCGCGGGGAGCAGCAACCGAAGCAACCGACCCTCGGCGTCGGCCCAAATGGTTCGCGCATCGCCGCTCACGGTGACCGCACGCCATCGCCACGCCGGGCGACGCGCCCCAGCGATGATGACCGTATCCGCTCGCGTTTCGAGCACCAGGCGCACGACGCCTTGTCGATTTTCTGTCGGCGTCAGTGTTGGGATCGTGAGCGCGGTCCCGATTTCGGCGCTGCGGCCGCGCACGAGCAACGCGTACTGCAGCAGGCCGTCTTCCTCGAGGATCAGCGCATTCGGCGCGAGCAGATATTC
>CAYWCJ010000497.1:0-2269 GCA_964456595.1 uncultured Gemmatimonas sp. | reverse complement strand
CTGCCTCTCCCGTCACGCCGCGCGCGATGGTGGCGAAGCGCCCGCGCACTCGTTGCCCGCCCAATCGCCGCGTCAGCTCCGCACCACGCCGTTCCTCGAGCGAATAGCGCACGGGGGTACCGGCCGAATCCGTCTCGAGTCGCATGGCGGTGCGTTGCTCTCCGGTGGCCGACTCGGCGCGGAGTTCAAGGGTCGCGCCCTCCTGCGACTGGATGCGACGAATCGAAAACTGCTCGCGACCGGAGCGTTGGCCGGCGACAAAGATCGTGAAACTGCCCACGTCGAATCGCTCCAGCTGCCCGTCCGACGCGACCACCGCATGAGAGTGCTCACGCGGTGCGACGGTCCACGACAGGGCACAGAGCAGTGCGACAAAGGGAATCGGGGGCATTCATCGAAGATAGCACGAGTCCTCGTGCCAATCGCCATGTCGCCGCGCGCGGGGTATTGTGCGGCGATGCCCGCCGAGTCCGTATCCGACAACAGCTCAGATAGCGCCAAGGGTGGTTCGGTACCCGCCAATGGGGAACGGCCGTCTATGGAGTCGCTGCCGGCCAAGACGGTCGGCTCGGATGCAGGCGGCGGCGGAATGCTGGCTCGCCTGCGGGGGTTGACCGGCGAAGACCGGTGGCCGATGGCCTGGGTGCTGTGTACGGTGGGCGCCGTGATCGCCCTGCTCCGTTGGCAGGTGGAACCAGGTTGGCCGACCTTGATCGTGGCCGGTTTGGGTACGCTGGGCGCGGCCGTGAGCACGCGCTGGATTCGCGCGCCGCGCGGCTGGCCAATCGGTGCCGTGATCTGGCTGGCCATCGCGCTCGCCATTTCGGCCAATGGGACCTCGACGCTCCAGTCGCTGCGACGCGATTGGGCTACCTGGTCGGCCGACGAACGTGAACAGCGTGGCCAGCGAGTCGCCAGCAACGTCTCGGATGTCGCGACGGACCTGCGGCGTGTCGCGTTGCAGACCTTGCAGGACACGGCGCTGCTGCGGGCACTGGAGCTTGGGACCGCACCCATCGGCGCACTGCGCCCGCCGCCCATCGCGGGCGGAGTGGAGTCGGCGCTGCTGGTGTTCCGGCGCGGTCGACTCATTGGCCGCGCGGGGCAAACGCACACGCCCATCGCGCCGGACGGCGCCGCACGCACGCAGCTGATCGCCGGACCTTTTCACACGTCGCTCGTCGCACGCGCGATTTCGACGAGCGGTGACGTGCAGGCCGTCGCCATCGTGCTGGTGGCCTCTGCACCCCCGGCCGATCGATTCGTGCAATCGCTGACGGCATCGCTGGCTGGGCGGCTGGCCATCGATCGCACCGTCATCGAGTCGCCTGATTCGGCGGTGGTGATTCCAGGATCGACGGTGGTCGTGGTGAGCGACGGCACGTCGCGACTCGCCCGCGTCCGTGCGCTGGCCTACTCGGAGGATGAGACGTACGAAGCCCTGCTGCAGCGTGCGCGCGCGCAGACGGCGCTGCCGTTGGCGGTGGCGGTGCTGCTGGTGCTGGTCACCGCGTGGCGTCGGCCGGCGCGCACGGTGCATCGCGTTGCGACCACGATCGTCCTGCTGCGCGCGATCGCTGAAGCGCCGCTGAGCGCGCTATCGAATGTATCATCGCTGTTTGATGCGTCGAGCTACTTCGCGCCCATGGGTGGTGCACTGACGTCGAACGTCGCGGCGTTGCTGCTCACGGCATCCTTGTCGTTGGCGACGCTTTTTCTCGTCATGCGATCGACGCGCCTCATGCGGTCACGCACGCTGGCTGTCGGGATTGTCGTGCTGGTCGCGACGCTCGGTCCGTTTGTCCTGCGCGATCTCGCCGGCGGCATTGAACTGCCGCGCTTCGGCACCGGGACGAAGTTGTGGATGGCGTGGCAACTTTCGCTCGCGTTGGCGGGCGCGTCAGTCCTGCTGATTGGCGCGTCGGCCGGACAGGTGGCGATCGGACGAGCGCGGGGCGTGCCGCCGATCACCGCGCCGCTGCTGGCCATCGTTACGGCGATGTTTGCGCCATCGCTGTGGGAAGCGCCCGGCGCCTGGCCCGCGTGGTATCCGATCTGCTGGGTGCTGGCGATCGGCGCGCTCGCGCTCACGCGGCGTGGGGTGGCGCTGGTGATGGGCGCGGCCGTCGTGGCTGGTGCCGGCGCGGCCACGCTGACGTGGGGGCAGGTGGTGCGCGAGCGCATGGAGCTTGCGCAGCACGATCTGCCCCGCCTCTCGGTGGCAGACGAGAATGCGAGCCGGAGCGCGAGACCTACAATGACATCACCC
>CAYWCJ010000496.1:0-3009 GCA_964456595.1 uncultured Gemmatimonas sp. | reverse complement strand
GCGCTCCTTGCGTTCGCTGGCCGAGACGCCGGCGTACACGAGCGGCAGTTCGACGTTCTGTAACGCCGAGGCACGCGGCAGCAGGTTGAACGTCTGGAAGACGAAGCCGATCTCCTTGTTGCGCACGCGGGCGAGCTGATCGTCGGACATCGTGCTGACGAGCATGCCGTTGAGCCAGTACTCGCCTTCGTTGGGCGTGTCGAGGCATCCGATGAGGTTCATCAGCGTCGACTTGCCCGAGCCGGACGGACCCATGATCGCGACGTACTCGTTGCGACGGATGGCCAGATCCACGCCACGGAGCGCGCGCACGATTTCGCCGCCCATGTCGTACTGTCGCGTGAGGCCGCGCGTGACGATGACCCAGTCCTTATCCGGCGCACTGCCGGGCGCGGTCAGTACGACGCGCCGTTCGCCGGTGGTGCTGAGGCCAATATCGTCCATGGTGTCGGTCATGATTTCTTTGCGGTTGCCGGAGTCTTCTTGTCGTCTGCTGGCTTGGCCACTTTGATCAGGGCGCCGTCCTTGAGCTCACGGATGGCCTGGTAGGTGCCTGCCACGATGGTCTCGCCGGTCTTGAGGCCACTCAGCACTTCGAAGTGGCGCTCACCCGCGATTCCTACCTTAACGGGGCGGAAGGTCACTTTGTTGTCGGTCCCGACCACAAACACGCCTTCGACGTCGCGCTTGCCTACTTCCTTGGTCGGCTGTCCGCGTCCGATGGTGACGGCGGTGTCGGCGTTCGGCAGCTTTTCGTTCTCACGCACGGTGAGGGCGATAATCGGAATCGAGAGGACGTTGGTGCGGTTGGCCGTCACAATCTTGGCCGTCGCCGAGAAGTCGGGGCGGGTATCAGGCGGCGGATTGAGGAGCTGGACGCGCACTTCGTAGTCGATGGCCTGATCGCTGGTGGCGGTGGCGCTCCCGGACTTGGCAACCGAGCTGTTGGAGATCTCGACCACTCGGCCGATGAACGTCGTGTCGGGGAAAGCGTCGATTTCGATGACGGCCGAATCGCCCACGCCGATGCGCGCGACGTCGGTCTCGTCGACCTTGACCTTCGTTTCGAGCACGCTCATGTCGCTGATCGTGAGCAGTGTCGCGGCGTCCTTGTTGAGCGTGCCCATGATCGCCGTTTCGCCCTCTTCCACCACGAGGCGGGTGATCTTGCCGCTCATCGGCGCGACGATGGTTGTGCGGGTGAGCGCCTGACGCGCGTCGCGCACCGAAGCGACGGCCTGCTGCACACTGAACCGTGCGGCTTCGGCGAGGGCCTGGTTCACCTCGGACTGCGTCTTGAGCTGCTCGAGCTGTTCTTCGGAGACACCAAGGGCGGCTGACGACTTGAGCGCCATCTGACGCTCGTAGTTCTTGGTAGCCTGCAGGAGATTGGCGCGCGACTGCGCTTCATTCGCCTTCGAGGCGGCCAGTGCGGCTTCCGCGCGCTGCAACGCGGCCGTCACCTGCTCCGGATCGATCTGGAGCAGGAACTGCCCCTTCTTGACGATGTCGCCTTCCTTGACGGAAAGACGCACGATCTTGCCGGTCACGTCGGCGGAGACGTTGACCTTCGTGCGCGGTTCGATCTGGCCGCTGGCGGTGACGGTGGCGACGAGATCGCGGGATTCCACGGCCTCGGTGCGCACTTCCACCGGCTTCGACTTGTTCTTCTGCGAGCTGACGTAGGCCAGGGCGGCGACGGCGACAACGATCGCGCCTCCGATCCCGAACTTGACGGTCCTGGTCATGAATTCTTCCGGTTAGCGAAGGGGACGGCCGACCGCAACTTCCAGTGCAGTAAACGCCCGTTGTACGTCGAATACTGCATTGATGCGATCCGTTTCAGACCGCTCGAAATCTCCACGCGCCTGCACCAACTCGACGAGGCTGATCGCCCCGACGCGATACCGCTCCTGCGCCAACGCCAGCACGATGCGGGCAGTGGCCACGTTCTGCACCTGCAGGGCAACCGTTTGCTGCGCGGTGGTCAGCGAGAGAAAGGCCGATTGCACGTCTGCGGTGACCCGTAGCTCCTGCGAACGGAGGTCGTTGGCTGCATTGCGACGTTGTACCTGCGCCTGCTCAATCGTCTGCTCGCGGCGGAACCCATTAAAGATGGGCAGCGAGAACTGCGCCGAGAAGCTGTACGGGTTGCGCGTGAAGTCCAGCGGGTATGCGTCCTGTTGTGCGCGAATAGCCGCTTCCCGATCTGGTGTGAACGCGATCGACTGACACTGCGATAGGTTGTTGGACAGGTTCAGCGCGGCGCGCACCTCTTCGGAGCGGATGCAGCCGGCGCGCTGGCCGAGGACGCTGGCCTGACTGCTGGTGATCAATTGCCCGGTGTTGGTCGACCGAAACGTGTTCCCGGAGACGTTGGCCGAGAGCGACAGTGTCGGGATGTAGCCACCGCGCGCCGAGGACACTCCGCGCTTGAACCCTTCTTCACGCAACCGGAGCCCTTCGAGTTGCGGATTTGCCTTGCGGGCCATGTCGAGGATCGACTGCAGCTCGACGGCTGGCGTCGCGGCCAGGTTCGGATCGAGACGTGTGCCCTCGGACTGCGCGACACCGATGAGCTGGAATAGCCGCACCAGTTCGATCGCCGCGAGGTTACGCGCGTTGATGGCCGCCACGCGCTGCTGCCCGTCAGCGACTTCCGCCCGCTGCACATCGAGCTGGGTGCCGGAGCCGACCTGCAGGCGAGCCCGGGCCAACTGCAACTGTGCCTCAGTGGTTATCTGAAGCGTATCCTGGAGCATGGCGCGTGCCTGTGCCTGCAACGCCGCGAGATACTGCGTCGTGACATCCGTGCGCAGTCGTTGCTCGGCGGCGATAATGTCCGTTTCCGTCGCGTCCTGATTGAACTTGGCTTGCTTGCGATCGTTCAGCGCTGCCACCGAGACGTTCAGCGACGCGGACGCGCTCACGTCGGTGGTGAGCTGGTCGTTGGTGGCACCGAATCCCTGACCTTGGAAGAAGGGCTGGCGGCCTTCGTGGTAGCCGGCG
>CAYWCJ010000495.1:0-3016 GCA_964456595.1 uncultured Gemmatimonas sp. | reverse complement strand
GTATCGTGCCGAGATGCCGGATCTTGCCCTCGTGGAACACCGCCAGATCGGTGGTGCCGGCGCCGAGTTCGACGAGGATGACGCCGAGTTCCTTTTCTTCTTCGGTCAGCACCGCAACGCACTCGCGAGTGGCTCGAGCACGAGCTCACGCGTTTTGTATCCCGCGCGTTCGATGCTCTTGCGCAGGTTCATGGCCGGCGAGCTGCCGATCGTGATGAGATACATCTCCGTCTCGAGTCGCGTACCGATCATGCCAACGGGATCGCGAATGCCTTCGGCGCGATCGACGCGATACTCCTGCGAAATGGCGTGCAGCAGTTCGCGGTCCTGCGGAATGGCCATCGCGCGCGCGACATCGTTCACGCGTTCGACATCGGCGCGGGTGATCTCCGATCCGCTGATCGCCACAACCCCCGATGAGCCAAGTGCGCGTACATGCTCGCCGGCGATGCCGACGTACAGCGACTCGGGCACGACGCCGGCAACGAGGGTGGCCTCTTCGATGGCCTTCTTGATGGAGCGCGTGGCCTCTTCGATATCCGACACCACACCGCGTCGCAGCCCCTGCGTGCGCGTGCGCCCGACGCCCAGAATGCGCAGCTTGGGCGCGCGCGGCAGGTCGCCATGCACCGTCGCAACGACAGCCGTGGTGTGGGCAGTGCCTATGTCGAGCGCGGCAACGATTGGTTCGGAAGTCATGGCTGTCTGGCAATCACCTGGTCACGAAAGCGGAGATCGAACTCCACCACGCGCAGATGATTCCGCGCGAGATCCGCTTCCACGGGTAATATGTCCCGAAAGCGGCCCACGGTCACGTCTGCACTGGTCCGAACCCGCACGGCGCCGAGCATCACGAGCACTTCATCACGCCCAACGCGACGCGCCTCGGTTACGCGCGCATACATCGCCGGCTCATGCTGACGCAAGCCGTCCAGTAGTTGCAGCACTGCGCTGTCGGCCGACGCCACAATGGGGATATCGAGTGGGACACGCGCCGGGTCGATGGGGAGCGCACGACCACTCGCGTCAGCGGGACGCAGCACACCGTTGACGGGCGCCAGTGCTACCGGTGCCCGCTCCACGACGCGCGCCACCAACGTCCCGGGAAGTCGACGCAGCACTTCGGCTTCAGCCACCAGCGGGTGCATCGTGAGCCGGTCGCCGAGCGGTGGCAGCGGCTGCCAGACGGACTGCGTGGTGTCGACCCGCAGCACGCTCAGCAACTCGCTCGCTTTCGCATAACGCAGTCCTTCGAACTCCACGCGATGGACGTGGAAGAAGTCGAGCTGCGCCAGCGCCCGCGGCCCCCACCATGGCGCGCCGATCCCGATGGCCGAGAGCACCACGAAGGCCACGGCGCGGAGCACGCGCATCCACGTCGGTCGGACGGTACGCACGGATGCGTCCCAGTTCGCCGACGCATTCGCCGTCGCCGTACCGCCGGCACGCGAGCTCCGCGCCGCGCGGCGCGACCCTCCCCCCGCGTCCGATGGCGTCGCGGCGGCGGTCATCCGTTCGTGCGACCGGTCGTTGTGCTCACGTCGAATGCGGCTGCGTCGGCAACGCTCACTGCCGCTGCATTCACCTCGAGCGCGTGCAACAGCTCCGGACCGGTTCTCGTGATGTCGCCCGCACCCATCGTGATCACCAGATCGCCGTCGCGCACGAACTCGCGCAACGCCGAGGCACATCTGTCGCGCGGCCCTTGCCACTGCAGTCGATCGGGCGCGACGCGGGCAGCGATCAGCGCCGACGTGACCGACGGGTCGGGTGCTTCGCGAGCGGCGTAGATGTCGCACAGAAACAGCGCGTCCGCGCCATTGAGTGCATCGGCAAACTCCTGGTGAAGATCGCGCGTGCGCGAATAGAGATGCGGCTGGAACGCCAGCACCAGACGGCGCGACGGGAACGAGAGGCGTGCAGCGGCCAGCGTCGCCTGCACTTCCGTCGGGTGATGCGCGTAGTCGTCGACCACCTCCACGCCGTTCGCATTCCCCAACCGTTGAAAGCGTCGTTCCACACCGCGAAACGCAGCCAGCCCCGGCGCCAGTGATGGCAACGTCAATCCGAGCGCGAGCCCGGCGCCGATAGCAGCCAGCGCGTTGCGTACGTTGTGCAGTCCAGGCACCGCCAGTTGCACACGACCGAGCAGCTCACCGTCAAACACGACGTCGAAGTGCGTGTCGGCCGCGTCGATGACGACGTCGCGCGCGATCAACCGCGCGTCGGGCGACGGTGGAGTCGAGGCAGAGTACGCGATGACCTCGCTGTTGCTGCGCACACGCAGCGCCATCGCGCCGGTGTCATCCGCGCAGCGCACCACCACCCGCGCCGGCGTGATGAACTGTTCAAACGCGCGCGTGATGTCGTTCAGGTCGCGATAGATGTCGAGATGATCGGCTTCGACATTCAGCACCACGGCAACGTCGGGCGACAGTGCCAGAAACGAACGATCGTACTCGTCCGATTCCACCACGTAGGTGTCGCCGCCCAGTCGGAGGTTTCCGCCCCACAGTCCCACACGACCGCCCACGACACCCGTCGGATTCCGACCGGCAGCGGCGAGCGCCTCGGTGGTCATCACGGTCGTCGTCGTTTTACCGTGCGTACCGCTGATGCCGACCAGCGTGCCTCCGCTCACCGCTTCGGCGAGCGCTTCGGCACGACGCACCAGCGGCAGCCCCAATTCTCTCGCCGCCTCCATCTCCGGATGCGTCGATGGAATCGCGGATGAGAAGACGACGGCCCGCGCGTGCTGCACGAGTGCCGCGTCGTGCGCATGCACCGCGATGGCGAGTGCCGCGAGATCGGGAGCCCCGGCAGGATTTGCATCCGTGCCCGTGACCTTCGCGCCACGCCGCGACAACAGCTCGGCCAGCGCGGTCATGCCAGCGCCGGCGATGCCAATGAAGTGGACGGGACGCGGATCAGACGGGTCGACGAGTGTCATGCGATGTGGAAAGACGGACGTCTCGGAACAGACACCACGGAATATGTCGGCATGCGTGCGCCAGTG
>CAYWCJ010000494.1:0-3017 GCA_964456595.1 uncultured Gemmatimonas sp. | reverse complement strand
GGTCGTCGAGCAGCGTGACATCGTCTGCCAGGAACTCGTGTCCTGGATGCGCCGTAAACGCGCGCACGAGGTCGCGCACGGCGCTGACCGTATCGAGCGAGTTCGTATCACGCGGCTGGCTGGCGACACGGAGCACGCCGCTCTGCACGATGGGGCAGGTCAACCATCGACTGTCGGGATCGGCCTCGGCCCACGCATGCGCCGCGTCGTGAAACACGTGCGTCGGATCGAGCAGCGCGAGGACCGTGTGCACGTCGAGCAGATATCGCGACGGCTGCCCGCTCACTCGGTGTCACGCAGCAGTTCGTTTACCAGCTCCATCGATACGACGCCGCTCGCCGGTTGCACGGGGAAGAGCACGATGCCGTTCCGCGTCACCTGGGCGTCAGCAGGTGCCGCCAGCGCACGTCGGGCCAGGTCGGAGATGACCTCACCGATGGTCGAGCCACGCGCTGCGGCCAAACGCTTGGCGCGATCGAGAATGTCATCGTCGATGGTCAGTGTCGTTCGCATGCATCAAACATCATGCATGCATCGGTCATCACTCGTCAACACGCTGCTCGCGTCAGCGATGCCTCGAACGACGGTTCGAAAATCCCGGACCGATATTCTCGGACCGATAGGCTCGCACTGACGACCTTTGAGAGACCTGTTGCTGCACGAGCGGTGGGGCGGGACCCCTTGCCAGCAACTTGTCGGAAATGTATATACGTGTATATCCCAATAAGGAGACACGCACATGACAATCGCGCGCAGTCGCACATTCCGCAGCGGCAACAGTGAAGCGTTGCGGCTCCCGAAGGACGTTGCGTTCGGCGACGATGTCGAGCTGGTGCTTGTGCGTTCGGGCAACGTGATGACGATCTATCCCGCCGCAACGAGCATTCCCGACATGCTGGCGACGCTGCGCGCCACGCCTGCGCCGAGCGAGATCGAGCGTCGGGATGAGGAGCCTCTCTCGGAACGTCGGGGGCTCTGACTAGTGTCGTACGTGCTCGACACCAACGTCGCCATCCACCTTCGGGATGGAGATCCTGCGATCGCCGAGCGACTGGCTCGGTTGGAGGGCGCGGTGCTCATGTCGGTCGTCACGCGCGTGGAGCTTGAGGGCGGGGTGCATCGCGACCCGATCGACGCACCGCTCAGGCGAGCGCGCCTCAATGCCGTCTTGAGCGCGATCCCCACTATCGCCTTTGACGATGCGGCGGCCGACGCATATCGCGCCATCGTGGAACGTGTCGGCTATTCGCGTCGCAAGCTGCTGGATCGCATGATCGCCGCGCAGGCGATCGTGCATCGCGTCACGGTGGTGACGATGAATCCCGACGACTTCGCTGATATCCCGGGGCTCGACGTACTTGCGTGGTGAGCTTGGAGAACTCGCCCCCGATACCGCCCGTCGCCTTCGGGAGCTGGCCGACCGCTGGACCGACGTGGGCGCCGCCGAAGGTGCCAACTACCAGCTCTATCTCATCGAGCTCTGGTAGGCGATCGGCGTGGAACGCCCGCGCCCTGCAGCCACCGGCGGTCGTATCGCCGAAGGCTCGGCCTATCAATTCGAGTTTGCGGTCAAAACCACCGCGCGCGATAGCACCATCAGCACGAACTTTGTCGACCTGTACAAAGCCGACTGCTTTGCGCTCGAAGCCAAAGACGCCGCCGACGGTTCGGGCACCGGGAAGCTGCTCACCAAAGCATTCGGCCTGGTCGCCAACTACGCCAAAGATCTCGCCGAGCGTCCGCCGTACCTCATGGTGCTCGATGTCGGGAAGTCGTTGATCGTGTGGGATCGATGGGCGGGCACCTACGGCGGCTTTCATCTTGGACAACAGATCGATCTACGCACACTGGCCGACAACGCCGACGCGGTCGCACTGCTGCGCGATATCTGGACCGATCCATCCAGGCGCGACCCGCGTCGATACGCGCAGGCGATCACCGAGCATGCGAGTGTTGCGCTCAAGTCAAACCTTGGCTTGGCACTACGCGGATTCATGCCAATTGGAAATGGTGAGCGCTACCTTTCCAGCATGACGACACTCACCTCGGCCCGGCAGCGCTGGCTGCATCGTCGGAATCGCTCGTGAGCGGAGTCGCTGATACCACTGCTTGCCATCTTCGCCGAGTTGGAGGCCGCGGTCGCTGACGGCATTATCGAACGCTATGCAATCGGTGGTGCGGTCGGCGCAACTTTTTACATTGAGCCCGCCGCCACGCAGGACGTGGACGTCTTCGTCGTCTTCGATCAGTCCGCGTCGCTCTTGGTTTCGATGCCGCCGGGGACAAAGAGTATCCGGGCATCGCCAATGATCAGATGATCATCGACAGCGGTGCTGCGCGCCTGGCCACGCGACCGCAGACCTTGATAGCGTGAGGGGGTTCTCGCTGGGGAAGGGCCAGTAGGAGAGCTGGGGTCGACGACGGCTCCGGGCGCCTTAATCCCTGCGTTGACAATAGGTTACGGTTGTTATACTATTGTTTAACAGGGATATGCGGCTCGTTTTTACGCTTTACACCACGATGCATTCCGCGCCTAGGCGCCGGGAGGTTTGCATGCTCAGCATCACGCTCAAGAAAATCGGCGGCTCGGTCGGGGCCATCATCCCGAAAGAGGTGTTGCAGCGGCAGCATCTGGCGGCCAACGATGAGGTGTTTGTGATCGAGACGCCGGACGGCATTCTGCTCACGGCGACCGATCCGGCGACCAAGGCGGCGATGGTGGCGTATGAGGAGGGCGCGCGAGAGAATCGCGCGGCCATGGCGGCGTTGGCAAAGCTATAGCGCATGGAGCCGATTTGGTTGAGCCGCACGGCTGTCGACCTGATTCACGAGGATCAACGGCGACAGTACGGAGGCAACGTCGGTGTCCTGAACGAGGGCGGCATCGAGTCGGCATTGGGGCGCGCCCCAAATCGTTTCGCGTACACCGGTGCCGATATCTTCGAATGTGCCGCTTGTTACGTCTTTGGATTGGCCAAGAACCACGGCTATCAGGATGCGAACAAGCGGACCGCGTA
>CAYWCJ010000493.1:0-3019 GCA_964456595.1 uncultured Gemmatimonas sp. | reverse complement strand
CTCGATCGGAATCATCGCGTCGCTCGACTTGATGCCGGTCTGGAGCGGCTCCTTGACGGGCTGGCGAACGATGATGCCCGGCGCTTCGGACTCGACCTTGCGAAAAGTCGAGGTGATGATGTCACCCAGACCGTCGATCGGTCGACCAAGCGCGTCGACGACGCGGCCGACGAGCGCATGACCGACAGGGACTTCCAGCACGCGTCCGGTGCGACGGACTTCATCGCCTTCCTTGAGCTGCAGGTAGTCGCCGAGGATGACGGCACCGATGTTGTCTTCTTCGAGATTGAGCGCCATGCCGGTGATGACGGCCTTGGTCTCGGAACTCGTGAACTCGAGCATCTCGCCGGACATGCACTTGTCGAGGCCGTAGATGCGGGCGATACCGTCCTTGACCTCCAGCACCGAACCCACTTCTTCGACGTTCAGGTCGGCGAGATCGGCAGCTTCGATTTCGCGAAGGAGGATGTCCTTGATTTCGCCGGGGCGAAGGGCGGTCTGGGTGGTCATGATGCGCGGGCGTGGAATGCGGAGGAATCGATCCGGGACTAACTTGTGAAAATTATCACAAGGCTGGTCGTGGGGCAAGAGATCAAGACGACTGGCGCTGGAACCGGTCGAGCAGGTCCACGGACCGCAGGCGCGTCAGTGAGCTGGCCTTCGCGCCGACCAGGCGCTGCGTCGTGCTCGACAGGTGGCTGGACGAGGCGAACCCCAGCACCTGCGCCACATCGCGTACATCATAGCCCGCGTTCTTGGCCAGCTCCGCCGCCGCCAGCACACGGACCAGATCGATGACGCGCTTGAGAGTGGGGGCCTGCCCCACGGCAAAGCTGCGCGAGAGGTGCTCGCGCGAAACGCCGAGGTCGCGCGCCAGCTGGTCGGTGCGTATCGGGCGACCCGCACGTCGCACCACACTCTGCCAGACGGCAATCTGCAGCGGCGTCTCGAGGTGCAGCGTCGGCGGCGGCACGGCCAACGCACGCTCGAAGCGCGTCGAAAAGGCCAGCCGCACCACGAGCTCGCGTGCCGCACTATCGTCGACGCCTTCCACCAGCAGCTCTGCCACACCACACTCCGCTGCACGCGACACGAGTGGCGCATCAGCTGGCAACATTGCGGTCACCACCACGAACGGCACGCTCGGAAACTCCTCGGCGCGCGCAATCACCCGGTGCGCTTCCTCGCCCGCTCCGCCATCCACGATCACTGCGTCCACGAGTTGCTGCGCGAGCTGTGCGTCCACCTCAGCGACAGTCTTGACCGCCACCACGTGCGCACGCCGACGAGGAAACGCCGCGCGCACCAGGGCGCGCGCACGGTCGCGCTTGAGCAGCGCCAACAGATAGAGCGGAGGCGTGGCACCTTCGCCGCCGGCAGAGCGCGCAGCAGTCGACACGTCAGTCCGCGAGCGCGTCGGTAGACGCGACCGGCGCGAGCGGTGGCGCAGTCGGGGTGCCCAGCACCATCGCGTTCGCGCGCGATAGCACTTCACGCGCGTTGTCGTACGACACCAGGCGCACCGCTTCGTCGAATCGCGCCCACCGACACGCGGTGATTCCTTCCTCCCGCTGCGGAATCGTGCGAGTGCTATCGGTGCGCATGAGGAAAAAATGACAGACTTTGTGCACGAGCCGGCCACGGAAGCGGAAGAACCATTCGATCGTTTCGATCGCGCCGTCGAGATTCAAACCGTCGAGACCCGTTTCTTCGCGGACTTCGCGCAATGCGGCCGCATCCGGCAGCTCTTCCGGCTCCAGATGTCCCTTGGGGAAACCCCAGTTGCGATAACTGTCTCGAATGAGCAGAAACAAAGGCTCACCATCGTGCACGCGATAGACGACGCCGCCGGCTGACGTCTCGAGCTTCGCGCTTCCTGTGCGCGTCCGCTGACCACGACGCTCGCTCACCGCCGGTTCATTCCCGATCACCCGTTTGCCGAGACGGATGCCGCAGCAGATGCCGCACTCGACGCGACACCGATCATGGGCGCCTCGCCCTCGAGCGTGGCGCGCCCTTCGATGAACTGCCGCACGAGCGGATCCGTGCTCTGCTGAATCTCGGCGACGGTCCCGACCTGTCGCACCGTGCCTTCGTACAGCATCGCGATCTTGGTGCCGACCGTGTAGGCACTGCGCATGTCGTGCGTGATGACGATGCCCGTCACGCCAAGCTGCTCGCGCATGCGCACCATCAGCGCGTCGATCGTCGCCGAGGTCACCGGATCGAGTCCGGTCGTCGGCTCATCGTACAGGATGTACTTCGGACGCAAGGCGATCGCGCGCGCGATCCCCACCCGCTTGCGCATGCCGCCCGAGAGTTCGGCAGGCATGCGACTCTGCACGTCGGGCAGATCCACCAGACCGAGCGCCTCGTTCACGCGCGCCGTGATCTCGGCTTCGCTGAGTTCCCCCTGCTTGCGCAGTCCCATCGCGACGTTCTCCCCGATCGTCATGGAGTCGAAGAGCGCCGCAAACTGAAAGACATAGCCGATCTTGCCGCGCAGCTTGTACAACGCTTCCCGCGACAGCTCATCGACGCGCTGACCATCCACCCACACCTCGCCCTCGTCCGGCTCGAGGAGCCCGACGATATGCTTGATGGCGACCGACTTGCCGGTGCCCGAATAGCCGATGATCACCATCGTCTCGCCCTCGTTCACCGTGAGGGAGAATCCCTGGAGCACCTGCTTCGGGCCGAACGCCTTGTGAACGTTTTTCAGTTCGATCATCAGGTCACGAATATGTTGGCGGGTACGGCAGGTCGTAAGGCAACCCATGCGCGAGACCAACAAAGCAGACAGCGGGCCGCGGTTCGCACGGAGGTCGCGGATCGGCTGGGAGCAGATCGGCAACGTCCGCGAGATCCGCGGCCCGCAGTTTTTTTGAGAGAGCGGCGGCGGCGCGGAGCGCCGCCTGCTCCACTTACGCCGCGAAGCTCGAGAGTGCGCGGCCCACGTCGCCCTCGCGAAGACGCTTGAGGGCGCGATCACGCAGCTGACGAACACGCTCGCGGGTGT
>CAYWCJ010000492.1:0-3023 GCA_964456595.1 uncultured Gemmatimonas sp. | reverse complement strand
AGGTATGCTTTGACGTCATCGGTGGAGACGTGACTGTCACCATGGCGGCCGAAGCCGGGCAGCTGCAGCTCAACGCGTTCGAACCCGTCATCGCGTATCGCTTGCTGCACAGCATCGACATGATGCGGAATGCCTGTCTCGTCTTGCGCGAACGATGCGTGACTGGTATCACCGCAAATGAGGATCGCATGCGCATGTTCGTGGAACACTCCATCGGCATCGTGACCGCACTCGTGCCGGTCATCGGCTACGAAACGGCCACGGAGATCGCGCGCACGGCACTCGACACCGGGCGAGGCGTGTTCGATGTGGTGCTGGAACGTGGCGTGCTCACCCGGGCACAATTGGACGACATCCTCAATCCCGCGGCCATGACAGCGCCGCGCACTGTGAGCTGAGCGCTGATGCAGATTCGCCGCCGCACCCTTTCCGCACGCGTCAACCGACCGTTCCTGCGCCACGCCGTCCTGCTGCTCGCCCTCGCCGCGTGCGGCGGTGGCGATGGTGGACCGGCGCCGGCCGCGCGGGTGGATCTCTCACCCTCCAGCGTGACGCTCAGCGCGAGCGGCGCGACGGGCACGGTGACCGCATCGGTCACGGATGCGAGCGGCGGCGTGCTCGGCTCCGCGCCGGTCACGTGGACCAGCGATCAGCCAGCGATTGCCACCGTGAGCAGCAGTGGAAGTGTCGCCACCATTACCGCCGTCGCGCGGGGTTCCGCGACCGTGCGTGCCACCTCGGGTGCCGCGATCGGTACTGTTGCCGTGCAGGTGCTCGGCGTTCGCGAGGTGGTGGTCACGCCCGGCGTCGCAGCGTTGCGCGTCGGTGGAACGATCGCCTTCTCCGGCACGGCGAGCGCCGACCCCGGCGTGTCGGCAGCCGTCACCTGGAGCAGCGACAATCCAGCGGTGGCTTCCATCAGCAGTGTCGGCGTGGCGACTGCCGTCAGCATCGGTACGACGACGATACGCGCCACGTCCGTCGCTGATCCGCGTTTTTCGACGACGGCGGCGGTGACGGTCACGGCGCAACGCAGCGTGACCGTTGCACCGAACAGCGCGACCCTGGTGGCCGGTGAACTGCGCACACTCGTCGCGACCGTGCAGATGGATGCCGGACTGAGCACCGCGGTGACCTGGCGGACGACCGCGACCACGGTGGCGGCCGTCAGTGCAACCGGCGTCGTGACCGGCGTTGGCGCCGGCACCGCGACCATCACTGCCGTTGCTGTCGCCGACACGTTGGTGCGCGGCACGGCGACGATCACCGTGTCTCCCAGCGTACGCGCGGTGATCGTGACGCCCGCGACGGCCACCGTGTTTCTTGGCGCGACGCAGCAATACAGCGGCGTGGTCACGGTGGATGGCGCGATCTCGACGGCCACGATGTGGCGCTCCACCAACCCGTCAATTGCGTTGGTCAGCAACACCGGTCTCGTGACTGGCGTGGGCGTCGGCACGACCACGATCACCGCGCTTGCCACGGTCGATACCACCAAGCGCGCGACCGCGACGGTCACCGTGAGTTCGCGGCCGACGACGATCGGTATCGTGCAGCGCAATGTCGCCATCAATCCCGGCACCACCACGGTGCTCGTCGCGTCGGTCCTGGCAGATCCGGGCGTTTCCACGGCGGCCACCTGGACCTCGAGCAACAGCGGCGTCGCGGCCGTCACCGGCACCGGACTTATTACCGGCATCTCGCTGGGCTCGACCATCATCACGGCCACGTCGCAGGCCGATGCGTCGAAGCAGGACACCGTCACGGTGAAGATCCTGCCGGTGCTGGCCGGCAGTTGGACTGCGGCGCGACTGAGCGGCCCGATGTACGAGGACCTCTTCTCGGTCGCGGCCTTCAACGCGACAAGTGCGTTCGCGGTCAACTCCATCGGCGATATTTTCGCCTGGAATGGCAGCGCGTGGGTCGTGTCGGCACGCGGCAGCACCTTCACGACGCAGTTCCTTGCCGTGCATGGCAGCGCGAGCAACAACGTCGTCGCCGTGGGCACGAACGGCGTCATCGCGCGCTGGGATGGTACGACCTGGGCACGGATGACGTCTGCCACGACGCAGCAGCTCAACGCGGTCTTCGTGGATAACGTCGGCTCCGCCTACGCCGTCGGCTCCAACGGCGCGGCGCTGCGACTCATCGGCACGACGTGGACGGCAACGAGTACGTCATCGACGGCCGCGTTGTACGGGGTGTGGGCGTCTGGCAACACGGTGGTGGCCGTAGGCTCGTCGGGCACGGCGCTGCGATTCAACGGCGGTACTCAATGGACCTCGCTCGACGCACCGACCAGCGAGACCCTGAACGCGGTGAGCGGCCTCTCCGCGACGGACATCGTGGCGGTGGGCTCTGTCGGCACGGTGCTGCGCTTCGATGGCACGAACTGGTCGATCGTGGGAAGCAGCGGCTTCGATGGCGATCACTGGGCGGTGGTGGCGACCATCAGCAACAACAATCGCATCTACATCGCCGGCGACGATGGACTGCTGCAGCTCGACGGGATGACCTTGTCGCCGGTGACGACGGCGTATCTGCTGCGCACGTACGGTCTGAGCCGAGATGCGGCGGGCACGCTGTGGACCGGAGGACAACGCGGAGCGGTACAACGCAACGGTGGCCTCGGAGCGACCTGGGAGACGCTCAACATCGCCCCCGACCTGCTCGATGTGTGGAGCACGGCGGCCAACAACTCGTGGGTCGTCGGCGAGTTCGGTTTCATCTATCGCTGGAACGGCACTCTCTGGTCGCGGCAGGTCGCGCCCACCACGAACGCATTGAGCGCGGTCTGGGCGGCGAGCGCGACCGATGCATTTGCCGGCGGTGACAACGGCGTGATGCTGCGATGGAACGGGAGTGCGTGGAGCAGCATGAGTTTTCCGTCGACGTCGAACGTGTCTGCGCTCTGGGGCACCGCCGCGAACAACGTGTACGCCACCACCGAGAACGGTGAAGTCCTGCGCTTCAACGGTACGACGTGGACGCTCTCGAACGTCGCACCGTTGCCGTTGTGGTCC
>CAYWCJ010000491.1:0-3025 GCA_964456595.1 uncultured Gemmatimonas sp. | reverse complement strand
CCCCCATCGATTCGCCTTCACTGCGCTCGATATCGAACTCGATCGCGCTGCCATCGGGGAGTTTTGCGGACACCACAAACGCCTCATCGGCCGTCAGGAACTCCCAGTCAAGGAAGTCCTCCAACGGCCGTCCATTCACGGCGAGGAGTTCAGTATCGGGGACGATGCCGATTTCCTCGGCGATGCTCCCCGGATGCACATGTGTGACGCGAACCATGGTCCCGATACGAAAACGGGGGACGGGGCCACGGCGGCCCTCCCCCGGAAACAGTTTGGGCGACGACCGAACGCCGTCGCCCACTTCACAAAACGTAAGAACCTGAGGGGCCGAAGTCAATCAAACACATGGACTTCGGCCAACTGATCCGCTGTCGTTCGAGAGACGCGCCGCGGTCGAGGCGCCGGCTACTTCACTCGCGCGTAGCGGTACGCGACGGCCTTCGGCGATTCGACCTTGATGCTGAAGGTGGTCGATGCACCCGCGTCCACCGGACCAACAGCGACGTCCTTCGACCCGACCACGGCCCCGGTCGCGTCAAGCAATTCAAACTTGATCGTCCACGAGCCGGCCTTTTCGCTCTCGTTGTTGACGCTGCCCTGCAGCTGATACGAGGTGCCCGAGCGGCCCGACAGGAACACCGCCACGCGCGGATTCAGCTTGTCGCGCTCCGCAATTGCCGCCAGCGTCGAATCGCCAAAGGCTTTCTTCCTGGCGGGGTCTGTTTCGGCGCGCTGACGCAGCTGCCAGTAGCCGGCGTGCATGCGCCACGAATCGGGACTGTTGGGATCGACCTCGAGCAGACGCGTCGTCACCGCTGCCATGCGCGGTGTGTCCTTCAACTGAAAAAGCACGTTGGCGAGGTTGAGCAGCGCGACACGATGATACGGGTTCTTCTTCAGGCCACCCTCAAAGAGCGTCGACGCCTCCTGGTCCTTGCCGGCCGCCGCCGCATTCGACGCTGCTTCAAACAGCTGCACGTCCGTAAACTTCTCCGGGCTGCTGATCATATCACCGAAGATCGCCTGCACTGCCGCAGTGTCACCGGACAGACGCAACGCACGGCCGAGGGCCTGCGTGGCCGCCGCCTCGCCAGGGGATTCCCTGAGGTAGTCCTCGAGCAGTCCGCGTCCCGACTTGATGAGACGTTCCTTTGCCTCTCCGCTCGATTCCTCGGCGCGGGTGAGGTTGATCACGGCGAGGTTGTAGCGGCTCTGCTGCTTGATGCGCTTGAACAGCGTGTCAGAACCCGAAAGCTCGATGATCTTGCCCATCGCCACGACAGCACTGTCCTGCTGATTCCGCTTCTGGAAGACCGCCGACAGGTCGTTCCAGGTGCGGGGATCGCTGGCGGCGACTTGCAACTCCAGATGCGCGTAAAACGACGCTGAGTCCATCTGCTCGGCGTTGATGGCCGCGACAAACTTGTTGTGAATCTCGGAGAAGAAGCGCTGACGATACGGCTCCACCAGCGACTTGCACTGCGGCATGAGGCGCTCGACGGCCGACGCCGCCGAATCGAGGCCGAGCAACAGGTTCTGCGATCCCTGAGGGTTGGTGGTGAAGCCCATCTCGCCGCGCTTCATGATGTACGCGGCATTCTCGCGCTGCAGGTACTGCGAGTACGCGCGCACCAGCACCCACTGCCGACCGGGCTCGTTGCTGATCTTTTCCGGATTGTCGGTCAGCACCCTGATGGCGTTGGCGAGGTGCTTGGGGACCTCGTCCGGACGACGACTGTTGGCGGCGGCCAGCACGTACTGCTTGCCACCGTTCACCTGATAGGGACTGCCGTCGTTGATCTGGCATTTGTCCTGCGCCGACAACGCGCCGGGAACGGCGACCGCCAGCATCGTCGCGCGTACCATCGTCCATCGCAAAGCCCGCATCCCGCTCTCTCCTGGTCAGAATCGTCGCCGACGATCGTATATCACGTCGGTCGCGCTCGAGCGCGCGCCCCATTGCTACTGCCGTGGTCGTTCGCGTAGTACCCCGTCGACGTCGTTCGTTCGGCGGGAGAATATACCCGCCCCCGCCACGGGTCGGCGCGGGCGCCGGCGCGGGCGCCGGATCGTGCGCGGAGGTTGCACATCCTTACATGCGATACGAAGCGCCGCTGCCAGTGTTGAAGACCACCACCTCGGACTCGCGCGAGATCGTACCGGTCGTCACCGATTCACGGAGCACGTGCAGTGCGCATCCGCCCTCCGGGGCCGCATCGATGCCAGTCTCCGCAGCCAGGCGCTGCGTCCACGCGCGGATGTCGTCTTCACTGGCAACACCGGCGGTCCCACCCGCTTCGCGCAAAATGCGCAGCAGCAATCGGTCACCCAACGGTGACGGCACACGCAACCCCGCAGCGTACGTGACCGGATCCACCCACGGCTGTGCCTTTTCCTCGCCGGCCGCGAAGGCGCGCGCGATCGGGGCGCATCCAGCCGCCTGTGCGATCACGTACTTGGGCTGACGCGCGTCCGAGGGGAGCCAACCGCCCGCGATCAGTTCGTCGATCGCCTTCCAGATGCCGATCGTTCCTTCGCCGCCACCGGTTGGATACACGACGACGTCGGGCACCCGCCATCCCAACTGCTCCGCCATCTCGAAGCCCATCGTCTTCATACCCTCGACGCGATACGGCTCCCGCAGCGTCGACACGTTGAAGAACCCGGTTTCGGCGGCGTAGGCGAGCGCCAACTTGCCAGCGTCGCCAATGTGCCCGTCGATGCGGATCAGCGTTGCGCCCATCGCTTCGATCGTATCGAGAATGGGTCGCGGCGTCGTGCGCGGCGCAAAGACCCGTACCGCCAAACCGGCGGCGGCTCCGTATGCCGCGAGTGCCGCACCGGCGTTTCCTGCCGTGGGGACGACGATACCCGGCACGCCCGCGCCCTTCGCTCGGGTTACGGCGGTACTCATTCCGCGCGCCTTGAACGACGCCGTCGGGTTCTGCCCTTCATCCTTGATCCACAGCCGTCGCACGCCCACCGCTGCGGCGAGTACCGGCACCTCGATGAGTGGCGTGAGTCC
>CAYWCJ010000490.1:2674-3027 GCA_964456595.1 uncultured Gemmatimonas sp. | reverse complement strand
TGGCGTATCGGTCTCATGGCTTTCGCGTTTTGAGGTCGTACCGCAGCTTTACGGTATCGGCGCGGGGCACCATGACGAAAGTGTCGAGTGCCGGGAGCGACGGATGCTCGAATCTCAGCGCGTGGCGCCCCACCGGCAATGTCACCATGAGGGAGGTAACCTCCTCGCCGGCGTGATTATCATCTATGGACACTTTGGCCCAGGGCCTGACGACGAGCGCGAGCACACCACGTGCTGGTGGTTCCGGCGGTGAGGGAGGCGCGACAGGCTTCGCATCAAAAACGAGCGTCCGAGTCGCCCCAGCGCCAATTTGCACGACCGTCTCGACTGGTTCGTAGCCTGAAGCCTGCAGC
>CAYWCJ010000490.1:0-2664 GCA_964456595.1 uncultured Gemmatimonas sp. | reverse complement strand
CGGCGACAAGCCGGGCGGCAACCTGGAGCCGCCCCCGCCGCCGCCCCGCATCGTCGACGTCGGGGCCAGCGCTCTCAGCAGCTCCTCCACAGCGACGGGGTCATCGAGGAAGTACGACGCCTCACTGGGCTTCTTCCCCACAATCACGATGGTTGCGATCGCGACCGAGTCTGTCGGCGTCATCGCCGTCACGCGAACAGTGGCCGGCCGCTGCGCCACCAGAACTCCCTGCTTATCCACGGTCGCCGCGCTTTCCGGTGATACACTCCAAACTACATCGGTCACGGGAACACCGCCTACGCGAGAGAGTGCGCGCATTGGCAGCCGACTGCCGACCGGCAGCCCTTCGGGCTGCGGCAGCTGGTAGTCGATGACGATACCATCGGGCGGAGGCAGAGGCGGAGGCGGTGGCGGCTCGCGCCTCGCAACGAGCACCCAGATCGCGATCGCCGCCAATCCGCCAGCAGCCGACAGCCACCCGCGAACGCCGAATTTGCGCGCTGGTGGCACCACCACCGCTACCTCCGCCCGCTGATCACCAGCGACGACCCGGATCACCGCTGAACCCGCGCGAAGGGCGGTGACCGTCCCCTCTGGCGTCACCTGCAGGCAATCGCCCTCGATGACCGACCAGTGCACCGGCACGTTCTCGAGCACGCGGCCATCATCGCTCAACGCGCGCGCTTTGAGCGGAGCTTTCGCTCCGATACGCAACTGCTTGACGTTCGTATCGATCAACACGCGCGCAATCGTCGGCGCCAGTGCCTCGATGGTTCGCTCGACGCGCAGTCCGGCGCCCTCGACCATCAGCACGAACGTGCCGGCGCGGTGTGCCCGCAGATTCCCGTCGGCATCCACATGTGCAACGGCTGCCGGCGCGACCGACCAGACCACGCGCACGTCGCGCGTATGACCGGTCGCCTCGGACGCTTCCGACACACAGCGCACCACATCACCGACCAGCATGCTATCATCGGGCACGACGATCCGCAGCGCGGTGATCGGCGCATGATCCACGTACAGCACGAAATCGCCGCGCTGCCCGTCGAGTTGCGCGGAGACCGTCACCTGACCTGGCGCCATAGCCTCGACGAGGCCCGCCGCGTCCACGCGCGCGATGTTCGAATCGCTACTGCTCCAGACCGGCGCACGGTCGGTCACCGCGGCGCCAGTGCTGTCGGTAATCAGCGCCCCGACGACCTGCGTCATGCCCACCTGCAGCCGCGCGTTCAACGGCGACACACGCACCGATGCCACCGATGCCTGTCGCACTCGCACCGGCATGTCGACCGAGGCCGACGATTCGTGCGCCCCGAAAGCCGTGACACGCACGACCGTTTCCCCAACGGTGAGTGCGCGCAACTGGCCGCGCGTATCGACAGCAACGACCGAAGGATCGAGTGACTGCCACGACAAGTTCGTGTCGGTCAGCACGCGCCGTCGGGCATCCTGGCATCGCGCGGAGACCGCGACGACTGCATCTACCTCAAGGTCCAAAGACGGTAACGAGAGGAGGACACGGTCCACCACGGGCCGCCGTACCGATACCGGCACCGGAGTCACCGTGACTGCAGTCGCGAGCGCTGGATCGTTGACGCGCGCCACGATGTGCGCATCGCCGGCTGCGACGGCCGACAGCGTTCGACCATCGCCGAGCACACGGACAACCGCTTCATTGTCCGACGCAACCGCGATACCTTCTTCTGACCGAGGACGTCCCGACGCATCGGTCACCAGAAGCTCGACCTGGGCGGCATCGCCGGGTTCGAGCGACGACGGACGGACGGTCATCGTGATCGCAGCAATCGGTGCCTCGACCACCGTCAACGACAGCTCGCCGCTCGCACCGTCGACCACGGCTGTGATGGTCGCGCGACCTGTGGACAGGCCAATCGCCGTGCCAGCCGAGTCCACATGCACGACGTGCGTCGCATCCGACGTCCATCTGATGCGCGGTGCGATGACCGGTACTCCAAGGTGGTCGAATGCCTCGGCTCGCAGGGCAATCGCATCACCGTATTCGATCGTGGTCGATTCAACGAGCACTCGCACCGTTGCGGCGGGCGGAGGGGTCACTCGCAGCCGCAATGTGGCGCGCGCCGTTCCGGATGCGACTTCGATCGCCGCCTCGCCCGGGGCCACGCCGAGCAGTTCGCCGGCCCCAACGACCTGCACGATGCCGGCGCTGCGGCTCAGCCACGAGCACGCGGCGTCCGCGCGATAGGTGCCTTGGGCGTCGATGGCGCGAACGACGGGGCGGATGAGATCACCGACCCGCAGGGTCAGGGAATCAGACGCAAATTCCAGCCGTGTGATCGGCGACAGGACGACGGTGACAAGCGCGTCTTCATACACGTTGCCGATCGCGGCGCGAATGCGCGCCGTGCCCGGCCCCACAGCCAGCAGAGCGCCGAAGGGCGTCACCGTCACGATCTCGGTGTCACTCGAGGTCCACGCCACAATCGCGTCGTCGATGACGTCACCGGCGCGCGTCATGACCTTCGCCGACAGCCCCAGCTGCGCCGCGGTGTATAGCGTCGCACTGGGCGGCGACACCACGATCATGGCCGGCTTCGGCTTGGGCGGTGAGCCCGGACGCGGCGTGACTGGCGTCTCGATCGCGGTTACTTTGCTGCGCTGCGCGTTTGCGTCTCGCGCGCAACA
>CAYWCJ010000489.1:0-3033 GCA_964456595.1 uncultured Gemmatimonas sp. | reverse complement strand
GCGCGCCGCGAGCAGCGTACGCGGATCGAGGATGGCGGCGGCGCCGAGGGCGGCGAGGCTGCTTCCGATAAACTCTCGACGGCTGGTCATGGCAGAGTGGGCGAGGGAAGGTGCAACAGGCGAGCTCCCGATCGTACGCCTTCGCGCGAAGTGCGGGAAGTATCGGGTGTGACTTCACACTACATTGCCGCAACGCGCATGCCGCGTGCTCGGGGACACTTACGCGCCACCACGCGAAGAGACACGCAGGTATACGCGGCAACCGCGCGAGGAGTTGGACGATGAGATGGATTCGCCTGCTGGCTGTGCTCACGGCGATCGTTGGCATTCTCATGTTCGCTTTGTCGGGCACGGGCACGAGACTCGGCCTCTGGCACTTTCGCACCGGCCTCACGCTCATTCGCTACGCGGCGTATGTCGGCATCGCGGCGATCGTGCTTTCACTGATCGCGATGGCGGCGTCGAAACCGCGCGGGGCGGCGCTGGCCGCCCTGGTGCTCTCGCTGCTGGCGGGCGTCGTGACCTTCGGCGTGCCGTACTCCTTCTCGAAAAAGGCGCGCGCCGTTCCGCCGATTCACGACATCACGACCGACCCCGACAATCCGCCGTTGTTCGTGGCGGTGTTGCCGCTGCGTGCAAGTGCCAGCAACAGCGCCGAGTATGCGGGCGACAGCATCGCCCAGTTGCAGCGCGCCGCCTATCCCGATGTGCAGCCGCTGCAATCCGCACTCCCGGCGCCCGCGATGTTCGCGCGCGCACGCGACGCAGCGAACGCGATGGGTTGGGAGATCGTCGCGACGGATTCGCTCGCCGGACGCATCGAAGCCACGGCCACGACGACATGGTTCGGCTTCAAGGATGATGTCGTGGTGCGCGTGCAGGCGAGCGGCGCCGGATCGAGAGTGGATGTGCGCTCGGTGTCGCGCGTGGGCCGCAGTGATGTCGGGGCGAACGCCGCGCGCATTCGCGTTTATCTGAAACGACTCCCGATCTCGTGAAGGATGGGATCTCCGGTTCGACCATCCGTCGGTGCAAGGAGAGCGCTCTCCAGCGGAGTCGGGGTGACGCGCGTGTCGCGCGCCAGGCGACCAGCGCTTGCCAGCGTCGTGCGTATCCTGATTGAAGCGCGCCGGGATCGCACGTGCCCGAGCGGTCGCGGTCGGCTGCGCCGCGCATAACTTCTCGCGTGCCGCTGTCCCTATATCCCTGAATTCGAGGAGTACCCCCCGCATGGCTCGCAGAGTCCTTCTGTCGATTGCCGCCGCACTCCCTGCAGCATTCTCCACGGTGTTGGCGCAAGCCAGCAACCCGGGCAATCCTGCAGCCGCCCCGCGCGTCGACTATGCGCTGACCAACGTCCGCATCGTGACGGCGCCCGGCAAGGTCATCGAGCGCGGCACGGTACTTACGCGCGATGGTCGTATCGCGGCCGTGGGCGCGAACGTGACCATTCCTGCCGGTGTCGTTCGACTCGACTTGAGCGGGCACTCGGTATACGCCGGCCTGATCGATGCGGCGACGAGCATCGGGCTGCCCAGTCCGACACGCGCGTTGCCGGCGGCCGCGACGGCCGACGCCGCTCCGGCGGGTCGCGGTGGCCCAGGCGGTGGCGGTGGAGCCCCGCAGGATGGTCGTGGCGCCGTGCTCGGTCGTAGCGTGGCGCCGCCGCCGCCGGTGGTGCTTCCCGAACTCGACGCCGACGCCGAAGCGTCGGACATGTTCGCGCCGACGGACGATGAATTGAAGGCGTTTCGCGCCGGCGGCGTCACAACGGTGGGCCTCGTCTTCAACGGCGGACTCTTTCCCGGCCGAGTTGGCGCGGCGCTGACCGGCGCGCAGAGCGGTGAGCGACTCGCGCTTCGCTCCGGGGTCGGACAGATCGTGTCGTTCGGCACCAAGCGAGGCGGCTACCCCGGCACCGGCATCGGCGCCGTCGCCTTCATTCGACAGGCGTTCCTCGACGCGCAGTATGAAGCGCGGACGGAGAAGGCGTTCAAGGCGGGGACCCCGGGCGCGCGTCCGTCCAACGATCCGTTTCGTCGTAGTCTGATGTCGGCGGCCACCAATGGCGTGTCGTCCTGGTTCGTCGCGTCGACCGAGCGTCAGATCACGCGGGTCGCCGAGATCGCCAGCGAACTGGAATTGAAGAATCCTGTCGTCGTCGGTTCGCAGGAAGGATGGCGTTCGATTCCCGCCCTCAAGCGCACCGGTGCGACGGCGCTGGTGAGTCTGCGCTGGCCGTCGCCCGATTCGGTCACCGGTCGCGCCTATCTTGCAGTCGGTTCGGGCAAGCCCGGTGTTGCGCCGACGGTCACCGCGGCGGATTCCACCGAAGTTCGCGGCAATGCAGCGGCGCTGGTGAAGGCCGGCATTCCGGTCGCACTCGCGTCGTTCGGAGGTGAAAGCGGTGTGAGCTTCCGCGACCGCATCCGCGCCACGATCGCCGCCGGCATGAACGCCGATGATGCGTTGCGCGCCACCACGGTCACACCGGCTGCGCTCCTGGGCATCACGTCGGCCGTCGGCACGATCGAAGTCGGGAAGCTGGCCAACCTCGTCGTCGTCAGCGGTAACGATCTCTTCGCCGCCAACACACCGCTCAAGCACGTCTTCGTTGACGGGCGCATCTACTAACAAACCGGGAACTCTCACATGCGATTCAGAATCAGGCTTTTCATCGCCCTGCTGTGTGTGCCCGGTGTGCTGGCCGCACAGGACCTGGCGATTCGCAACGCCACGCTCATCACCGTCGCCAACGGTGATATGCAGGGCAACATCGTGGTTCGCCGCGGCAAGATCACTGCGGTCGGCGCGAACGTGGCCATTCCGGCCGGCATCAAGGTCATCGACGGCACCGGCAAGTTCGTCATGCCGGGCATCATCGACGCGCACTCGCACGCCGCGCTCGAAAACGGCATCAACGAGGGCGCCGAGTCGGTGACACCGGAAGTGATCGTGCAGCTCAAGAACGATGATCCCGTCATCTATCGCGCGCTCGCCGGCGGCGTCACGGCGGCGCTGCTGCTGCACGGC
>CAYWCJ010000488.1:0-3040 GCA_964456595.1 uncultured Gemmatimonas sp. | reverse complement strand
GTCGCGTCGGGAATGCGCGATTCGAGATTCACGTCGCATCCTTCGAACGTGTCCTTGGAGAAGCGCGGGACATCGAGCGCCCCCTGCGCGTTCATGCCGAAGTCCACGATGTTCGAGACGAATTGCGCGTGCGCCTGCGCCTGGTTCCAGCCGCCCATGATGCCAAAGGCGATCTTCACGTCGTCCTTTTCCATGAACGCGGGAATGATCGTGTGCAGCGGACGCTTGCGGCCGGCCAGCACGTTGGGACTCTGCTTGTCGAGCGTGAACCCACCGCCGCGATTGTGCAGCACGAAGCCGGCGCCACCGACCGCCAATCCCGAGCCAAAACCCACCGTCGAATAGTTGCTCTGGATGAGCGAGATCATGTTGCCGTCCTTGTCCACCACACTGAGGTACGTCGTGCCGTTGTCCGTCACACTCGGCAGGCCCGCAGGAACGTTGCACGTGGCCTTGTCGAGGCTGATCAGCTTCGCGCGTGTGGCAGCGTAGGACTTCGATCGCATCGCCTCAACGGGGATCGTCGCGAAGCGCGGATCGGCGTCGTAGCGCTGCATGTCGGCGTAGGCCAGCTTCTTCGCTTCGATCATGAGATGCAGCGCTTGCGTCGAGTTGTGTCCAGCCTCCGACAACGGAAACGTCTCCATGATGTTGAGCATCTCGAGCGCGGCGATGCCCTGACCGTTTGGTGGAAGCTCGTAGACGGTCCAACCGCGATACGTTGTGGAGATCGGGTCGACCCATTCGGAGTCGAACTCCTGCAGGTCAGCAGCCGTCATCGTGCCGCCGTGACTGGCTGACGTGGCGAGAATCTTCTTCGCGACGGTGCCGCGATAGAACGCACTCGCGCCGCTCCTGGCCATCTCACGATAGCTCCACGCCAGTTCGGGATTCCTGAACAGCTCCCCTGCCTGCGGCACACGACCGTTGAGGAGAAATGTCTTCGCCGTCGGCGCGTCCGCTTCGAGATCCTTGCGACTGTCCTTCCAGTACACGCTCACCACTTCACCAACGGGAAAGCCGGCTTCGGCATAGCTGATCGAAGGGGCGAGCACGTCGGCGAACGTCTTCTTTCCGAAGCGCGTGAGCAGCTTTTCCCAACCGTTCACCGCGCCCGGCACCGTCACCGCGTGGATGCCGCGCGTGGGCATGCGCGTGATGCCTTTCGCCAGCAGATAGTCGGCGGTGAGTTTGGTCGGCGCCCACCCCGACGCGTTCAAGCCGTACAGCTTTCCGGTCTTTGCGATGTACACGATGGCGAACAGGTCGCCGCCGATGCCGTCGTTCATCGGGGCCACGAGTCCCAACATCGCATTGGCCGCGACGGCTGCGTCGATCGCATTGCCCCCCTGCTCGAGGATGCGCGCGCCGACCTGCGACGCCAGCACGCTTTCGCTGGCCACGACGCCGAGTGTGGTGGAGACGAGTGAACGCGACTGCGAACGATCCTGGGCGTGGAGCACCGTCGCCGACGCGAGCAGGGCCGCGATTGCGGCATGCAGCGATGGCCGCGATGACGGGCGCACGCAGGCGTTCGAGGCGAGGCTTGCACGGGAGGTGAGGGCCATCGAAGAGCTCCGGTCGGACGGGATGCGGCCGCTCGCGCACGCGAGGGCCGGAGAGGAGAATACGCGTTGGCGGGCGATTGGTCGAACGTGCGTGCGTGGGGTGCGCGGTGGCTTTCCCGCCATTTCGCACCATTGGCTTCGGCGGTATGTTCGCTTGCGGCGTTCCCGCACGCCGTTCCACCACCTTCTCACCGAACGAGGATGGATGACTGATCCGACGCGTCTGGATCCGATGGTATCACGGCGGGAGTTCGTCGCCGGAGTGTCCGCGCTCGGCGCGGTCTGGCTGATGGCCTGTTCGCGGGAGCAGGCAGCGGTGGCCGAGAGCGCGTCGATGCCGTCAATGCCGGCCGAGTCGTCGGCGCCGCCGCAAACGCTGGTGCACTTCTCCAGTGAGCAGGGCGCGGAGATCGAAGCGATGGCGTCGCGCATCATCCCCTCCGACGACGGCCCCGGTGCTCGCGAGGCCGGCGCGCTGTACTTCATCGATCGGACGTTGACGTCGTTGGCGAAGGATCAGGTGCCGCTCTTCGCGCAGGGGCTGGAGGCGCTGTCGACTGCTGTCGTGAAGCGGCATGGCGCGGGCCAGCGCTTTTCGACGCTCACGGCCGAGCAGCAGGACGCCGCGCTCAAGACCATCGAGCAGACGCCGTTCTTTGGCGCGATGCGTTTCGCCACGATCGCCGGTTTCCTTGCGCTCCCCAAGTACGGCGGCAACAAGGACTACATCGGCTGGAAGTACATCGGGCAGGAGCACACCTTCGAGCAGAAGCCGCCCTTCGGCTGGTATGACCTGCCCGCGAATCAGCAGGCGTTGTTGGGGAGGGTGCTCTGATGCGTCGTCAGGAACAGCCGACCGGCAAGACGTTCGCGACGAACGCCGAGGTGGATTTCGTGGTCATCGGGTCGGGCATTGCGGGCGGCAGTGTGGCGCGCGAGCTCACGGCCAAGGGCTTCGATGTGCTGGTGCTCGAGCAGGGGCGACACGTGCCCCCGTCGGACATGGAGCACGACGAGATCGGCGCGTTCATCAGCAATCGCTGGACCAACACGCCGGAGCAGTCGCCGCAGATGTATCGCAAGACGGCGGACGCGAAGGCGGAGCAGCGCCACTTCCTGCAGTACGCGCGCGTGGTGGGCGGTACGACGTTGCACTTCACCGGCAACTTCTGGCGTTTCCGTCCGATCGACTTCAACGAGTTTTCGCAGCGCGGCGCCGTTCCAGGCACCGCCGTGGCCGATTGGCCGATCACGTACGAGGAGCTGGAGCCGTATTACACCGCCGTCGAGTATGCGATGGGCATTTCGGGCGAGACGCCGACCGATCCGCGCGAGCCGATGCGGTCAAAGCCGTTTCCGTTGCCGCCGTTGAACGTGACCGGCCCCGGTGTGCTGCTCGAAGTTGGTGCGAAGAAGCTGGGTTGGAATTCGAAGGCCGCGCCGATGGCGATTCTGTCGCGCGAGTACAAGGG
>CAYWCJ010000487.1:0-3068 GCA_964456595.1 uncultured Gemmatimonas sp. | reverse complement strand
CGACGACGACGCACGACGAAACCGAGCGCCAGCAGACCGCTGCCCATCAGCAGGACGCTGCCCGGTTCCGGCACCACATTGTTGACCGTCGAGCGTCCAAGCACGCCATACGCGAAGTCCCGGTCCACATCGTTTGCCGTGCCACCGGCGTTCAAGGCGTCAGCGCCGACGAGCCAGATCGCTCGTCCATCCGAGAGCGCGTTGACCGCGTTGGCGCCGCTCGTCTGCTCCGCGCCGAAGAAGATGTCGGCGTTGTTCGGGTCGTCTGATGTCGTGCCGGAGAGGTCGGCCCAGATGCCCAGCCAGTAGGTGCCGGCGTTGAGCGTGAACGGATTAGCCGCAATCGTGTGGACGTTGCCGTTCTGCGCGAATGCGCCGGAGCCTGCGGCCACGACGGTGCCCGTGCTGCCGCTCACAACCATCCCCTGCCGGATCTCCCAGTTGAGCACACTGACGAGTGGCGAGTAACCGCCGTTGGCTAGTGAGCCGAACACGCCGGTGACGGTCCACTGAAGGCCCGAACCCACGGAGAAGTTGTCGAAGATGATCTGATTCAGGCTGTTCGTCGGGTTGTTCGTCCAAGTGGCGTTGCTGGAGAATAGGTCGGAATCCCCACCGTTGGTGAGGACCTGCGCGCCTCCGCGTGATGCGGCGCCAAACTGCGCAGCAAGGGCGAGGGCAAGCCCGGCGAGGGAACGTGTGGGGAGTCGGAACATGGGAATCTCGAGGCGTAGGTCAGGAGAACGCGTGATGGCGTGGGAGGAAAACGGGCGCGTACCTCCGCTCACATAAAGGCGCAGGAATCGAGCGGGAAGGCTCAAGACGCTCACACCTCGTGTCCTGCAGGGCCCGGAAACCGATCGCGAAACACTGCAGCGATGGCGCGCCAGTCTGATATCCGGCGAACCGTTTCAACGCTCCTCCGTGAACTATCGTCGCGATGGATCACCGTGCGTCATGGAGTGGAGCATCAGCGCCGTGAACGAGGAGCATGGCGCACCCAAGAACTTCGTTGCGGTTCAAGGCGACATCACCGCCTTTCGTCGTCGACTGGCCGAGGCGGAAGTGGGCGCGCGCACCGATGCGCTCACCGGACTCGCCAATCGTCGCGCCTACGATGCCCGGCTCGCCGCGGCGCTCGCGCAGCCCGATATCGTGCTTGGACTGCTGGCCATCGACATCGATCATTTCAAGAGTGTCAACGACACGCATGGTCACGGCGCCGGTGACGCGGTGCTGATGGAAGTCAGCCGCCGCATGGCATCGGTCGCGGCAACCACGCCTGGTTCGTTTCTCGCGCGCACCGGTGGCGAAGAGTTCTCGCTGCTCGTGCCCCTGTCGCGCCAAGAACGCGGGGCGGAACCGGGTGGAACTGGCGCCGGCGCTCGGGGACTGACGTCAGGTCGCGAAGCCGAGCGTCTTGGCCACGGCGCCCTGGCGCTCATCGAGCGTCACGAAGGTCAGCTCATTCGGCTCCGGCGCGAGATACAGTGCGGCCGCCAGGTGCCAGCAGTCGGCGCCGCGCACGTAGCCTGCCTCGAGTACGCGTGAGATCTCTGGGCTGAGCGATCGCACAAGACGGACCCAGACGAGTTGATCGGTGAAGCGGGGGTTCACCGCCACATGCTCTCGTCGGCACGCACTCCGCAGCTCTGCTTCGAGCAGGTCCGTCGCGTAGACCTTGTCGAAGTTCGCGAGTCGACGAGCCATGGCCGCTGCCTTCAGTTTGTGGCAAACGCGGACGATGCTCTGGCAAGGCAGGGCGTAGTTCGCGCTCACGTCCCGACTTACGCTGACGAATTATGGCCTTCTTTTCATCGTTGTTTCGTTCTGCCCCGCCAGCGCCTCAGACCGCGAAAACCGCGAAGTCGCCGCGCGCCCCGGAGGCGATCCTCGCGGCGTACGAAACGGCGCTGCCTGAATCGCGTGTTTCGGAGCTGGTCTGGCTGGCCCGCGACGCCTCGTATTGGACAGATCGTTGCGCGCGTCTGCTGGCGCGCCTTCGCGACGAATGGGCCGGACAGCCCGCCGTGGCCAAGTGGCCCGACGTGACTAGTCTCCTTGCGCAGCTTTCGGCGCCCCCCGAAGAAGTCATTCGTCAGCTGCCGACGGCCGCGCGCGATGCGATGACGCTGTGCGAGCGGGAAGATCTTCCCCGCGCCAGGCTGGTCGATCGGCTCAGTCAGGATCCTTCACTGGTGCAGGGGCTGCTGCGCCAGGCAAACAGCGCCTCGTACGGCGCCGGTCTCGCGCCGATCCTGGGCGTGGGTGCGGCGATCGATCGCATCGGTCTGGCCGGAACGCGTGCGGTCGTCGTGGCCGCCTCGGTGGACGGTCTGCTCAGAAAGCCGGGCGGCAGCTATGACGAACTGCTCGCCAAGGCCTGGCAGCGCATGGTGAATACCGGCCCCATGGCCCGTTCAATCGCGCCCGCGTTCGGTGCCGATGGGGAAGAGGCATTCGCCATCGCGCTGCTGCATGACGTCGGCCTGCTCATCATCTTCGATCGCATCTCCGCCGTCCGTGCCGCGAACCGCCGCCCGGTCGCGCTCCCCGACGGATGGCTCGACGTCCTCATCGCCGAACTCCACGAGCCACTCGGTGCCGTCGCCGCACATCGCTGGGGCCTCGGCATCGATGCCGCCGATGCCATCGGCACGCACCATCGCCGCGACACACCAGCCGAGAAGCACCCGCTGGCCGAGGCGATGTTTCTGGCGGATCACCTGGTCCGTGCCGCGGCTCGCGGAGAGGCGCTCGATCTCTTCGGACTGTGGGATGAGGGCGAGCTGACCGGCGACCAAACGCATGTGCGCGGTATTCTTGATCGGATCCAGCGCGGCGGGTGAGCATGACCGTGAGCATGACAACTTGGTGCATGCGAACGACACTGACCATTGACGATGACATTCTCGATGGCGCGAGGCGTTTGGCCGCAGCGCGTGGCTCGACCATCGGTGAGGTCATATCCGACCTGGCCCGACGGGCGCTGGCGGCACCTGCTGACGCCCAAGTGACGCGGAACGGCATCGTGCTCTTCCCCGTGCAACCGGCGAGCGGCGTCGTAT
>CAYWCJ010000486.1:0-3086 GCA_964456595.1 uncultured Gemmatimonas sp. | reverse complement strand
GTCGATGGTGGAACCCGTCGCGCTAAGCGTGCCCGCGGTCTCGCTCGACAGCGCGCTGCACATCGCGATGAATCGCAGCGAGAAGTGGCGCACGATCACGATTCCGCTGCCCAGGCCCGACGCGAAAACTCTCGTCGTCACGATCGACGAAGGTACCGGCGGTCAGCCGCAGCGGCGTCACTCGATCACGCTCGATCTCAACACCGCCGAGATCACGGCGACCGGCGGGTTCCCCACGCAGAGTCGCGGACGCCGACTGCGTGCGTGGCTGCGCTGGGCGCACACGGGCGAAGCGTTCGGCGTGTGGGGGCAGACGATCGCCGGACTCGCATCGTTGGCCGGCGTGCTGCTGGTGTGGACCGGACTCGCCTTGAGCTGGCGGAGGCTGATGGCGTTCCTGCGTCGTCGTGGACGTTCAGCGGCGGAGCTGGCGACCGCCAATCCGTAGTCGCGACAGGCGACGTCACGCCGCGCGCGACATCACTCCGTGCGATTTTTGCTGCGCTCCGGATCGAAGCCATCGGGATAGCGCGTGCGCAGCTTGTCGATGTTGCGCTGCGCGATCTCGCTGAGCGGAACGTCGAGCACCGTGGCGAAGGCACCGATGTACCAGAGACAGTCGCCGAGTTCCTTCATGAGCGCGTCGCGATCGAGCGGCGTGTCGTGAAAGAGATGCTTCTTGATGATCTCGGCGGTTTCTCCGGCTTCACCCGTGAGGCCGAGCGCCGCGTTGGCGAGCAGCTGTTCGTGCGTACGATTGCGGCCGAGTGTGCGTGCGGCGAGGGACTGGTACTCGTCGAGGTTCATGGCAGGAAGAGGAGAGCGGTTGGACCGGTGAGGATTGAAGACCGTACAGAAGGCATCGGCCGATCGTGACAAGAGATGCGCGTCGGGTGCCTTGCGCTTGGAATGACGCCGTTTGTCGTCGGCGTCTCCATCCTCGCCATTGGCACGTCGTTGCCGGAACTGGTCGCCTCGGTACCCAGCGTGCGCGCGGGCAGCTCCGAGATCGTTGCGGGCAACGTGCTTGACACCAACGCCGCCAATCTATTGCTCGTACTCGGCGCGGTGCGTGCCGCTGTGCCCACCGGCCGGTTGGTGCTTGGCGAGGACTACCGGTTCATCGACCTTCACTTCCTGCTCGGCTCCCTGGTGGCGCTGGCTGCTGAGGAAGGACAAGCGCATCTTTCGCTGGGAGGGGCTGCTGTTTCTCGTCCTGTTTGCGCTGTTCATGCTCGAGGTGGTCACCCGCGCATAGCCCCGATGTTGGCTCGAGACTCCTTCTGGTGTCATCGCTGATCCGTGGTGGGTGGATGTCCGGGGATGGCTATATTTCGGCATGTCATGGATCCGTCTCACGATGGCGCTCACGATACGCGCGCTGGTCAATCCGTTTCTCGCCATCGATCTGCTGCGGGTGGCGTGGCGTTTTCGTCATCGGCATTGGCTGACGCGCTTTCCGTTCCTGCCACTGCCAGCGGTGACGTATGTGAAGTGGCGCATGTACACCGCGTACGGTGAGGAGGATGCGATTCCACCGGTGGACGACGTCATCGCGTTCGCGCGCTGGGTTGGTAAGCAACCGTAACGTGCGCGGCGGACATGCATGTCTGACGACACCTTTCGGTGCCGAGTCTGTGGTGCCGCGTCTTTGCTGACGCGGGCGTGGTGACGCGCGAATGACGACGCCAGCGAAGGAAGCGCGTCGCTTGCTGACCGAGCGACTGAAGGCGCAGGCCTTCGGCGTCGGGTTTGACCTCGCTGGTGTTGCGACACTTGGCGAGCCAGCCACACGCGCCGCGTTCGATGCGTGGCTCGCGGCAGGTCATCATGGCGAGATGTCGTATCTCGAAGGTGTTGGCGCCGAGTTGCGACGGGACGCGCGACGCCCACATGCGGGTGCAACGCACGCGTTAGTGCTCGCGATCAACTATGGCGGTCGTGAGCCAAGCGGCCCCGTGGCGCGGTACGCGCGCGGCGACGACTACCACGAGGTGCTGCGCGCGAAGTTGCGCGAGGTGCACACGTGGCTGGAACGCGAAGTGGGGCGGCCGGTGAATGCGCGGCCCTATGTCGACTCGGGGCCTGTGCTCGAGCGTGATCTCGCGCAGCGCGCGGGGCTCGGGTGGTTTGGCAAGAACACGATGCTGATCAATCCGACTCAGGGATCGTTCCTGTTTCTCGCGTCGTTGTTCGTGGACGTGGAATTGGAGGCGGATGCACCCTTCGAGGCGGATCGGTGCGGGACGTGCACTCGGTGTCTGGAGGCGTGTCCGACGCAGGCGTTTGACGGGCCACGTGATCTCGATGCGAGCAAGTGCATCAGTTATCTCACGATCGAGTTGCGGGGCGCGATTCCGGTGGAGTTTCGTGAGGCGATGGGTGGGATGGTGTATGGGTGCGACGTGTGCCAGGAGGTGTGTCCGTGGAATGTGAAGTTTGCGCAGGAGTTGGCCGAAGGGTCGCCGTTTGCGGCGCGCGCGATGTTTGTTGACAAGGACGCGCGGACGTTGGCGCGAGAGATTCTTGCAATGGAGCCAGCCGACTACGTCACCGCGTTTAAGGGCAGTGCAATGAAGCGAGCGAAGTTGGGGATGTTGCAGCGGAATGCGGCGGTGGTGTTGGGCAACGTGGGAGCCAGCGCCCATGACCCCCATTCGCTGGCTACGGCCCCAGCGCCGCAATCGGAATCACATGGACCCCGTCGGGTCGCAGATACCCATATCCGGCGGCCGTGATCACACCGAGCGCCGCCGGCGCACCACACTTCGCCGTATCCACGCGACTCGCAAACGTGCGCAGTGACGCCGCAGCGTCGTCGACCTGGCCTTGCCCGAGCTTGACCTCGAACGCCGCCCAGCGGCCGTCGGCCACCTCGACGATCGCGTCGACTTCGAGTCCGGTGTTGTCGCGATAGTGCAGCACCGTGGCATCCGACGCTTGTGCATACACGCGGAGATCGCGCACCACGAGCGATTCAAACAGGAGCCCGAGCAGATTGAGGTCTGCCAGCAATCGCTCCGGCGTCGCACGCAGCGCTGCGGCGGCCAGTGACGGATCGACGAAATGCCGCTTGGCCGCGCTTC
>CAYWCJ010000485.1:0-3107 GCA_964456595.1 uncultured Gemmatimonas sp. | reverse complement strand
CATTCATTCCACCGCTACCGTGATTGCCGTCGACGAGCGTGTCGGCGGCACGACGGTGCGCGTGCGTGCGGGCGACGTCGAGGTGACTGCTGTTCCCGAGCGGGAGAGCCACCCGACGATCGGCGCGACCGTCGCGCTCACGATGTTCGTATTGCGCACGCATCTCGTGGCCGACGTCGATGTTTGATCATCTGCTGCGCCTGCTGAAAGATCGACTGCTCGCGCCCGTCGCCCGACTGTTGGGACCATCGTTTTCCCCAACAGCCATCTCGCTGCTGGCGTTTGCCTGCGGAGTCGGCGCGGCGGCGGCAGCGTACATCGGCCGCGATACGCTCGCACTCGGCGCGTGGCTCATCAATCGCACGCTTGACGGACTGGATGGCACATATGCGCGCGTGTACGAAAAGCAGAGCGATTTTGGCGGCTATGTCGACATCATGCTCGATTTCATCGTGTATGCGAGCATTCCGCTGGCCATGGTACTGCGCGACGGCACACTCGCTGAATCGGGGAGCTTCCTTGAGGCGACATTTTTCGTGAATACGGCGTCGTGGATGTACCTGTCGGCGATCCTCGAAGGGCGGCAGGCCGGGGCACGGTCGCGCGGCGAGGCGACCACCGTCACGATGCCGCCCGGTATTGTTGCAGGCACGGAGACGGTCATTTTCTACGCGTTGTTTCTTGCCGTGCCGTCGTGGCGTGCGTTGCTGTTTTGGGTGATGGGGGCGCTTGTGTGCGTAAATGTGGTGCAGCGATTGTGGTGGGCGCGTCGGGAGCTCTGAGGCGTGTGGGGCGTTTGCGCAACTGGTATGTTTCCAGTTGCCGCCGCAGCACGTTCTGACGATCTCCTCGACTACGACTGCCTCTCCATGACGCGTTCTCACGCTCTCGCCACCGCACTGCTCTCCGCGTTTCTGCCCGCGCTGCTCTCCGTGCCACTCGCTGCCCAGCAGTTCCCTACCAGCTGGAACGCCGCGTTGCTGCAACGCGCCGATGTGCAGTCGGCTATGACGCGCCTGGAGCAACAATTCCCGCAGCAGGTGGAGGAGTGGATTCGCATTGCCGAGATGCCGGGCAAGTCGCGGCTCGAGCAGGCGCGTGGTGCGTATGTGAAGCAGGTGTTCGAGAAGGAAGGTTTGCGCGTGTCGGTGGACTCGATCGGCAACGTGACCGGTGTGCGCAAAGGCACTGGTGGTGGCCCGACGATCGTCATCGCCGCGCACATGGACATCGTCTTCCCTCCCGAAACGAACACCAAGGTGCGTCGCTCCGGAGACACGCTGTTTGCGCCGGGCGTTGGCGACAACACCGCGTCGGTGGCGAACATGCTGGCCACGTTGCGTACGATGAACGCCACCAGGTTCACCAGCAAAGGCGACATCATCTTCATTGGCACGGTACAGGAGGAGCTCGGGCTCAAGGGGATGGAGTACTGGCTGCAGCACAACGCCAAGCCCGACCTGCTGATCGTGCCCGACGGTTTCTACGGACTCATCTCTTACGGCGCGCTCGGGATCTACTGGACCAAATACGTGTTCACCCATCCGGGGGCGCACACGCTGTCATCGCGCGGCCAACCGACGCCCGTTCGCGCAGTGGCGGAGGTCATCAACCGTCTTTACGCGATCGAGTTTCCGGCGCTTCCCGACGGCGCGGTGATGAACATCGGCCAGGTGCATGGCGGCAACATCTTCAACGCCGTGCCGCAGGAGTTGTCGTTCACCGTCGATCTGCGCAGCTCGGATCCCGCGCTGCTCGATTCGCTCGACCGAGCGATCACGCGCATTACCAAAGAAGTGGCCGACAAGCAGAAGGTCGGACTGCGCATCGAGATCGATCAGAAAAGCGGCGCCGGCGGAACGGCAAAGCAACTCGAGTCCGCCCGCGCGCATCCGCTCGTACAAACCGCGATCGATATCAACCGCGCACTCGGCATGAGTGCTGGCATGCCTGGCGCGCAGGAAGCGGTGGCCACGGGTGCGACGGACGCGAACCCCGGCGTGGTGCGCAAGATTCCGAGCATTGCCATCGGCGGATCGAAGTCGAGCGGTGCGCATCAGCTCACCGAGTACGCGCTGGCGTCGAGCGCGCTGCCGTCCACGAAGCTGTTGTATCTGCTGACGGCGACGTTCGCGGATGGCATTCGCATTGTGCCGCCGGCCAAGGTGGTGCCGTAACTGCGCGCGACAGCTGTGAGATCCCGGGTGGATCTACGGTTCGAACAACTTCGCCAATGGCAGCGTGAAGCCGGGAAGGGTGGACCCGCCGTCGAGCGCGTCGCACTCAGGCAGGATGGACGCATTCCCATCGGCCGGATAGACGCGAGCCTCGCGTCGTTCGGGGTCGATGACCCACACCACTTCGGTGCCGGCGTCGAGCCAATCGGCGACCTTTGCCAGTACGTCGCCGGGGCGATCACCCGGTGACAGGACCTCGACCGCAAGATCGGGCGCGAGTTCGGCGAATCCGCGCGTCTCAGTCGGACGTCTGTGCCACGCGACGAACGCGACATCGGGTGCGCGCACCGTATCCGGAGAGCGCTGCAGGGTGAAGCCAGTTTCGGCCGCGAGCGCCTCGCCGAGTGGATGGGGCGCCGCACGAGCCAGTTGGTCCGCCTCGAGAAAGGCCGTAAGGCGTGCGTGCACTCGTGAGGCAATGCGTCCGTGCAGGTATCCGGCAGGCTCGCGCACGACAAGGCGACCGGCGACCAGCTCAGTGCGCTGTCCGTGCGACGGGTAGATGAGCAATTCTTCCGCGGTCATGAGGTCCGACGCAGCGGTCATTGGGACATCCTCGGCGCTAGTAAGGCAAGAGGACCGGGCGCGGTTTCGTCGCCGTCGAAGTATGCACGGATCGGCGCGACGGTGCATACTCATTTCATTGCGGTCGTACCCATAACGACTCAAGCCCCGCCGCGACCGAAGTCGTGGCGAGGCTTGGATTTCGTTCAATCGGGGCGACAGGATTTGAACCTGCGACCTCCTGCTCCCGAAGCAGGCGCTCTACCGGGCTAAGCTACGCCCCGTTGAAAATCAGTCCCTTCAATGCGCCTAAGAGGACTCGAACCTCTAACCTTCTGATCCGTAGTCAGATGCTCTATCCAATTG
>CAYWCJ010000484.1:0-3120 GCA_964456595.1 uncultured Gemmatimonas sp. | reverse complement strand
CGTTGTGCTGGCACATGTCGCAACTGCAGGTGTGATCTGGATCGTCGCCTGCTGCAGCTGCGGGCGATCGGGCCAGGTCACCTTCTTCATCTCGGCGATCACGTCGTGATAGAACGTGACCATCCGAGTGCCGAGCCCTGGTCGGGCGACTTCCACCGAGGTGGCCATGACTACTTCGTTTCCTTGTGCGTCTTGTGCGCGTTGCAGCGTGGGCAGTACTTCTTCCACTCCACGCGCTCGGGGTGCAGACGCTTGTTCTTCATCGTGAAGTAATTGCGGTTCTTGCACTCGGTACAACCGAGGATGATTTTCTCGCGCGCCATGATTTGCGACTCCGTGCTGCAGCTTCCGGCATTGAGTGCGCTGCCCGCGTTCGCTGAGCGCGCCGCCCCAATGGGTCTCCCAGTCCGCCACGTCGACTCGAAGTGCTGAACGGCCGAGACCCCCGAACGATCCCGCAGCAAGGCTGAGGAGCGTCGAAGGGGGGTGAGCATCGCCGACATTGCCGAAGCACTCTGGCAATTCATCGGGAAGCGCAGCTGGGCCGAACCGCGAGACGACGCGCAGTAGGGTGAGCCTTAGAACGTAACGGTGCCCGTTCCGGCACGCAAGGCAACGAGGCGGCGAACTGCAAGACAAAGGCCCTGCCCCCAACGGGACCGGGCCTCAGGCACGCGACCGGCATTGAACCGGTGACCTCATAGGCACGGACTACCGGATCGGCCTCGTCGTGGAGCCGAAGGGGGCGTGGACGCGTATGGTCGTGACGGTAGCCGTCGCCCGTACACTCAGTGGGATCGCGGCCAGGAACGTCAGCGCGGGAGAATGATCGACCATGCTCGCTGCGACGCGATGCGCGGCCACCACTTCTCCTGCGCCATTGAGCAGCTCGATGCCATAGGGGCCACTTGAACCATCGGTCGGGATTCCCTCAATCGACGTGGCTGGGAGCAGGGTCACGCGATCGCTGTCGATGTAGCCGCGCACGACCACGACGTGCTGCCGTCGTGTGCGTTCCGATTCTGTCGTGACGTCGGACGTCGCGGTCAGCGCCGTCGTCACACTGGCTTGTCGCGCGGCAAGAATACCTGCATAGGTGTACGGGCTCGCCCATACCGGGAAACAGTAGCCCATCAGGTCGCCTGTCGACGCCGGTCGCGATGGCGCCGATGAGGTTTGTCGAATCGACCACGAATAGACATCGTGGCCGACTGTACCAATGACGCCACCGGGAACGGGGTACGACGCATCGACCGCGGACGCGCCGCCACAAGGGGCGTGTCGGCGCCCCACCGCGTGTCCGAGCTCGTGCGCCACGAGGTCAGCCGTCTGTCCCTGATTGTTGAACCATCCCGTTTGCACGAGGGTCGACGTCCGCGTTCCGGGGCCCAACGCCGCGGCATTCGTCGGGATGTACGAAAAACCGCCGAAACTGGTGAACGTGAATCCGTTTGGCGGGCGCACCACGCCGATCCAGTACGTGTCGCGGGATGTGGTATCGGCCACCCGGGCCAGCTCGAGATCCGCCAACACCTGCAGCCAGAACTCTTGCCTGCCGCCGTTTGGCGCAGTGCCGAATATGGCGGTCGAGGTCACCGGTGTGCCGACCGAAACGCGCAGCTGCCCCAGCGGAAAGGTGCGACGAAGCGTGGGCAGATAGGATTCCGTGTTGCCGAGCGTGACGTCCCCAATGACGCCCGCATGTGCACTCAGAATGATCGGCACGAACTGCACACGCATGGCCGGCAATGACACGAGGCTGAACAGCAGTGGCGACGCGCGTGGAAACAAATCATTCGTGTCGCTCGCATCACGCACCAGGCCGCGAGGGTCGCGCCGCAGTTGCCAGCGAAGACCGGCACGGAGTACGGCGGCCGGCACCAGGAACTGCGCGCTGGGGTCGGCGTACGACGCACTGCCCGCGACCACAGGCGGCAACACCGTGTCCGTGCGCACCACGGTGCCGGAACCGTCGGTCAGCGTCAGCAACAGCTGTCCGGGCGCGCGGTCGGTGACCGTGCTGGCGAGGATCACGTTGAGCACGGCGGCGTTCCCATCGAGTACCAGCGGAATCGCCCCACTCGCCGCCTGCACGCCTTGCGTCCACTGGGCGTCCACAATGGCGAAGTCTGGCAGCGCGCTTGGCTCGACGCTGATGGTCGCGACCGCGGTCCGACCGTCGACACTCGCGGTGACGGTCGCCGTACCCGGCGCGATCGCCACGACGGTGGCCGACTCGCCATTGCCGGTGGGGGTTACGCTCACGACGGTCGATGCCGATGAAGCCCACGCGATGTTTCGACCCGAACGGAGATTCCCGTCGGTGCTGCGCACCAGAGCAGACAGACTCCGCTGCTGGCCAACCGTCATCGCGGCGCTGGCTGGCTCGATGACCACCGTCGCCACGGTGGGCGCTGTCACGACGGGTGGCTTCGGCGCGGTACTCCGTTCACCGCACGCGGTGACGCTGCTGGCGACCACGCCGACTGACAGCACCACGCGACAGAAGCGGGCCCCAGATCTGGCGAATGCGCAGCCGGAGATTGCAGCCGTGTGGGTGAGACTCGAACTCACGAATTTTTTTGAAGTTCGGCGTTCTTCAGAGCCGCGGCGCTCAGCCGCATGGCGAGTATTGCCGAACCTGCGGTTCTACGCAACGCCCATCTCGCGGCGGTCGCGTCGCGTCCATCGTTCACCACGCCGAACAGCCCAGTCTCCGCCGTGTTGAGCCAGCCCAAGCGGACCTTGGCCACGAGTTTCATTGTGCAATGTTGCGCGTTTGAATGTTGAGCTGCGTCAGCGCTCGTACGCACTCACGCGACGTGACGAAGCCAAACCAGCACTGTTTATGGGGCGGATGTCCAGAGGCACCTTGAAGCACGCGACCGGGTCAGAACCGACGACCTCACCCTCGCCAAATATGTGCTCTACCGACCGACCTGCTCGAGCGGGATGGCCCACGACGGGCAGACTTTCAACCTAGTCCGGCTCCGTTGTCGACTCAAGCGCACCGGAACGAAAACCGCCGTCGCAATTCGGGTGAGGAACCGGCGCAGCTCTGCGCGACTCTGACGATCGAACGTCAGATGCGGCAGCGCTGATACTCACCCCGTCATCGCC
>CAYWCJ010000483.1:0-3127 GCA_964456595.1 uncultured Gemmatimonas sp. | reverse complement strand
ACTCGCGGGCAAGCACCACGCGCTCGACGCCGAGTTTCTGCATGACCAGCGCGCCCGAGGCATCGTGCACGGTCATCTGCGTGGAGCCGTGTACTTCGAGTTGCGGGTAGACGCGCTGGATCAGTCGAACGACCCCCAGATCCTGCACGATGGCGGCATCGATACCGCGATCGACGCACTCGCCGAGGTACGTGAGAGCGTCGGCCAGCTCCTGCGGCTTGATGAGCACGTTGAACGTGAGGTACACGCGGACACCGCGCGCGTGCGCAACAGCGCAGGCCTGCGCGAGCTCGTCGAGCGAGAGCTGCGCCCCCTCATCACGCGCGTTGTACAGCGACGCGCCCAGATAGACGGCGTTTGCGCCGTTGGCCACGGCCGCACGCACGGCATCGAGCGTGCCGGCGGGCGCGAGGAGTTCGGGGACGCGGGTGAGAGGCATCCGGGAAACTTAGTCGGGGCCGGGGCCGCAGCAGAAAACCGGAGATGGCCCGGATGTCCGCTCCGGCGATCGACGTCGGATTTTCGCGGGAACAGCGAACTGCGACTGCAACTGACTATCGCGGATACGAACGGATTGAACACGGATGGGCGGGGATGAACCCCCAAAAACTTTCGTTGGATCCCTGAGACTCCCGATGAATCCGCTTCTGTCCGTGATAGTCAGTCGTGGTTGCTGATGCTGCTGCCTTTTTGTTGATTTTGCTGTTGCTGAGCCTACAGCTTCCCTGCACGCGATCGTCTGATCTTGAGCACCCAACGGACCGCCAGTGCGAGGAGCAGACAGCCAATCGCGACCCAGCGCGGCCAGTCTGCACCGGTGCGGACCGAGTACGCGAAGGCGACGATGCCAATGCCGATCAGGATCAGCCGCAGCTCAGTCATGGGGCCGGTGGGAGTTGGGCCGCGGCTGCCTCAGCGTCGGATACATCGATCACCATGCGAAGCAGCGCGGTTGAATACACTTTCCCTTGCGCGTCGGTCTTGAGCGACAACGTGCCGCCCCCGTCGAGCGCGCCGTGCAACAGAAAATTCAGCGCGCCGAGATTGGGCAGCTCGAACCGAACGACGTCGCCGTGAATCTGTCCGGCGAAGTGCTGCGCCACGCGATCGCGAGTGACGTACCGATCCAGCACCGCGTACCACTGAGGGCGCAGCGCGATCAGTCCAACATTGGCCGTGTCCCCCTTGTCACCGCTGCGCGCGTGCGCGATGTCCACCAGTCGAACATGCATGTCGATTACTCCAGGACGCGAACAGCGGTGGTGACCGCGCGCTTGTCGAGCAGCGCAGGCCAGTAGGCGACAATCTCCTCTACCTTCGGGCGGCCGCCGGCAAAGCCGGTCACGCTTGGCGGACCATTGAGCACCAACGGTGCGATCTCGCGCGTGAATCGTTCGACCGCTGCGCGGTCATTGCCTCGCACACCGATGCGCCACTGCACCTCGGGGGCGTCGCGACCCTCACCGGCCAGTGCGCCATGCGTTGCATTCGCGCCGACGAACTCGCTCAGGATGTGATCGAACGTGAGGCCGAGATTGTCGAGACGTTCGCGTAGCACGCGATCGGCCAGTTGCGCCTTCTCCATCGCGTCGGGCCATGAGTACACCAACGATCCCACCGCCTTGTAGCCGGCGCGATAGGCGATCGACACCTCGAGGAACGGCGTCGGATGTGCGCCGGTGATTCCGTGCACGCGCACACGGTTCTCGCCATCGGGTGCCACGCGAATGCTGGTGAAATCCGCCACGACATCCGGTGTGATGTACGCCTGCGGGTCGCCCATCTCGTACACCAGCTGCTCCGTCACACTCGGCACGTTGATGCGGCCGCCCGTGTTCGGATGCTTGGTGATGACGAACGATCCGTCTGCCGACGCTTCGGCGATCGGGTAGCCGACGTTCGCGAGGTCCGGGATGTTGCGCCAGTCGTGCAGACAGTTGCCGCCCGAGCTCTGTGCGCCGCACTCGAGGATGTGGCCCGCCACGATGCCGGCCGCGAGTGCGTTCCAATCGTCTGCCGCCCAGCCGAACTCGTGACGCAACGGCGCCATCGTGAGCGCGGTGTCGGTGCTGCGACCGGTCACGACCACGTTCGCGCCCTGCTGCAGCGCTTCCACGATCGGCGTCGAGCCGATGTACGCATTCGCTGACAACACACGATCACGCACGGTGGACAGCGGTTCGCCGGTGTCCATGTTCGCCAGGAGATGTCCTTCTGCGATCAACTCATCGATGCGATGCAGAATATCGTCGCCCGTGACCACGCCGATCCTGATCTTGCCGCGCACGCCATGCCTGGCTGCGGCATCGAGCAACGCTTCGGCGCACGCGTCGGGATTCACACCGCCGGCGTTCGCGATCACCTTCACGCCGCGTTCGGCCACGGCGGTGAACACGCTCTCCATCGCACCGATGAAGTCACGCGCATAGCCCATGCGCGGATCACGTTCCTTCTGCTTCTGCAGAATGGACATCGTCACTTCGGCGAGATAGTCGAGCATCAGATAGTCCACCTGACCGCCTTCGACCTGGCGACGCGGCGCTTCGAGCCAGTCACCCCAGAACCCCTGCCCGCTCGCGACGCGGACCACCCGCTTTTCATCGATCATACTGACTCCACGGAGAGCTCCAGAAACGGGGTGACATCATGCCGTCGCGCCGAACATGGGCGGCAGCACGAACGCACCGAGATGAGGACCGGGGTTGTTGCCGGCTGCGCGAAGTGCGAGCGCGAGCATCGTCCGCGTGTCTTCAGGAAAGAGAATGGTGTCCGCAAAGCCGCGCGCCGCGGCATGGCGCGCGTCGAGTTGCGCTTCGTAGTCCGCGCGCATCGCATCGACGGCCTGCGTGACTTCGGGCGAAGCGGCGACCCCAGCTTTCTTCGCCGCTTCGAGCGCGGGACCATGAACCGCCTGAATCGCGGCTTCGCCTTCCATCACCGCCATGCGACCAGTCGGCCACGAGAAGAGGAAGTCAGGATCGAAGCCCTGCCCCGCCATCGCGTAGTAGCCCGCACCACTCGCATGATTGACCGTCAGCACGATCTTCGGCACGCGCGCGCAGGCCATCGCTTCAACAAAGCGCGCACCGGCGCGGATGATGCCTTCGTGCTCAGCATCGGGGCCCAC
>CAYWCJ010000482.1:0-3135 GCA_964456595.1 uncultured Gemmatimonas sp. | reverse complement strand
GCATGGGCGTGAGGGTGTAGGGTCTGCGTACGGCGGAGGCGGAACACGGGCGTTCGCGCAGTCCTTCCATCCTGAGCCGTGTCATTGGCTCGCCGACGCGATGCCCGCCGCGCGACGGCGCCAGAGCAGGTAGGCGGGGACGCCGCTCAGCACCACGGCGATGCCCACCAGCGCGCGGCCGGGCTGCGTAAAGAGCGTGTTGAGCACGATGGCCGACGCCGCGGCCACGAACAGTGCCGGCGTCACCGGATAGCCGGGCACGCGGAACGGACGCGGCGCGGCGGGCTCGCGGCGGCGGAAGACGAAGATGCTGAGCGCGCCCAGTCCGTAAAAGATCCACCCCGAAAACACGACGTAGGTGAGCAGCTGCTCGAAGGTGCCCGTGGCGGCCAGAATCGCGGCCCACACCGAGCCGGCGAGAATCGCGAAGGCGGGCGTGCCGAAGCGCGGATGCACCTCGCCGAGCTTCTGGAAGAACACCCCGTCGCGCGACATCGCGTAGTACATGCGCGGCGCGGTGAGCGTGAGGCCGTTGGCGGCGCTGAACATGGACACGAGGATCACCGCCGCGATCAGCTGGCCCGCGGCGGGCCCGTAGAGCGCGGCCACGGCGCTCGCGGCCACGCGGTCGGTATTCTGCACGCCGTCCACCCCGAGCGCGGAGACGTAGGCGACGTTGGCGAGCATGTAGATGGCGATGAGCACGCCCGTACCGGCGACGATCGCCCGCGGGAAGGTGCGCTGCGCATCGCGCGCCTCGCCGGCCGAGAAGGTCACGTACTGCCAGCCCTCGTAGGCCCAGAGCACGCCGATCATCGCCAGCCCGATGCCCGAGAGCAGGGCGGGCGTGACCTCCTCCGGCCACACCGGCGCCGAGCTCACGTAGCCGCGACCGCCGATGATGAGCGCAGCGCTCATCACCACGATCGCCAGCGCCTTGAGCCCGGTGCTCCAGTTCTGCACGCTCGCGCTCTGGCGCGTGCCGCGCACGTTCAGCGCCGCGATCACAACAATCATCAGCACGGCCACGATCTTCGCCGCCAGCGGCGAGAGCGGCATGAGCTGCCTGAGATACGCGGTGAACGCGACGGCGAGCGTGGCCACTGAGCCGGCACCGATCACGAAGAAGGTCGTCCAGCCGTAGAGGAACGCTGGCAGCGGGCCGAACGCGTCGCGGATGTACGCGTAGAGCCCACCGGCGTCGGGCTTCGCGGCGCCGAGCTCGCCGTAGGTGAGCGCGCCCAGCAGCGAGAGGATGCCGGCTACGAACCAGACGAGCAGCGCCGGGCCGAGCGCGCCGCCGGTCTGCCGAAGCACGGTCGAAGGGACGATGAAGATGCCCGATCCGATCACCGTACCGATCACGATGAGCAGCAGGTCGGTGAAGCCGAGCGTGCGGGCGAGCGTGGGCGGCATGTTCGCGTTCCCCGTGTGAGAAGTCTCGAGTGTCACGTGCCGCGGTCAGGTGCCGCGCGCGAGCGAAGCGGAGGCGACGCGGGCCGTCTCGGCGAGGACGGCAGCGCCGACGAACAAACTCGCCTCCGCTGCGTGGAACTGCGGCGTGTGCGCGGCGATCACCGCCTCGCCGGGCCCGCGCGCGCCGATGCGGAGGAAGCAGCCGGGGATGCGCTCCATGTAGAACGCGAAATCCTCCCCTGCCATGTTGGTGATGCCCAGCGGCACCACGGCCCTCGCGCCGAGCAGCCGTTCGACGGCCTCGCGCGCCCAGGCCGCCGGCCCGTCCGGGTTCACGATCGGCGGTGGCCCGAGATCGATCGCCACCGTCGCCGTAAGCCCGTACGCGGAGGCCACGCCCGCGGCGATACGCCGCACCTCGGCGTCGAGCAGCGCGCGCGTGGCCGAGTCCACGGCCCGCAGCGTGCCGCCGAGCGTGGCGCGCTCCGGGATCACGTTGTGCGCCGTGCCCGCATGGATGGTGGCCACGGTCACCACCGCCGGGACGGCCGGGTTCACGCGCCGCGCGACGATGGCCTGGAGCGCGCTCACGAGCGCCGCCGCTCCCACGATCGGGTCCGCGGATTCGTGCGGCCGGGCGCCGTGCGCGCCGCGTCCCTCGAGCGTGATCTCGAAGGTGTCCGCCGACGCGGCCAGCGGGCCCGCCTGCGCGACGACCTCGCCGACCAGGAACCGCCGGTCCACGTGCGCGCCGAAGATCGCCGCCACGCCGTCGAGCGCGCCGGTGGCGAGCATGGCCGCCGCGCCGGCGCCGGTCTCCTCCGCGGGCTGCAGCACCACGAGCACGTCGCCCTCGGCCGGATGATCGGCCAGCAGGTGCGCGGCGCCCACCGCCCACGCAGCGTGCACGTCGTGGCCGCAGGCGTGCATCACGCCGGCGTTCACCGACGCGTACGACAGCCCCGTCGACTCCTGGATGGGCAGCGCGTCGATGTCGCCGCGCACGGCCACGGTCGGCGCGCTCGGATCGCGGCCGCGCATCCGCGCCACCACGCCGGTGCCGGCCACGCGCTCCCGGTGCACCGGCCGTGCGGCTTCGAGCGCGCGCTCGAGCGCCGCCGCCGTGCGCTCCTCGGCGAACGAGAGCTCGGGATGCCGGTGCAGGTCGCGTCGCAGCGCCACGAGCGCGTCACGCCGCTCGGCGGGAAAGAGCGCGGCCAGCGCGCCCGGCACGCTCGCGGCGGTGAGGGGCACTCAGCGCCCCGAGCCGCTGGTCGACATGGGCGCGGCAAGCACGAAATAGTCGTACGCCGCGCGCGCGATGTGGGCGATGGCCCGCTCGCCCAAGGCGGCGTCGTCGGCGCCCTTCACGAAGCCGACCACTACCAGATGCCCGGCGCCGTTCGGCAGAGTGATGATGCCCGCGTCGTTCACCGTCCGCCCGCCGGCAATGCCCTGCGCCGGACCGAGCGAGCCGGTCTTGTGCGCCACGCTGGTACCCGGCGGCAGCATCCCCTTGATGCGCTCGGCGCCGGTGGTGCTTCGCGTCATGATGTCGAGCAGGAGCGACGCGCTGCGCTCGCTCAGCCCCTCGCGCCGGTGGATCTTGCCGAGCAGCACGGCCATCGCTTCGGGCGTGGACGTATCGCGCGGGTCGGCGGCGAACTACACGAGCGCGGCGCGTCGCTCCTGCTCGACATCATGACGCGAAGCACCACC
>CAYWCJ010000481.1:760-3138 GCA_964456595.1 uncultured Gemmatimonas sp. | reverse complement strand
CCCTGCTGCTTCTGCCCCTGCTGGCCATCCTTTGGCGGCCCCTGCTCCGAACCGGCCGGTCCGTCCTTGGCTTCGCCCTTCTGCGCACCCTTCTGTTGTTCGCCGTCCTTGCCGGCCTGCGTGGCGGCGCCGGCTGCCATCTTCGGATCAGTCTTCTTCGCGGCGTTAGGTGAGGCGTCGCCCTTGTCATCCTGCTGCGCGTTCTGTCGCGCGGCGCTTTCATTGGCGGCTTCTTCGGCGGCCTGTTCGGCCGCCTTCTGCATCGCATCCGCCGCTGCATTCACCATCGGCTGTGCGGCCTTGGTCTTCGTCGCGCCGGGCTTCGCACCCGCTTGTTCGAGGCGCTTGGCGAGCTTGTCGATCTCCTTCCCGAGCTCACGCGAGCGTTCGGCCAACGTCTTCGGATCCATCGCCGCGCTGTTTGGCGCCGACTTGTCCTGGGAGGTGCGCGTCGACTTCTCGCCGTCCTTGCCCGGTGTTCCATTGCGCTTGTCACCATCGAGCTTGTCGGCCAGCGCCTTCTCGGCTTTCGCCAGCTCGTTCGCATCATCGCGCAACGTGCTCATCGCGCCTTCGAGTGCGGCACGCTTGAGCATCTCGGCGCTCTTCTCCAGCTGCTCACGCATCTGCTTCTGTTGCGCGGCCAACTGCTCCATCGATTGCTGCGCCTCGGTGCCACTCAATCGGTCGGTGCTCTTCTCCAGCGCGGCGAGCTGCTTCTGCATCGCGGGCGTCATCGCCTCACGGAGCATGCGCTGCACTTCGCTCATGCGCTTCTGCAGTTCGTTGTCGAGCGCGCCCGCGTTCCTGAGACGCTCCTCGAGTTCCCTGGCGCTGTTGCGCAGCGAATCCACTTTCGCGCCAAGCTGCTGCTGATCGCGGCCGAGCTGCTTGGCCTTCTCCGCAGCGGTGAAGCTCATCTGGTTCTTGCCCTGCGGCGACTTCGCCCCGTTCGCTTTCGACGCATCGGTCTTACCGCCGTCCTTGAGCTCGCGACTGCGTGACGCGTCTTCCGTGTTCTGCTGGAGCCGCTTTTCCTGCTGCGCCATCTGTGCCGCGCGCGACGCCAGCGAATCGGCGAGGGAGCGCGCCATCGCGCGCTGCTCGCTCAAGCTGGGTACGCGCAGGATGACTTCGGGGCTCGTCGTCTGCTGACGCCACGGCGAGTCGTCGGTGGCTACGGCGACGACGTGCAACTTGTCGCCGGGCTGCAGATCGCGTCCATCGAGTCCGACGGTCACGCCGCCGATGAAGAACGGCTCGGCGGGATCCGCGACCTCCACTCGCTCGCGCTGCCCCCTCGCGACCACATTGTCGGCCGCATTCCCGGCGGCGCTTTCGCGCCAGATCTGCAACGCGACATTGCTCACGCCGTGGTCATCGCCGGCCTGCACGATGATGGGCACCACGCCGCGCGCGCCAATGGTCGTGTCGGTCAGCGGTGCGCGAATCACCACATCGGGCGATCGATCGGGAACGACGGTGAACGCGAGCGCGTCCGGCACTTCCGTGGGCAGCGTCGCCTGTCCGTCGCGCGCCGTCATCTCCGCCATCCAACTCCACCGGCTGTCGTGATCGAGCGTGATCGTCGCCGTGACCGCCGTGTCGCCGTCAAAGCGAACGGTGTCGACGCCGTCCGTGAGCCACGCATGGCGCACGCCGCCTCGCAGATTGGCCGTCACACGCACGCGCGTGCCGCGCGGCACGCGAATGGGCGGCACCGGCTCCATGATCTCGTTCACGCGCCGCAGGTACGCGGGGTACTGCGCGAACAGCGCGACGTCGCCTATCCAGCCGCGATCGGCCACCGTCACCGTTGCTTCGGCAGCGGGCGCACGTCCATCGGTGACGCGCAGCGCGATCGGCGCGCGCACGGGGCCGAGCGCCATCAGCGCGATGCCGTCGCCATCGTCCGGCACGTTCAACGTCGTGTCACGCCAGGCTTCTCCTGCGGCCCGACGACTCACCACCACACTACGACGACCACTGGCCGCGATGCGCACCGTAAGCGGCATGCCACGTGGCACCGATTCCGGCAGTCGATCGAAGCCAAGCGGCGGCAGCAACAGACCACGCCACGCCGCGATCGGATGCACCACGGCGGCAAAGCCATCGCGCGAACCACCCGCTGCGGCAATCAGGGATGCAATCGCGATGAGCGCGAAGACCGCCACGACCGCTAACGCGCGCGTGTAGCGCTGTGCGAGCTGTGGTGCGAGCACGCCGGGTGTGAGTCGACGGGCAACATCCGTCGCCGCCCGCGCGCCCAGCACGCCCTCGCGGCCGACTTCAAGCGCGCCACGCAAGGAACCCGAGCGCAGCCGCATCTCCTGCTCCACCGTGCCCGCCAGCGCGCGCAACGACAGCACTTCGGCGTC
>CAYWCJ010000481.1:0-750 GCA_964456595.1 uncultured Gemmatimonas sp. | reverse complement strand
ACCAGTAGGTGGCGAACGCCGCCAATGCTGCCGCGACTCCCCAGAACAGCAGCGGCACCGGGCGCGGCAGCGACATCCAACGTCCGTCGGCCAACACCAGCGCTCCAATGGCCAGCGACAACGTGACGATGGCGACGACGGTCAACACGACGACGGCAACCGAGCGAACACGGAGTCCACTCTGTTCGCGTTGCAAGCGTTCTTCGAGTGTCAGCGTGGCACTCGTCGACGCGCCAGTGCGAAGCGCCGGCGCCGTCATGGCTGCACCCGACTGGTGGCGGCGTACGTGAAGAGATTCACGCCCATGCGAATGGCCTGCTCATGCAGTGCGGGTGGATCAGGGTACGTGCCCACGTCTTCCCATCCGTTGCCAAGGTCGGCCGAGTAGGTGTAGTACACCGCGAGCCGATTGCCGATGAAGATGCCGAATCCCTGCGCGGGCTTGCCATCATGTTCGTGCACCTTGGGCGGACCGTGCGGGAAGTCATACACGAGATGATAGATCGGATGCCGGAACGGCACTTCCACCAACGGGCGATCGGGGAACACGCGCTTGATCTCGGCACGGAACGATTCGTCGAGCCCGTAGTTGTCGTCCACGTGCAGAAAGCCACCGCGTTTGAGGTACTCGCGCAGTCGCTCGACTTCGATCTCGCTCAACTTGATCGCGCCGTGTCCGGTCACGTGGAGAACGCACTGCCCTGCCGGTGGAACGCGCTGAAGCCAAGGTTCGCCTCACCGACTCGGCGC
>CAYWCJ010000480.1:0-3144 GCA_964456595.1 uncultured Gemmatimonas sp. | reverse complement strand
GACCCCGCGAGGGCCGCCGGGTGCGCGGCGGCCTGATCTCCGCCCGCCGCCGCGCGGGCGCGGAGGTGCGCGAGGATCTGGTCGATCACGGACCGTTGCGTGATGCAGGCGACGAGGCGCATCACGCCGTGGCAGCTGGGGCACGCGAGGGGGTCGACCTCGAAGATCTGCTGCAGCAACGCCGCCCAGCCGTCCTGCACGGTTTCCCACTTCAAAGCGGCGATGACATTCTTGTAACCGATCATGAACATCCAGATATGATCGAGACGATACTGCAGCGAGTCAAACGCGAAGGCGTGGTAAAACGCGTAGGACAGGTGCCCGCGCTTGCCGAGAACAACAATGCGTTCCGGTCACGGCTGAGCGCCTCTATAACGCCGCGCACAAAATTGCTGCTCGTCTCACACGTGAGTGCGTGGTCGGGCGAAGTCTTGCCCATCGCGGATATTTCGGCACTCGCCAGGTCGCGCGGCGTGGCGGTGCTGGTTGACGCAGCGCAAAGCGTCGGGCTGCTCGATGTAAACTTCGACACCATCGGCTGTGATTTTCTGGCCACGTCGTTGCACAAGTGGTTGGGCGCGCCCATTGCCACGGGAGCATTGCTCATGCGACCGGAACAAGATGGACATGTGTGGCCATTGCACCCGCCTTCGTGGGATACCATCACCCATCCCATGGATTTGTACGAGTGGACCGGCACCTTCAACGTTCCGGCTTGTGCTGCGGTTGCCGATGCGGTGGAATTCCAACGCGCCATTGGCGCCCCGCGCAAACGCGCCCGCATGCGACTCCTGGGCGACTACTGGCAGAACAAACTTCGACCGGTGTCGCGCGTGCATTTACTCACGCCGCCAGGTGACGATCGGAGCACCGGTGTTGGTACCTTTGCAATTGATGGAATACCCTCGGCCGATGTTGTAAAACATCTGCGGTTGCGCAAGAAGGTGCTCGTGCAAGACAAATCGGGGCGACAATCACCGTTTGCAAACGCCATTCGTGTTTCGCCTGGTCCGTGTGCGTCGCTGGCTGAGTTGGATACGTTCGTTGCGGCAGTCATTGACGTGGCGACGCGAGGCCTCCCGGCGCCACGGTAGGTAGTGCAGGAAGGACCCCACTCACCTGCAGACACGTGGTTGCAGTGCGGTGGATCAGACCGTACCATCTCTCGACCCAATTCAAGTTCCTATCTGGCGGTTGCAACGTGTGCAGGTAGCGATGCGGCTGGCCCTTTATTTGCCCAGGGAGATTCACCATGCTGTTGCCGCGTAACGTTTTGGCGAATCCGATCCGTTTCGTTCAATTCATGCAGGTGATCGCACAATCGGAACGGCCGGTGGTCGAGATTGACGGCTATCCGGAAAATGCCACCAAAGTCCAGCTACTCGATGCTTCGCAAACAAAGCAAATCGTCGACCTGGCAAAACGTATCGTTGAGAGCCATAAGGGAAACACGCCCATCGTTGCATTCGCGGTGCGTGGCCATGCCGATCTGGCGCTGCGCAACATACCAACCGGAAAAACGCGCGAGGAATTCGAACAGGACGTGAGCGATCAGCGCGCAATATCCGCGCGCAACGCGCTGTTGTCGGAACTCGTGAAGTTGCCCCGCGGTGCGAGCATCGCCGCCGCGATGCCGTTTACCGCTGATGGATTTGGCAGCACACAGCGCAAGCACAAGCCGGTGGGCGGGCGACCACTCACCAAAAAACAAATGGAAGAGAATCGCCGAGTTGAATTCTTTATTGCGCAATTCACAAAGCCGCTACCGAGAGTCCCGCAACCGCCACCAGCGCCGAAGCCGGCCGAAGTGGGATCGAACTGGCGCATCCAGATCACCGGTGGTGTGAGTGTAAGTGCACTATTGCCGCCGCCCGCCGAAGACCTCACCGTCGCCAACGTGACGCTGTTTTTTACGATTACCGATCTTGATCGCAAGGAATTCGCGTTATTCAGGGCGAACGTGACTGGCGGTGTGTTGCCCAGTATTTCAGTTGGTATTCCGTCTCCAATTCAAAGTGACTCGTTTACGAAAGGTGACCCGGTGAATTTCAAGACCACCGGCGGAGTTCGCCTTGCGCAATTCGCTGGTGATGTCGAGATCGCTCAAGAACCCGGCGCGGGCGTAAGCGTCCTGTCGGCAGGAGGCAACTTCGACTTCAGTTTCAGGACCATTGAGAACAATCGAATTTTCACAAGACCGTCCGTTGTTTCCGTACCCGCCGGTTCACCCGCGCTTGCGCTGCCGAAAGCCGGCCTCGGCTTCGCCCCAGGCATCGGTTCGGTCACGATGCGTGGCAATCCTACGGCTGTTCCGTAGGCGTGCGCGACGAAACCTCGTCGCCGGCTTCACCCAACACTGAATCGTAGTGTGTGATTGGGATCGATTGCGACCACACCCTACCGAAACGCCTCGTCGAAAAACTGCGACAGGTTGAGCACGAACTCCGGCTCCATGCCATCTGGTTTCCAGCGCAATTCCAGGCTGATGACTTCGCCGGGCTCATTGCGCCCACGCCACCGTGAAATGTTGCGCAAATCGGGATTGATGACCCAGTATTCACCCACGCCTTCACGCAGATAGAGATCATGCTTGACGTGATAATCCAACAGCGGATTGCCGGGCGACACCACCTCTACGGCAAGTAACAGGTTGCGCAGGTGGTACGGATACTCCGCGCGAAACCCGTCGGTCCGTCGCAGCACAAATACGTCCGGCTGCACGCGATTACGCGATCGTTCACCACGCCACACATCCGACGGCGAGATCATCACTTTGCCAACGTCGCTCCCCCTGAAATATGACGCAAGCTGAAAGTGCAGCTCGCTAATCACTTCCTGATGAGCCATGCCCGGCGCCGGCGTCACGAACAATTCGCCATCAATAAGCTCATAACGCTGCCCGTCATCCGGCAGCGCTTCCACCATGGCAACCGTCCAGTCGTGCGTGGCAGAAGGCATACCCATACGATAGACCACTCGGCGGAAGAAAGGCAAGGCGACATGCCGCATCATACGAACATTACCTTGGACCGCGTCACCGATTCACTTCCTCCAGTGGTCAAACGTTGCGCGTATTTCCCAATCAGATCCGGGATAGTTGGTATGAAGCGGTGGCTGGTCCTCCGCGGTATCGTGGAGATACGC
>CAYWCJ010000479.1:0-3155 GCA_964456595.1 uncultured Gemmatimonas sp. | reverse complement strand
GTGCTTTCGTCTTTCTCGCACTTTTCTCCTGCAGTTCTCCGTGCCCGCTGTTCCTCCTGCAGTTCTCCAGTCCGCTAGGCGTACGCCACTACTCCGGCACCTCGACCGCTACCAGTCGAAGCGCATCCCCACCTGACCCTGGCGCGCCGCAAACGCGGCCGTCGGCCTGCCAAACGATGCGATCGGTGCGCCGGCGGCCGTGAACTGCGTGCCGCCGAACGCCAGGTTGTTGTTGAAGTTGAAGACGTTGAACACTTCGGCCGAGAAGCCGACCTTCTTGCCTTCCCAGGTGAATATCGGGCGCGCGAGACGGATGTCCACCGTGCGGTAGTAGTTGTTCCACGTATTGGCTGGCATGATGGTGCGGATGCCGCTGGTCGTCGTACTGCCGCCGATGAAGTCGTTGCCGAGGATGTTGTCGAGATTGATGTCGCGCCCGTCGATGCTGCCGAACGGGCGTGGGCTGGCGATCGTCGAGATGGCCGAAAACATGAAGCCGAACGGCATCGGCGTCACGTTGGATACGACGAGGCGATGACGCTCATCGCCGGTCGTGCGCTGGCGATTGAAGAGGAAGTTGTACGTGAAGTTGGGCAGTCCGGACGTATCGAAGTCACCCTGATACCAGCCGAGCGTGTAGGCCACGTTCACACGTGACTTGCGACGCTGCCACGTGCCCTGCACGAGTACCGACGAGTAGTCCGACTGACCGATGTCATCCCACAGCAGGATATCGCCGTATGACGCGGTCAGTTTGCGACGCGCCGGCGTGACGGTGCGATCGAGATAGTTCGGGCTGCGTTGCACGTACAGGTTGTCCATGTGTTGACGGACGTAATCGAGGTTGAGGCCCAACTCGCTGGTGAGCTGGTGTCCGATACCGATCGACATCTGCTGGCTGTGCGGCGTCTTCATGTCGAGCTTCATGAGGATCGGCGCCGGCGAGCCGGAGACGCCCGAGATCACGCGCTGACGCAGCACGCTGGGATCCTTCGTGCCCGGGTTGACGAAGCTGTACGTGCGCCACGTGGAGTTGCGACGCTCCTGGAAGCCCATGAAGCTGGTCACGCGATCGTAGATGATGCCGAAACCGCCGCGTACGAACGTCTTGTTCTGCTTGGTAGGATCCCACGAGAACGAAACGCGCGGCGAGATGTTGCCAAGCTGATTCTTACGATTGCCGTTGTTCAGGAAGTTGGTCAGCGACGGAATGGCCTTGAGCACAGGATCGCTCGCCCACGGCGTCTTGTAGTTGTTGTTCATCGTGTTCAACTCGGCGTCATGACGCAGACCCAGTGACAGCGTGAAGTTGGGCTTGATGCGCCACTCGTCATTGATGTAGATGCCAGTGGTGTAGCCCGTGGCGCTCGCCACTGCGTCGCTGGTGCCGTTCGGATCGGTGAAGCCGACGGCGATCGACGCGATGTTGGGCAGCGATGACGTGTCGGAGAGGAAGCCGAACGTACCGTTGGTGTTGTTCGGCTGGTTCTGCGTGGCGGCGATGCTGCTCACTTCGACGCCGGCCTTGATGATGTGTGAACCGGTCGCGTTGTCCACGTTCCACGTCGCGCGATTGACAGCGCGCAAATGCGTTTCCTTGAGGATCAGCGGAAAGCCTGCGGTTCCGAAGATGGCCCCCGGATAGGTGAACTGCGGGCCGGGCTGGAGTGGTGCTTCATTGTGGTTCCAGCTCACCAGCTGCAGGCTCGCTTCGTTCACGAAGTTGCCCCCCTTCGAGAGGAAACGCTGACGAAGTTGTCCGGTGTAGATCTCGTATTTCTGTGAGATGCCGCCGTCCTGCGTCACGCGTGCACCGAAGTTGCCTTCGCCACGGAGGAAGCGTGCGGACACCATGGCGTCGTACGTCACTTGCGGATTCTGCACGTAGGTCAGGCGCGTGAAGAGCGTATGATTCTTGTTTGGCGCCTGAAAGGTGCCCTTGAACTGCTGCCATGGTCCGCTGATCGGGTTGACGTCGATGTAGACGTCGGTCGCCGTCAGTTCGTAGCTTGTCGCGATGAACAACTTGTCCTTCGCGAGCGGACCGCGGATGTTGAATCCGAGTTGCTGGCGACCGAAGTTGGGCTTCACCGGCAGCACCGCCTTGCTCTGGAACGCGTTGCGCGCGATCACGTCCCTGTTCTGATAAAATCCGAAGCCCGAACCCTGCCACGTATTCGTGCCGCGGCGGCTCTCGGCGCTGATGACATACGAGCCCGCGCGCGTGTACTCGGCGTCGTACGGATTGATGAATACGCGGAACTGCTCGAGCCCTTCCTGCGGCAGCGGCGAACCCGTCTGCCCAAGACCAACGATGTTGCCGTTGAAGAGACTCTTCATTTCGACACCGTCCATGTAGACGTTGAAGAAGCGAAGGTCTGGTGCGGCGCCGCCCGACGGTAGCGTGCGTCCCGACTGCGGCGCGTAGGTCTTGATGCCCGGCACGATGCCGGCGAGGTTCATCACGCCGCGCGAGTTCAGCGGCAGGTTCTCGATTTCTTCCGTCATGACCGCGGCCGAGACGGACATGCGCTGGACCTCCACGCGCTTCACGCGGTCGGCCGTCACCGTCTGTGCATCGAGTTCCGCCATGCCCTTCTCGAGCAGGAACTCCAGTCGCGCGCGCTGACCGATGGCCAGTTCGACCGTGTCGGTGCGCTGCCGGAAACCGATCGCCTTGACGTTCACCGTATACTGGCCGGTGAACAGACCGAGGACGCGGAACTCACCGGAAGCGCGCGTCAGCGCACGCGCCGTTTCGCGCGTGGCCACATTCACCACGGTGATCTGTGCGCCGACCACCGGAATACCGTCGCCCTTGACGGAGCCTTCGAGCGTGATGGTATTCTGTGCAAGCGCTGGCGCGCCGAGCAGCGCCGCGAGCGATGTTGCGAGCGATGTTGCGACGAACAGCCGCTTCAGAAGGTGCTGCATGTCGACCGCCTCTCTGAGAGGGAGTGGTTGGGATGTGCGCGAGAGTATACGGTCCACCCGTTGATCAGGCCACCGGTTACGTTGACAAGCGCTTGCCCATTTCCGCGCATCACGGCGTCTCCACGACTCGCCATCGCCTGCGGCGCCCTCGGCGCGTCTGTCGCACTCTCGGTCCCGGCACGCGTCAACGCGCAGGTGGCCGCACCGCGTGCGCCAGCCGC
>CAYWCJ010000478.1:0-3160 GCA_964456595.1 uncultured Gemmatimonas sp. | reverse complement strand
GGCATACCGGTGAGATTGAAGGCGATACGACCACCGGGCACCGCGTAGGCAATCGTGGCCGGCGACGCGATGAGCGTGGCCGTCACCACGACCTGCTGCGTAGCCGGTGTCGGCGCATACGGCAGCCCGCCCACCGTGACATTGCTTGCCGCCAGCGCATACGTGCCCGGCGGCAGCCCGGTCAGCGTACTGGTGGACGTAAGGTTGCTCTTGTAGTTGTTCGGTCCCGTGACCGCGATGACACCGCCAGCGCCGTTCGGCAACCCGGTCACGGCAACGGCGATGGCGCCAGTCGTCAGCGTGTATTGCACGGAGAGCCGCAAGGTGTCGCCGAGCGCGACGGTCTCGTCGCGCGACGTGGGCGTGGGCACGTAGTTGTAGCCGCCCGAGTTGACCGTGGCGGCCGCGAGACGCCAACGACCGGCAGTGGCCGGCGCGATGCGTGTCGAGGTCGACGTCAGCACGATGTCCTGCCCCGACGGCGACGTCAGCGTGACGCTGGGCGCGGTGCCCGTCGCCAGTCCGGTGACGGTGACTTCCACCACGGCCGGCCGAGGCGCGTACGACACCGTGGCGGTGACGATCGCGCCGCCGGCAACGATATCCATCGACTGCGTGACTGGCGTGGCAGCGTACGTGCCGTCTGTTCCGCGAATGTCGCGTGCCGAAACCGTGTAGCGGCCAGGCGAAAGCGCGGTGTAGGTGACGCTCGACGTGGTCGTGCGCGTGAAGCCGGCGGGACCGGTGATGGTGATGTCGGCGTTCGTTCCGGCCGGCAGACCGCTCGACACGATCGCCAGCGCGCCCGTGGTGACGCCGTAGGTGAAACGAACCGTACTGGTCGATCGCGCGACGATGGTAGCGGTCGTGCCGGGGACTGACGGCGCATACAGCACGCCATTGGCGGTCACGGTGGCCGACGAGACGGCATAGCTACCCGGCACGAGCGAGTCGATCGTGACCGCGCCTGTGGACGCGTTGCCGCTGACGGTACGCATGCCCCCGGTGCCGCTGACGGTGAACACAGCGGACGAACCCGACGGCAACCCCGCGCTTTCGATGAGGAGACTGCCCACCTGCGCGCTGTACGCAACGACGGCGGGCGCGGCCACCAGGGACGCGCTCACCGTCACCTGCTGCGCGGGAAGCCCCGGCGTGTATGTAATGCCGCCGGAGACCACGCTGGGGGCGGAGACGGTGTAGCTGCCGGGCGTGAGATCGGTCAGCGTCGTGGTGGACGTGACTTCGCGCGAGAAGCCGCCTGGACCCGTGATTGCGACCACGACCGCCGCAGACGACGGCAGGCCAGTCACGGCGACAGCAAGGGCACCGGTCGCAATCGCGTACTCGACGGGAAAGCGCAGCGTATCCCCGGGGGCGACGGTGCCATCGCCGGCGACAGGCGTCGGCGTGTACGTGTATCCCGCGCTACTCACCGGCGACGCGCTCAACAACCACCGGCCAGCGGCCGCCGGAGACATGCGCAGCGAGGTCGTCACCACCACATCGCCACCACTCGGCGACGTCAGCTTCACCAGGGCGCCAACCCCGTTCGGCAAACCGGAAATGGCGATATCGACCACCGCCGGCAGTGCCGCATACGTGACCGTTACGAGCGTCGGCGGCCCTGACCCGACGTCCACGAACTGCGATGTCGCACTCGGCGCGTACGCTCCGATAGCCGCGCCGCTGGGAACGCGTACGAGATTCGACGAGATCGTATATCGACCCGGCGTGAGCTCGGCGAGCGTGATCGACGTGGTGAGGGCGCGAGAGAAGCCACCAGGCCCCGACACTGTCAGATCGGCTCCGACGCCGAAGGGCAGGCCGGTGACCGTCAACGCGAGTGCGCCGTTGGTCGTGGGCGCGGGATTGATCGGCACGTTGCCACCCGGATTGTTGCCGGAGGGCGAGGTGGGCGCTTCGGAGGTGGAACAGGCGGTGACAAGCGCAATCGCCACAGAGACCACGAGGGTGGTCAGTGAGCGAGCGGTGCGTCGGGCGTGGTGGCGCATCGAGAGGTAGTCCTTGGAGAGACGCGAATAGAGCATCTCTCCGGGGACGACCCTGAACTGCGAATGATTCGATGCGTGCCAGTGGTGTGACGGTTATGCCAGCAACGAAACGCAACCAACAGAATGGCCGCGATCGGACGCGCCGAGCAACTAGAACAACATCATCATCGGCGACTCGAGGAGCTGCCGCAGCGTTTGCAGGAATCTTGCACCTACCGCCCCATCGATGACGCGATGGTCGCAGCTCATGGTGACGCGCATACGCTGCCGTGGCACGAACGCGCCGTTGATCCACACGGGCTTCGTTTCCGTGCCGCCGATGGCGAGGATTGCGGCTTCAGGCGGATTGATGATCGCCGTGAACTGATCGATGCCGAACATGCCGAGGTTGGAGACGGAGAAGGTGCTCCCTGTGTACTCGGCGGGCGTGAGCTTGCGTTCTCGCGCGCGCTTGGCGAGTTCGCGGGCCTCGCGCCCGATCTGTCCGAGTCCCTTGGTGTGCGCATCGGTGATGACGGGAACGATGAGCCCATCGTCGGTGGCGACGGCCATGCCGAGGTGTACGCGCGAGAAATAGCGGATATGATCCGTCATCCAATGCGCGTTGCATTCGGGGTGCCGCGAGAGTGCGATCGCCACGGCCTTCATGACGATGTCGTTGACCGACACCTTGAACTGATCGCCGGCCGCGACCATCTGCTCGCGCAGCTCGGTGACCTTGGTCATGTCGAATTCGGACGTGAGGTAGAAGGTCGGCACCGGGCCGATCGACTCGCTCAGGCGACGCGCGATCGTTTTGCGGATCTGCGTGAGTGTGACGTCTTTGAAGTCGCCGTCGATGACCATCGCCGGTGCAGACGCCGCCGTTGGCTTCGTGCCGACGGAAGCGGCCGCCGGCGCCGCGGCTTGCGCGTCCGTTCGCGCCGTGCTCGCGTCAGTCGAAGCTGCCGCAGGTGCCGACGCCGACTCGATATCGCGACGAATAACGCGCCCGTTAGGTCCGGTGCCCTGTACCTGATCGAGTGCCACCCCCTTTTCGGCGGCAAGACGTCGCGCGAGCGGCGACGAACGCACGGGGCCACCGGACTGCGCGGGTACGTCGGGGGCAGCCGGTGGAGCACTCGCCGGCGCCGCAGCCGGAGCAG
>CAYWCJ010000477.1:0-3166 GCA_964456595.1 uncultured Gemmatimonas sp. | reverse complement strand
GCGCTGATCAGCGCAATGTCCACCGGTAATCCGATGTGGCCCGCGGCCATGCTCCTCGAAGAGGCGCCGACCCAGTTCGTGAGCGCCGACTTCCGCTTGATCAGCGACATGCGCTAGGGCGACATGCGCTAGGGCGACATGCGCTAGGGCGACATGCGCTAGGGCGACATACGCCGATGCGGCGGCCCTGACTTCACCCGTCGGGAAGCGATCGGCCGAGCGGTTACCTTTCCGCCATGTCATCCCGTGAAGCGTCGCCGTTGCGTGTGGTGCAGGCCGCTGTGCAAGCGCGGAGTTTTGCGCCTGTCTACTACCTGTTCGGTGACGATGATTACCTGAAGGACGCCGCCGTGCGTGATCTGCTCGACGCGGCGATCGATCCGGCGACGCGCGATTTCAATTCCGAAACGCGCCGTGGCAGTGAACTCGACGCCGAGACGCTCGGCAGCCTGTTGGCCACACCGCCGATGCTGGCCGAACGTCGTGCGGTGGTGTTGCGCGATGTGACCTTGCTCAAGAAGGCGGCACGTCAGCAGCTGGACGCGTATCTCAAGCGTCCGGCCAGCGACACACTGCTGTTGCTCGTGAGCTCGGCGGGCACGAAGGCCGATGCCGCACTGACCTCGTCCTCGACCGCGCTGGAGTTTGCACCGCTGGCTCCCGAACGCGTGCGCAAATGGATCGCCCACCATGCGTCCACCGCGCTGTCGATGGGCGTGACCGACGACGGGGCGCAGCTACTGCAGCAGTCGGTGGGGAACGACCTGAATTTGCTCGCCGCCGAGTTGGACAAGTGCGCGAGCTATGTCCTGGGCGCGATTGACGCAACGGACGCGGTAACGGATAATAACGCGCGCGTGATGATCGACGCCGACGCTGTGTCGGCGGTGGTGGGCGTGCGTCGTGGGGAGACGGTGACGGATCTGCTGGACGCGGTGGCGGCGCAGGATGCAGCGCGTGCCGTTGCGCTGGTGGGTTTCGTGCTTGGTCAGCCGAAGGTTTCGGGCGTGCAGGTGGTGATTCTGCTCAGTACGCAGGCGTTCGCGCTCGCATTCGGTCGTGCGCGTCGTGATGCTGGCATCCCGACGAATCGGCTGCCGACGGAGTTCTTTGCCTTTCTGAAAGAAACCGGCGGCTATCCCGGTCGGCCGTGGGGCGAGGCGGCGTCGGCGTGGACCAAGGTGGTGGACAAGTGGAGCGCGGCGTCGTGCGAGCAGGCGTTGAAGCTGTTGCTCGAGGCGGACGTCGCGCTCAAGGAAACGACGGTGTCGTCGGCAGAGCAGGTGTTGATGTCGTTGGTGCTGGCGCTGTGCGCACTGGGTCGGCGCAGGCGCAAGGCGGCGTGATGGCGCGACCGACGCCGCCCGCGGATCGTTCGAATCCACACAGGGCGACCTGTGTGGTGCTGTCTGTCCTGGCGATGTCCATGCTGCGTGTGTCGCCGATGCCTGCGCAAGCGGGCACGTCCGGGGCGACGGTCGACAGCAGTGTACGTGCGGCGCCGGTGGCGCGCGCAGCGGCGCGTCTGGTGATCGATCGTGCGCGATCGCTGGTCGAGGCAGGACAGGTGAATGGCGCACGAGTACTGCTCGACTCACTGGTCAACGCGTCGGCCTTCGAGCAAGGCGATCTGGCGGACGCGCTGTACTGGCGTGCGGTACTCGGCGAACGTGCTGCGGATGCGGAGCGAGACTGGAAGCGGCTCATTCTCGATGTGCCCGTGTCGCCCCGCGTGCCGACGGCGTTGCTGCGACTTGGTGAACTGGAAATGGTGCGCGGACATCCTGCGAACGCGAGGTCGTACTTCGAGCGATTGCTGCGCGACTACAACGCGTCGAATGAGCGACCGAAAGCGTTGTTGTGGGTGGTGCGCAGCTACTTCGATGAACGGGATATCGGGCGGGCCTGTCGCACGATGATTGCGCTGCGCGAGGCCGACGTGCCAGCCGGCGAGTTGCGGTTGCAGGCCGCGGAGTTGCAGGCGCGGTGTGCGAGTGAAGCCGCGAAAACGGCGACGGGCGCCGCCGTGCCTACGAAGGACCGTGCGTCGGAGCGGGGCGCGTCGGCAAGCACGAACGATGAAGGTGCGGGACGGTTCAGCGTGCAGATCGCAGCGTATGACACGCGCGCTGAGGCGGAGCTCGCGGCGAAGCGAATGGTGGCCCGTGGACTGCGCGCGCGGGTGGATGGTGAGCAGCGACCGTATCGCGTGCGCATCGGTCGGTATGCGACGCGTGCCGAAGCCGACGCTGCGTTGGCGCGACTGAAGAAGTCCGGCCAGACGGGCTTCGTCACGGAGAACACGCCGTGAGTGGGGCGGCGACGCCGCTCATGCAGCAGTACCGGGAGATCAAGGCGCGTCATCAGGATGCGATCCTGTTTTTCCGCATGGGCGACTTTTACGAGATGTTCTACGACGACGCGGAAACAGCGTCGCGTGTGCTTGGCCTGACGCTCACGTCGCGCAACAACGGTGGTGCGGCGGAGGTGCCGTTGGCGGGCATTCCCGTAAAGGCGGCGGCGGAGTATCTGCGGCGATTGGTGGGGCAGGGACATCGCGTGGCGGTGTGCGAGCAGGTGGAAGACCCCAAGCTCGCCAAGGGGCTCGTGCGCCGAGAGGTGGTGGAAACCATCACACCTGGCGCTGTGTTTGCGGACGACCTGCTGGATGGCGCGCGCGCGAACTACGTCTGCGCGATCGCGACCGGACGGGACACGGCGCGCGACGGTGATCGCGCGCAGATCGGCATCGCGGCAGCCGATCTCTCAACCGGCGAACTGCGCATGGCGCTCGTGTCGGTGATGGATGCGCCGGCCATGCTGGCGCGCCTGGCACCGCGTGAGCTGCTGTTGGTGCGTGGCGCCGACGACGCAATGCTTGCGTTGGTGACGGAGGCGAGTGAAGGCGCGCTGGTGACTGAGCGCGATGGCTGGGAGTTCGACGCACAGCTGGCTGCCGACGAACTCGCGCGGCAGTTCGATGTGCGTGGTCTCGACGGCTTTGGGTTTGGGATAAGTGACGGCGCGGCAATCGGTGCGACGGGCGCGTTGCTGCGGTATTTGCGGGAACTGCAGCCCGGTGGGCTGCCGCACCTCGCGCGCCCGATCGTGGAACGGCCCACGGCATCGCGCACCAGCACGGTCACCGCATCGAGTCGCTGTTCAA
>CAYWCJ010000476.1:2771-3171 GCA_964456595.1 uncultured Gemmatimonas sp. | reverse complement strand
CGCCAGCATCGCTTCGATGTTGGTGAACCAGGGCACGCCATTCAACGCGCCGGCATCACGCGCACGTGACTCCACCACGTCGCATACCGAGACAATCTGCAAGCCATCAATCCTGGCAATCGCGTCGAAGTGATTCTTGGCAATGCGACCGCATCCCACGAGCGCGATGCGAATCGGCTGTCCCTCGGGAATCACGCCCTGAGTCATCCCTGCTCCTGAATGCGAGTCACCACCGTGCCCGTGCGCTCGTACAACGCACCAGTCCCCGGACACCGCAACCGCTCTTCGACGCTGGTGCCAAGTGACACGCTGAGCGACTCCATACGAAAGCCCGCTTCCGCCATCCAGCCGATGCGCCGCGCCGGCACGCCGGCCATCAGCGCGAAGTCCGGCACGTCGC
>CAYWCJ010000476.1:0-2761 GCA_964456595.1 uncultured Gemmatimonas sp. | reverse complement strand
CGATTGACCACGGCGCCCGCGCCGATGAACGCATACGCGCCAATCGTTGCACCGCAGACGATCGTGGCATTCGCGCCGATGCTCGCACCACGCTTGACCAGCGTCTTGCGGTACTCGTCCTTGCGCGAAACGGCACTGCGCGGATTGAAGACATTGGTGAACACCATCGACGGGCCGCAGAACACGTCGTCCTCCAGTTCCACGCCTTCGTATACCGAGACGTTGTTCTGGATCTTGACGTTGTCACCAATGCGAACGCTGTTCATCACGACGACGTTCTGCCCGAGCGAACAGCGCTCGCCGATGACGGCACCACCGAGCACATGGCAGAAATGCCAGACCCGCGTCCTGGCACCAATCACCGCCCCGTCGTCCACATAGGCCGACTCGTGCACGAGCGCACCGTCGCCGAGCGTCGCACCAGCGCCGACGTGCCCTGTGCCCACCGTACCGATCATGGCCGCACTGCCGCTCACGCCGGCACCGGCCGCACCGACCTCATTTCGCGCACGGGCACACCGCGATGCGCATCGAGCAGCTGATGCCACTCCTGCACCGAGCGCACATCGAGCTCACGCGACTGACGCGCCGCAATGGCTTCGCACGCCGCACTCGCTGCCGATAACGTCGTGGTATACGGCACGCGATTCGAGATCGCGGCCTGGCGCAGTCGTTCGTCGTCCACCTGCGCGTGCTTGCCCAACGGCGTGTTCACCAGCAGCTGGACATCGCCGTTCAGGATCAGGTCCACGCCGTGCGGCCGCCCCTCGTGAACCTTGAGTACCGTCTCCACCGGCACTCCCTGCGCGCGCAGGTAGGACGCGGTGCCGCTGGTGGAGAAGAGCTTGAATCCAAGCTCGTGAAAACGCTTGGCAAGCCGCGCCGCAATCGGCTTGTCGTGATCGTTGACGGTGAGGAACACGGCCCCTTCGCGAGGCAGCGCGTTGTCGGCCGCCAGCTGCGACTTGAGGAACGCCGCGCCAAAGCTGTCGTCGATCCCCATCACTTCGCCCGTGGAGCGCATCTCGGGGCCCAGCACCGGATCGAAATCGCGAAACTTGTTGAACGGGAAAACAGCTTCCTTCACGCTCACGTAATGCGGCACGATCTCCTGCGTGAATCCCACCTGCGCCAACGTCTCGCCAAGCATGAGTCGCGCGGCCAGCGACGCCAGCGGTACACCGATCGCCTTGGAGACGAACGGCACCGTGCGCGACGCGCGTGGATTCACTTCGATCACGTATACCACGCCGTCCTTGTACGCGTACTGCACGTTGATCAGCCCCACCACGCCGAGCGCCCTCGCGAACGCCACCGTGTGCACGCGCATCTGTTCCGCCGCTTCGGCGGGAATGAGATATGGCGGCAACACACACGCCGAGTCGCCGGAGTGAATGCCGGCGCTCTCGATGTGCTCCATCACCGCGCCGATAACCACGTCCGTTCCGTCGCTCAACGCGTCGACATCCGCCTCGAACGCGTCCTCGAGGAAGCGGTCGACCAGCACGGGGCGATCCTCGCTCACGCGCGCCGCCCGCTCAAAGTAGTCGCGCAATGACGTCGCGTCATGCACGATCTCCATCGCACGCCCGCCCAGCACATAGGACGGACGGACCAGCACGGGGTAGCCGATCGACTCGGCGATCTCTACGGCTTCGTCCACGCTTGTCGCCGTTCCATTGGCTGGCTGCATGATGCCAAGCTCGCGCGTGAGCTTCTCGAAACGACGCCGGTCTTCCGCGATATCGATCGCGTCGGGCGACGTGCCGAGGATGCGCACGCCGGCCGCTTCGAGCGGGCGCGTGAGCTTGAGCGGTGTCTGTCCACCCAGCTGCACGATCACACCAACGGGCTGCTCGCGCTCCACGATTTCCAACACGTCTTCGAGCGTGAGCGGCTCGAAGTACAGCTTATCGGAGATGTCAAAGTCCGTCGATACCGTTTCCGGATTCGAGTTGACCATGATCGTTTCGTAGCCCTGCTCGCGCAGCGCAAGCGCCGCACGCACGCAGCAGTAGTCGAACTCGACGCCTTGCCCGATACGATTGGGGCCGGAGCCGAGAATCACAACTTTCCGGCGACCTGCCGTCGCCCCTTCACTCTCTTCTTCGTAGCTGCCGTAGAGGTACGGCGTACTCGACGGAAATTCGCCGGCGCAGGTATCCACCATCTTGTACGCGGGGCGCACACCAAGCGCCCAGCGATGCGCGCGCACGGTCGCTTCGGTCTCGCCGCGCAGTGTCGCGAGCTGACGATCGGAGAAGCCACTGCGCTTCATGCGACGCATCCCGTCGGCATCGATCATCGGCTCGGCGCTGTACTCGGCTTCCGCGTCGATCAGCTCGCGCAACTGCTCCAGGAACCACGGATCGATCCCTGTGATCTCATGCAACTCGGCCGTCTGCATGCCGAGCAACATCGCGTGCTTGAGCTGGAAGATGCGCTCGGGTGTCGGGCGACGCAGCGCGCCGCGCAGCGCTTCGCGCGAGACTTCGGTCAGTCGATCGTCGATCAGCCGCTCACCCACCGTCCAACCAGGGCGTCCCGTCTCAAGTGCGCGCAGGGCCTTCTGGAACGCCTCCTTGAACGTGCGACCGATGGCCATCGACTCGCCGACCGACTTCATCTGCGTTGTCAGACCGGGATCGCTCGTTGAGAACTTCTCGAACGCAAAGCGCGGACACTTCACCACCACGTAGTCGAGCACCGGCTCGAAACTCGCCGGCGTTGTTTTGGTGATGTCGTTCGGCACCTCGTCGAG
>CAYWCJ010000475.1:0-3204 GCA_964456595.1 uncultured Gemmatimonas sp. | reverse complement strand
ATTTGGCTCTCTAGTGAGACAACACGGTCTCCGGTTACCCGAGGCAGGCCCCCCCTCAGGGGGACCCGTGACGGTGAAAGCGTCGCGGGTCCCGCATCGGGGGGCGACACCCTTACCTCCGGCGTCGTGCGGCGGCGGCGACGGCCTCGGCATGTTCCCGTAATGCCACCTCGTAGCCGCGGTGGGACTCGAGCGCGGCAGCGTCCATCAGCGTGTCGAGCTCGAGCGGCGAACCATGCTCGAACGCGGTCCGCAGCGTGGCCTGCAGCGCGAAGTACGGCCGCAATGCAGCGCTCAGCGCGGCATTGCCTCCGGCGCCGCTCTGCTCTGGGCGCTGGCGAAGCGCGTCCATCGTGTCGTCGAGGCGTGCGCGCGTTTCGCGTTGCCGCTTGATCGGCCAGACCCGACGAACGGCAACGGCTCGCCGAGCATCCGTACCAGCCTGCGCGAGGTTGTACGCGTACCGCGCGCGGTCAAGAGATTCTTGCGCCGAGCGGTGCGCGATGGCGGCACGTTCAACGGCCGCGATCAAGCGCGGCACCTCCTTGCGTGCCGCGACCAACTCGTCCGGCTCCGTGAAGGCGGCGAGTTCAGTCACCGCGGCGGCGATGTCGCGGTCTTCCGCCTCGCGTTCGGCGGCGATGTGCGCGGTCAGCAACCGTTCCAGTGCGGGCAGTATGGCGGCGGGGAGGGTCAGGGTCGGGGCGGTCATGGTGGCGTTCATGGTGGCGTTCATGGTGCTCGTCTCCGTGTACGTGCTGGTGGTGATGCCGGGCACCGAATGCGCCCGGCGGTACGTCAGGCGGTACGTCAGGCGGCGCGTTCGACAGGTTCGATTCGTGCGATCAGTGCGAGCGTACCGGGGTCCGACAGGTCGGGTGAGTCGGCCGGTAGTTCGATGGCGCCGCCGCTCTTCATGGTCACGAGAACCAGCGGGCCGGGGGGCGGAGAAAAGGGCGGAAAGGGAGAGAAGGCGCCGGAAGGCGTCGGAGCGGGCGGGTTCTCTCCCTTCTCTCCCTTTTCTCCGGGGGCGGTAGCGCCGACGTAGCGCCCGTGCTGCCAGCGTTCACGGGGACGGCCATCGGTCGGTTCTTTGGATTTGATCGCCAATCCCGAACCGGCGAGTTCGTCGAGTGCTGCGTCGATCGTCCGCGCCTCCACGTGTTTGCACCCCGTGACGTCTTCGCGCATCGCGGTGCGCGTCAGACCGGCGGCGCCGGCGTCGGACAGGGCCACGAGCAACGCCTCGGCCAGTGGAGAGCGCGACGCGGCATCGTGGTAGACGGTGCGCCATGTGCCGGCGGCGTACTCCCACAGGTGTAGCGCGGCCTCAAGATGCAGCACGCCGACCTGGCCGGTCCCATCGAGCAGCGCCAGCAGCATCGCCACGCGGCGCACGTATGGGGCGCCGCGTTCGAGCAACGCGCGGACGGTATCGCTGGGGTCATCGGTGATGGCTAACCCGCTGTATTCGTGATGCCAGCGGGCCGCCGCTCCGTCGGTCCATCCCACGGTGCTAACCGTTCGTGCCGTGTCGATATTCGTGCTAATGGTTCGCACGATTGCGGCAAGGGCGTAGTCGTCCGGGTGTGAGTCTTCCGCCAGCAAACGCGCACGAGTGGACCAGATCGGAAAGAACCGATTCGCCAGCCCGTTCACGACGGCAGTGTTCGACAGCAGCTTCTTCAGCTCACCCGATGTAATCGCACCAACGATCACGACGTGCGGCTTCGTCGTGCGCTGTGGGGTGTGCTTGGTGAGCGTACCGGCGTCCGCACCATCCCAAAAATCGCGCACGGCCGCGGACAGGCGGTTGCCTTCTCGCGCCATCGCTTCGAGCGGGCCGCCCATTTCGCCTTCGACCACCAACAGTCTTTTGTCGTCCACGCCGTTGTCACCGGGGATCACCTTCCCGTTAACCTCACGATCCGGCGTCCCGTCGCGAATCTCGGCAATGAGGCCTTCGGCCGATGATAGGCCAGACACGCGACGTGTCTGCTCGAAGTCGGCGTCGATCTGCTTGATCAACCAGCGCGCGATCGCGAGCGCGGTCCCTTTTCGGCCGGCGCCAGTCGGACCGATCAGCAACACGAACAAACGCACATGGTGCTCCACACTGCCGAACAACCACATCGGCCCGCGTCCGATCAGTGCGCCGAGCATGGCGAGTATCGCGGAGTACAGTGCGACCGGCGCCGCTTCGGTGTGCGGTTCCCACAGTCGGACGAAATCGCCAACCGGCCCGTAGCAGTGGGCTAAGTCAAACGTCGGGATTGGTGTACGCACTTTCGGCGCTCGCAGTGCGTCTACCCTCTCCGCCATCGCGGCCGCGTGCAGCTCCGGGTCCATCCCGGTCCCGCTCATCGTCCGGCCTCGGCGTGGAACGTGTCGAGGGCGTGTGTGATCAGCTCCGCCGAAGCACCCACATCGTGCAGGGTGCGCTTCAGGCCAGCCGCGCCACGGCCAACGCCGTTACTGGTGTGGCTGGCATACTTCGCCCGCTGGCTCGCCATCTGCGCGACGCCAGCGAACGACTGCGGATCGATGGCCGGTCTTGATCGAGTGGCACGCACTCGCGCCACCGTCGCGGCGTGCTCCGCGAATGCGCGCGGTAGCGGCGCAATCGGGATGTCGAACGGGCTTTGTCCATCCCGCCAGTGATAGCGGTAGCCGTCTTTCCCAGTGCTCGGCGGCAACGTCACCAGCTCACCACACCCTTTCACATCGAGCTTCACGCGGTCGAGGCCACCAACAGTCAGTGAATCGCCGAACAACGGCCAGCGAAAGAACAGGTGCAAACCGCGCCGGGTCATCGACGTGGGCGTGATCGGCCACGGGGCGAACTTGGTCAACACATCGAACGCGTCGAGCCCATCGCAATCGACGACAGCCAGCCAGCCCGGTATCAGCAGGGCAAGATTGAACGGAATCAATCGCCCGAAATAGGACCGCAGCAGCATGGGGTCCGTCGTCGCCATCGCCTTGTAGTTCGTCCGTGCCGGATGTTTGCCGGGTCGGCCGCAATGCGCATTCCCACAGGTGCAGGTTCCGTAACTCGTCACGCCATGCGCCGGGAGAATCGGTCCAACGAGCGGCGCCAGGGCAACGGCCGCGTCGGCGCGGTGGTCAAGCTCGCGTTGGGTCGCCGCCGTCATGCAGCCTCCCGTGTCGGCGATACTGAGGTGGGCGAGCAGCGCAGTGCGG
>CAYWCJ010000474.1:0-3229 GCA_964456595.1 uncultured Gemmatimonas sp. | reverse complement strand
GCCCCGGAATGAAGTCGGGCGTCGGCTCGATGAATCCACCGTTGCCCACCACCGGTTCGAGCATGATCGCGGCCAGCGGGACCGAGCGCGCAATCCGCTCCACCGCTGCGAGATCGTTGTACGTGCAGGTGAGCGTGAGCTTGGCGAGCGACTCGGGGACGCCGGGTGAATCGGGGAGGCCGAGGGTCGCGACACCCGATCCGGCCCGTACGAGAAATCCGTCGGCGTGTCCGTGATAACACCCTTCGAACTTGAGAATGTGCTCGCGGCCCGTGACGGCGCGCGCCAGACGCGCCACGGTCATCGCCGCTTCAGTCCCACTCGATGTGAAGCGCATCATCTCGAGATGCGGCATGCGTTCGGCGATCTTCTCCGCCAACTGCACCTCGAGTCCGGTCGGCATACCAAAGCTGGTGCCGTTCTTCATCGTCTCGGCGAGGGCATCGAGCACCACCGGCGGCGCGTGCCCGAGAATGAGCGGTCCCCACGACAGGATATAGTCGATGTATTCGTTGCCGTCCGCATCCCACACGCGCGCGCCTTCACCACGCGCCGCGACAAACGGCTCGCCGCCGACTCCACCAAATGCGCGCACCGGCGAATTCACACCACCCGGAAAGCGCGCGCGACCACGCGCCATGATCTCCGCAGAACGCACACCCGACCGCTCGGCGACTTGCTCTTCGCTGCCAACAACGGCGGCTTCGACGGACGGCACATCGCCGATCACTGCATCCAGACTCATCGTCCAAAACTCCCGACAGAGGAAGGACCTGCGTTGACAAGTGGCAACGGGCGTGAGGATTTCCGCGGTGCCGATGGCGCCAGCTCCGCGATACCGTGCATCGTCGCCCGGAAATCATAGTCATCCACCACCTGCTCCATGCGCACGTCGAGCAGTGAGCCCGCCGGCGCGACCCCGCGCACGTACGTCACCCCATCGATGTCATCCGCCTGCCACGGCGCACGGCACACCAGGACTCCCGGCTCGTCGTGCGCCCGATCGACAAGGACGCGCGCATCACGACCGAGGAAGCGTTCGTAGCGCTCCGACGTGATCGCGCGCTGCAGCTCCTCGATGCGTTCCATCCGTTCGCCCTTGATGGACTCGGGGACGTCGTCCTCCATGTCGTACGCTCGCGTCCCCTCTTGCGCCGAGTAGGTGAAGCACCCGACGCGATCGAACTGCATCTCCTCGAGAAAATCGCAGAGGATGTTGAAGTCGTCTTCGGTCTCGCCTGGAAAGCCCACGATGACGGTCGTGCGCACGGCAAGGTCGGGGACAATCTCGCGATATTTCGTGAGGCGATCGCGAATCGTGCGCTGCCGCTCGGGGCGGCGCATGCGTGCGAGCACGGCATCCGACCCGTGCTGCATCGGCGTGTCGAGATAGCGCACAATGCGCGGATTGCCGGCGATGACTTCGAGCAGACGCGGCGTGATGCCGGCGCTGTAGAGATACAGATTGCGCAGCCACGGAATCGACGTCTCGCGCACCAGCGCTTCGAGCAACTCCGGCAATGCAAATCCATCGCGCCGATCACGTCCATAGTGCGCGAGATCCTGCGCCACAAGATTGAGCTCACGCGCGCCCTGCAATTCCAGCAGCTGCGCTTCGCGAATCAGGTCATCCAGCGCGAACGAACGATGCTTCCCGCGCATGATCGGGATTGCACAAAAGGCGCAGCCATGATCGCACCCTTCGCTGACCTTGAGGTAACGCACGTGTGACGTGTCGCCACCAAAGACGCGTACACCGGGGTGCTCGAGGATCTCTCCGCCAATCAGACCGCGCTCGATGAGTTCCGGCACGAGTCGATCGGTCTCGGACGTGCCGAGGAAGCAATCGACTTCGGGGAGCGCCTCTTCTAGTTCGCCCTTGTGGCGCTCGATCATGCAGCCGATCGCAAACACCGCGCGACAAACGCCACTGTCCTTGAGCCGCGTCGCGTCGAGGATCGCGTCGATGGACTCCTTCTTGGCGGCGTCGATGAAGCCGCAGGTGTTGACCACCACCACTTCGGCCTGCGAGAGGTCAGTGACCGCCTCCGCGCCGTGCGCGAGCAGGTCGGCCAGATACCGCTCGGAGTCCACCGTGTTCTTGTCGCACCCGAGGGTGACCAACCCGATCTTCAGCATCGGGGAAAGCTAACCGAGGCCGACGGGACGTCATAGCGAGAAGCGTCTGAGACCGCGAACAGCGGGCATGGAGAGCGGCGGGAGCAAATGGGAGAACAGCGGGAGACAGCGAACAGCAGCTGGGAGAACCGGGGAGAGAAAGGGAGAACTGCAGGAGAACGAACGTTTTCCGTTCCTTTTTGCTGTTCTCCTGCAGGTCTCGTGTGCTCTCCGTTTGCTCCGTGCCTGCTGTGTTCCTGCTGTTCTCGGTTGTTCTCCCTTTTCTCCGTATCCCGCTGTTTCCAGACGTACGTATCGCGCGCGGGCCGCTTTACCGGAAGTTGCCGAACTGCAGCTCGACGCCGAAGTCGCCTTGGCGGAGCATGGACATGCAGTCTTGCAGTGCGTCTTTGTCGGGGCTCGTAACGCGCACCTGCTCGCCCTGAATGCTGGCGGTAATCTTTTTGAGCTTTGCGTCCTTGATGGCCGCGCTCACTTTTTTCGCCGTGTCGCTGTCGAGCGCCATCTTGAGCTTGATCTCGCTGCGCAGGATTTCGTGGCTGCCGGGTTTCGCTTCGCCGATCTCGAGGTTCTTCACCGGTACGCCGCGCTTGATCAGGCGTCCGCGCAGCACATCGATCAACGCTTCGAGCCGCATCTCCCCTTCGGCTTCCAGCTGAATCAGGTTGTCGGCCCGCTTGAACTCAATGAGGATGTGCGAGCCTTTGAAGTCGAAGCGCTGGGTGACTTCCTTGGAGGCCTGATTGACCGCGTTGTCCACTTCCTGCAGGTCGCAGCCGGTGGTCACGTCGAATGAATACGTGGAAGCCATGGGGAGTCGAAAAAGTCTGTCGGTGTGCGTCGACGATCAACCGAGGAAGCTCTCGAGCGACTTGGCGCGCGAGACATGGCGGAGTCGCGAAAGCGCCTTCTCCTTGATCTGTCGCACTCGCTCGCGCGTGATGCCGAGCTGCGTGCCGATCTCCTCGAGCGTCATCGGTTCGGCGCCATCGATACCGAAGTAGAGTCGGAGGATCTTCGCCTCGCGCTCCTTCAATCCGCCGAGCGAATCTTCGATCGCCTCCGTGAGCGCCTTCTCGAAGGTCTGCTC
>CAYWCJ010000473.1:0-3251 GCA_964456595.1 uncultured Gemmatimonas sp. | reverse complement strand
AACAACAACAACAACAACAACAACAACAACAACAACAACAACAACAACAGCAACAGCAGACACGGAGAGGACCGGAGAGCTCAGGAGAAAGCAGGAGAAACCACACGTTGAATGAAAAGTGTCCCGTGCTGATTCGTGTCGACACGTGACCATGAGCAGCGGACGTGATCCAATGTCATGCAGAGCGAACAGGACAAGATCGCCGCCTTGGAGAAGGCGCTGGCCGAGGCGCATCGCAAACGGCGCGTGTACGACGAGCTGATCATTCAAGCGAACCAGCGCTACAAGACGGATATCAAAAAAACCTTGGCTCTGTTCCGTAACTGCGTTGGTTCAGCCGGAACAATGCTCCGAAACGCGCGGCATGGCAGAAGATGCTCACCACGCTGCAGGCCCGCGAACGTCGGTTTCACCACGGGTACACCTGCCCGCGGTGTCAGAGCGTTCGTGTCCGGCGCTGGGGTAAGGAACGCACTGGCACCCAGCGGTACCGGTGCCTCCCGTGCGCGCGGACCTTCAACGATCTGACCCACACCGCGATGGCCGGAACGCATCGGCCAGAGAAGTGGCCGGCGTTCGCCGACACGATGCGCGACGGGCTCTCGACGCGGCGCGCGGGCACGCGCGTGGAGGTCAACCACAAGACGGCGTGGCGCTGGCGGCACAAGGTCATCGCGTTCCTCGCCCCGATCACGCCGCGCCCTCTCAGTGGTATCGTCGAGGCCGACGAGATGTACTTCCGGCGCAACTTCAAGGGATCCACGCCGGTTGGCCGCCGCGCGAGGAAGCGTGGCACCAAGAACGGAAGTCGACGCGGGCTCGGCACCGACAAGGTGCCGGTGGTGGTCGCTCGCGCTCGCAGTGGCGACACGCGCACGGTCGTCCTCGCTGGCGCGTCGACGGCCGTTGCGTTGACGGCCGTGTTCCGGCCGATCCTGCGCCCTGACGTGACCCTGTGCACGGACGGCTCGTCCCCCATGCGCCTCGCCGCGCAGGCGCTCGGCGTGCAACATGTGGCCCTCGTGACGGCCAGAAACCAGCGCAAGCGCGGCATCTATCACGTGCAGACGGTGAATAGATACCAGGGCCGCCTGAACGATTGGATTGGCCGGTTCCGTGGTGTGGCCACGAAATATCTCGGGCGGTACCTCACGTGGCACATCATCCATGAACAGGTTCGGCACCTCACGGCCACGAAGGCGCGAGCGGTCCTCGTCGGGAACGCGGCGGAGCTGAGCCCGCAGCGATGCTGTCCTAATTGCGGAGTCATGCTCACCGCAGCGTGATCCGCGACCCGCCGCCTGCAACGCGCGGTCGCCGTCTGCGGCCAGCTCCTCGCTCGCTCTCCGGTCAGCCCACTATCGGTTGCGTGCATTGGGACGGGTCAGAATGCCTGTCCGATCCCGATGAAGAGCAACCGGTCTTCAGATGACCGGCCGTAGTCGAAGGAGATGACGGTGCTCTGGTTCCACCCGACGCGGGCTCCGATGCCCTGTCCAGTGCGAACGCGGCCGAAGTTGAGTGTCTGCCACCGGTCACGAACCGTGCCGACGTCCACGAACGGCGCGACCGTGAGCGAGAACCGCTGCCTGCCGAGTACCGTTTCGCCGACGCGGGCGCGCAGTTCGATGTTGCTGAACCAGAGCGAACGGGCGAGGAACCGGTTGGCGCGGAATCCGCGCAACGACTTGGCACCGCCGAGCGAGTTCACGCTGCCATCAGGGCTCCACTGATCCTGAAACTCGAAGAACGGCGCGTTGGCGCCGAAGATGTTGCCCACGCCGAGTCGGCCGGCGAGTACCGTGCGTGGTCCGATGGGGAGACGATGGAAGGCCTTCACCTGCGTGAAGAGCTTGTTGAACGTGAACTGCGAGCCGATGGCCGGTGCGCTGTACTCGTTGCCCACCTCGAAGTAGAGCCCGCGCGATGGGTCAGGTTCAAAGTCACGCGTATCGTAGATCAACGCCTGCTGTAAGATGGAGACGCGACCGCCAGCAAGTCCTACGGCGATGCCGGCTGCGCCATCCCGCGCCAGCAGCGACGTCCCATTGGGCGCTTTGGTCTCGACGCCCGTCCCCGCCGCGATGGCATCGGCCTCGCGGCTGGCGAAGGTGCGATACTTGAGTCGTTGAATCTCATAGCCCAGCAGCACACGCCAGCGCCCCGCGCTTCCGAGCGCATAGTCAGCCTTCAAGTTGAGCATCAGCTCCTGCTCGCCGAACCGGTTCGAGAGGGCATCGGTGACCAGCGCGGCCTCCCCGGTGTCGCCCGGGCGCAGCGTCTTGCGCGCCGCGTCGAATGCGCTGTAGGTGGCGTAGGTGGCAGCGCCACTCGGGAGCGTCAGCGGTCCGAGTGTACTCTCGCGCAGCCCGAAATACAGATTGGCAGGATTGTCGGCGACCTTGCCGTCGATCTTCACACGCCAGCGCGTGCGGAAGACGTACGGCACGTCGATCTGCACGGCCACTTCCTTCGCCGCTGACGTGGCGGCGAATGCGCCGATCTTGAGCTTCGCGCGGTACGGGGTGTACGCGAACAGCGGATCCGAGCGTTGTCCGTTGAAGTAGATCGCGCCGCGGACCCCGAAGCCCTGTCCCGCCACCGGGTCGGAGCTGATGTCCGGAATCCCGGTGAAGAATGCCCCTTCGCGCTTTTTGGCGAGATCCGAGTCGCTGAGCCGGCGGGCCTTCGCGAACGGCGGGGCGGAGTCGATGGGGGTACTGATCTGCGCTTCAGCACCCAACGGGAGCAGAACGAATGATACTGCAACGACGGTGATCACCGCTGAACGCATACGACCCTCGGCAAAAGCGAAATGACTTCACTTATTCAACTTTAAAGCCGCATACCCGCCGCGACCAACGGGGAGCCATGCCACCTCGAGAACGGTCTCACTTTGGTTGAGAATAGTGGAAACCAACGCAATTACGGAACAGAGCCAAAACTTTGGTATGCCACCGCTTGCGCCTGCACCAGCGCTGGCGACGACGTCACGGCCGTCTGCCGCTCGCTTGCGTGCACGCGCGACGCGTACTACAAACGCCGCGCCCGCCGCGGCCCCACGACCGGCGCGGCGACCCTAGCGCTGGAGGCGGTGGATGCCCTCCGGGTCGCGCAACCGCGGATGGGGACGCGGAAGCTGCACGCGCAGTTGACCGAGGCGGGGCGGCGCATCGGGCGCGATCGCCGCTTTGCCCTGCTGCGCACGACGGGACGCTTGGTCACACGGAAGCCGCGGTACACGCCTATGA
>CAYWCJ010000472.1:0-3265 GCA_964456595.1 uncultured Gemmatimonas sp. | reverse complement strand
CGCGTTCACGCTCACGTCCGTCATGCCGCTCCCGTCGGGTTGTGCCAGCCGCCGACCTCACTCGCGATTCGTTCGGCGTCGCGCGGTCCCCACTGCCCCTGCTCGTACGACTGCGCAGGCGTGACGTTGCCGAGGACCGGTTCGACGATCGTCCACGCGGCAAGTACGAAATCCTCTCGTGCAAAGAGCATCTGGTCACCGTCCATCGCGTCACCAAGCAACCGCTCGTACGCATCCATCTCGTCGGTATCCGGGTGGTGCATCACGGTGAACTCCGCGGGCTCCGAATCGAGCGATTCGCCGGGCTTCTTCACGCGCGCACCGATCGTGATCTTCACGTCGGGGCCGAGTCGGAAGCGAATGAAGTTGGATGCGCCGTCGGGCAACGCATGATGCACGGGCTGTTTGAGCGTGACCAGCACTTCGGTGGCAGACACGGCGAGATACTTGCCGGCGCGAATGAGGAATGGCACGCCCTGCCAGCGCGGTGCGTCGATGTGCAGGCGCATCGCCGCATAGGTCTCGACCGTGGAGTCGGCGGGGACGTCCTTCTCGCTGAGATACTGACGGCACTGGCCACGCACCACATCGTCGGGGTGCAGCGGACGTACCGAGGCGAAAAGTCGAGCCTGTTCGTCGCTCAGATCCCCACAGTTGCCGCCGCTGTTGGGCGCTTCCATGGTGAGAAAGCCAAGCACTTCGAGCAGATGATTCTGAATCACGTCACGAATGGCGCCAGCCTCCTCGTAAAACCGACCGCGTCCGTTCACGCCGAACGATTCGGCCATCGTGATCTGCACGCTGTCGATGAACTGATTGTTCCAGATCGGTTCGAGAAACGTGTTGGCAAAACGAAAGACGAGCAGATTCTGCACCGCTTCCTTGCCGAGGAAGTGGTCGATGCGAAAGATGTTCTCCTCCTTGAAGACGGAGTGCAGCGTTGCGTTGAGTCTGTGCGCCGACGCGAGATCGCGCCCGAACGGCTTCTCGACGACGATGCGTGCGTTCAGTGCGCAGCCCGAGAGACCCAGACCCGTCGCCACGGTTGCGAACATGTCGGGCGGGATGGCGAGATAGTGCAGGGGATATTTCGCATCGCCGAGTGCCTGCCGCAGTGCGACATACGTCTTCGGGTCGCTGTAGTCACCCTCGAGGTAGACGAGGCGCGCTTCGAGATTGGCCAGCGCCGCGGCGTCTGCCGTACCACGTTGTTCAAGCTCCTGACGTACGCGCTCTCGGAGCAGTTCGATGGACCAGCCGGAACGCGCGATGACAATAACGGGCACGTTCAGTCGACCCTTGCGCGACAGTGCCAGCAGTGCGGGATAGATCTTCTTACGCGCCAGATCTCCGGTGCCGCCGAAGAACACCATGGCATCGGAGTGCGGTGCGCCTGATGGTCCGCTCTCCACTCCGCTCAGGTCGCTGCTCACGTCGTCGCTCCCGCGTGCGATCCCGGGTGCGATCCCGGCTCCAGGTGCCCGCCGAAGCCGAATCGCATCGCCGACAGCACGCGGTTCTGGAACTCATCCTCGCCGCGTGAACCGAATCGTTCGAAGAGCGCGGCCGTGAGCACATGTGCAGGCACCGCTTCATCGATGGCCGCCTGAATCGTCCAGCGACCTTCGCCGGAATCGGAGACGTGCCCGCTGAACTGTGCCAGCGCAGGGTCGCGCACGAGCGCTGCCGCCGTGAGATCGAGCAGCCAGGAGGTTACGACACTGCCGCGACGCCACACCTCGCTCACGTCGGCGAGATCGAAATCATACTGGTAATACTGCGGATCGCGCAGCGGCGTGGTCTCGGCGTTCACCGCCTGATCACGCTTGCCGATATTGGCATGCTTGAGGATGTTCAGTCCTTCGGCGAACGCGGCCATCATGCCGTACTCGATGCCGTTGTGTACCATCTTCACGAAATGTCCAGCGCCGTGCGGTCCGCAGTGCAGGTAGCCGCGCGCGCTGGTGCCCACAGTGGAGTCACGTCCTGGTGTTGAAGCGATCGTGCCCTCGCCGGGAGCCAGCGTCGCGAACAATGGATCGAGGCGCAGCACCGTCTCTGTCTCGCCGCCGATCATGAGACAGTAACCGCGCTCCAGTCCAAAAACGCCACCACTCGTGCCGCAATCCACGTAGTGCAGGCCACGCGCCGTGAGTGCGCGCGCACGGTCCACGTCGTCGCGGTAATAACTATTGCCACCGTCGACCACGGTGTCCCCGCTGCCGAGGAACGGCAGCAGCGCATCGAGGGTGGGTTGCACGACTGCCGCCGGCACCATGATCCACACCACGCGCGGCGCGGCCAGCGACGCGACGAACGTCTCGAGTGTCGTCGCCGGCGTTGCGCCCTCCGCGGCGATGGCCTGCACCGCGTCAGCTGAGAGGTCGTATGCCACGCACGTATGACCGCCGCGCATGAAACGACGGACCATGTTGGCCCCCATCCGGCCGAGGCCGATCATTCCCACTTGCATGCCGAGTCTCCGGTGCTGGTTCGCCGTGCTGACTACCTTTCGGAACCGTCTCACCGTCCAATCTACAGTCACCACATGCCACGAGTCATCGTCATCGGCGCCGGCGCAGCAGGCACCATGGCCGCCATCTTCGCCGCCGAGGCGGGCGCGGAGACCATTCTGCTCGAACGCACCCGTGACGGCGGTCGCAAGATTCTGATCAGCGGCGGCGGGCGATGCAACGTGCTCCCCATGTCGGTCGATGAGTCACGCTTCGTGACCGATTCGTCGCCCAACACCCTGCGCAAAATGGTGCGCTCGTGGCCGCTGGCGCAGCAGCGGGCCTTCTTCGAGCAGGAGCTTGGCATTCCGTTGGTGGACGAAGTGGAGGCGCTCAAAGTCTTTCCCGCGTCGCACCGTGCGCGAGACGTGCGCGACGGGTTGCTGGCCAAGGCGCGGGCCACGGGTGTGCAGGTGCGCATGGACACGCACGTCGTGGACATCCAGCGGACAGACACCGGATGGCGCGTGGAGCGCGAGGGGAATGCGCCGCTTGAGTGCGATCGAGTGATTGTGGCAACCGGTGGTTTGTCGGTGCCCAACACCGGCAGTGATGGTTTCGGTTTACGCGTGCTCGAGCGGTTGGGTCACACACTCCACCGTCCATATGCGGCACTCACACCCATCACCGCCGATTCGCCAGCGTTTGCCAGTCTCTCGGGCGTGTCGCTTACGGTCACACTGACGGCGACCTCACAGGAGCGTGAATACTCGCACACCGGCGGCTTTCTCTTCACGCATCACGGCTACAGC
>CAYWCJ010000471.1:0-3275 GCA_964456595.1 uncultured Gemmatimonas sp. | reverse complement strand
GACCACGGCGATGTTTGCGCTGATCAAGGCGCACGGCGTCACGCATTACGGCGGCGCGCCCATCGTGCACAACACGATGCTGGCCGCGCCGGATGAGCAGTGGCAGGGCGTGCCGCACGGCCTCAAGGGATACATCGCTGGTGCAGCGCCGCCGGCGTCGACGATTGAAGCGATGGAGCGACGCGGCGTCGAGCTCACGCACGTGTACGGACTGACCGAGGTGTACGGGCCCGCGACGATCTGCGTCAAGCAGCCCGAGTGGGAGTCGCTCGCTCAAAGTGAGCGCGCCATGCACAACGGGCGACAGGGCGTGCGATTTCAGGTGGAAGAGGCGGTGGATGTCGTCGACCCCGTCACGATGACAGCTGTCCCCCACGACGGCGAGACGATGGGCGAGATCGTCTTTCGCGGCAACATCACCATGAAGGGCTACCTCAAGAATCCGACCGCGACCGCCGCCGCGTTCGACGGAGGATGGTTTCACTCTGGCGATCTCGCGGTGATTCACCCCGACGGCTACCTCAAGGTGAAGGACCGCGGCAAAGACATCATCATCTCCGGCGGCGAAAACATCAGCTCACTCGAAGTGGAGGACGCACTCCATCGACATCCTGCGGTGTTTGCGGCCGCAGTGGTCGCGCGACCCGATGCCAAGTGGGGCGAGACACCGTGCGCCTACATCGAGCTCAAGCCGGGGCATGACGCTACGGAACGCGAGTTGATCGACCACTGCCGATCCATTCTCGCGCACTACAAGTCACCGACAGCCGTCGTGTTCGGGCCACTGCCCAAAACGTCGACCGGCAAGATTCAGAAGTTCGTACTGCGCCAGCGCGCGCACTCGGCGGATGCGATCGCATGATCACGAATTCGAACAACACCGAACAAACTCGCATGATCGCACGCGTATGACCGCTGGCGAGCGTCACCACTCCGGATTCCTCACCGCCGCGGATCGTCAGCTCGAGTTTCGATGGATCGAGCCGACCGCACCGGATCGCCCAACCCTCGTATTCCTGCACGAAGGACTCGGTTCGATCGCGCAATGGAAGACGTTCCCCGATACCGTCGCGGCGGCAACGGGCTGTGGCGCCCTCCTCTACTCGCGCCACGGCTTCGGTCAGTCGGACCCATTGGCCGAACCTCGTGACGTCGACTACCTCGCGCACGAGGCGCTGGTGGTACTGCCCGCGGTGCTCGCCGCGCGCGGCATCGTCGAGCCGATTCTCATCGGCCACAGCGACGGCGCGACGATTGCGCTGCTTTATGCGTCGGACGCGCGATGGAACACTCGCGCCATCGTCATCGAAGCACCGCACGTCTTCGTCGAGGACGTCGGGCTGACGGGGATCGAGCGTGCGCTCGAAGCCTATCGCGACGGCGACCTCCGTCGGAAGCTCGACAAGTATCACCGTGACGTGGACGCCATGTTCAACGGGTGGGCCGACACGTGGCTGCGCCCGGAATTCCGCGCGTGGAACATGGAGTCGCGCTTGCCCGGTGTGCGGTGTCCCGTGCTGCTCATTCAGGGGCTGGACGATCCGTACGGGTCGATCGCGCAAGTGGAGGCGATCGAGCGCCAGGTGGGTGGGCCGGTACAGGTGATGCTCCTGCCGGAGTGCGCGCATGCCCCACACGTGGAGTGTGACCGCGAGGTGCGGGAGGCGATGGTACGGTTCATCATCAGGCACGGAGCGGCGTAGGCGTCAGGCGCACGGCCGCGCGAGCTCGCGACTACATGGTTGAAAGCAGTCGCGATGGGCCTCCCAACGGCGGTACCTTTCGACGATGCCTCCCGACACCCTCCTCATCGCCGGCGCACAGATCGCCCCGGTCTGGCTCGACCGCTCGGCCACGATCACCAAGATCGCGGAGTGGATTCACCGTGCCGCCGACGCAGGCGCGCACCTGGTGGCGTTCGGGGAGGCGTTGGCGCCAGGCTATCCGTTCTGGATCGAACATACGGGTGGCGCACGCTTCAACGACGCAGTGCAGAAGGCGCTGCACGCACACTATCTCGATCAGGCGGTACAGATCGAGGCTGGTCACCTGACGCCCGTGTGCGAAGCAGCCAAGGCTCGCAGCATCAGCGTGATTGTCGGGATCATCGAGCGGCCGTCCGACCGCGGCGGACACAGCGTGTTCGCGAGCTTGGTCTACATCGACGCCACGGGAACCGTGCGCAATGTGCATCGCAAACTCATGCCCACGTACGAAGAGCGACTGAGCTGGGCCATCGGCGACGGACATGGACTCCGCACGTTCCCTCTCGGCGCCTTCACCGTCGGGGCGCTCAACTGCTGGGAGAATTGGATGCCGCTGGCGCGCGCGGCGCTCTACGGGCAGGGCGAGGACCTCCACGTGGCGCTCTGGCCCGGCAGTGTGAAGAACACCGAGCACATCACGCGCACCATGGCGCGCGAAGGGCGGAGCTACGTGATCAGCGTCGGCGGTGTGCTCACGCGTGCGGACATTCCGGAAGGCACGCCACATCGCGCGCTGATTGTCGACGGGCTACCCGATGTGATTGCCGAAGGCGGCACGTGCATCGCCGGGCCTGACGGCGAGTGGATTGCGGAGCCCGCGCGCGGTGGCGAACAGTTGGTGGTCGCGACCATCGAACACCGGCGCGTGCGGGAGGAACGGCAGAACTTCGACGTGGCGGGACACTACGCGCGGCCTGATGTGCTGCAATTGCACGTTAACCGCGAACGGCAGACGACGGTGACGCTGACGCCCTGAGCGGAGAGCAGAACCCAATGCACTGTACTGACGTGCGTATCGACGAGGGGCGATGACCGGCGCAGACTGACCGCATGACCGCGAAAACGGCGCAACTGCAAATCCGCGTCACGCCGCGCTGCGTGGCGCCGATAGCAGCTTGAAATAATCACGCGGCGCGTTACGATTTTGAATGATCGTGTCCTTTCGCGATGACGACACTGCGGCGCTGGCCAGCGGACGTTGCGTCAGCCGGTTCGTGCGCATGAAGCGGTGGCCCGTCGCAAGTTGCGGCAGCTTGAGATCGCGGGCCGGCTGGACGACCGGCGCGTGCCCCCCGGGAACCGCCTCGAAGCGCTCAAACGGGACCGGGCGGGGCAACACAGCATCCGCGTGAATGATCAGTTTCGTGTATGCTTTCGCTGGACCGAGGCGGGATTTGCGCCTGTGCCGCTTCTTCTGCCTCTCGAACGGCTATTGGCTACGCGCGCAAGTCGCGCATGACACCGAGGTCGCGGCAAAGGCGCTCGCGCCGGTGCTCCGGCGAATCAAAC
>CAYWCJ010000470.1:0-3283 GCA_964456595.1 uncultured Gemmatimonas sp. | reverse complement strand
GCACTCGATCCTCCGGGTTCGGCCGCCAGCACCATTGGCGCCACCATCGCCACCGCCACGTCAGGACCCCTCGCCCTCGGCAGCGGCACCGTGCGCGATCTCGTGCTTGGACTGTCGCAGATCATCGGGACGGGAACGCGGGTGCAGGTGGGTGGCCGCGTGGTCAAGAACGTCGCAGGATTCGACCTCGTGCGACTCGCCACCGGCAGCTTCGGCACGCTCGGCGTGATCACCGAGGTCAGTGTGCGACTGCACGCGCGTCCCGCGTGCGACGCCACCTTTGTTGTGTCGCACGACGAGGTGGAGGCGCTGCTGGCGATCACGGCTCGACTTGGCCACAATACGCTGGCGTTTGGTGCGCTTGAAGTACTCAACCCCGCGCTGGCGGAAGCCGTCGGCATCGGATCGGGGGGCGCGTGGGTGCTGCTGGCGCGCGCCATCGGCAACCCTGCGGCGGTCCAGGCGCTGCGCCAATCGCTCGCGGCGCTTGCCGACGTGTGCGACGCCGACACACAGCTGTGGCATGCACTGCAGAAGTCGGATGGCGACGCCGCGACCTTGCGCGTCAGCGCTCCGCCCGCGCACATCGGGCGCACTGTGACGCAGACACAACTCGCGTTCGCCAACCACGCCACCCGGCTTCGCGTGACGCCGCATCGCGGCACCGTACGCATCGCGGTACCCCATGCCGAGCCGCTTCCTGCCGTGGCCTGGACGACTGCGCTCGCGTCCACGCTCGAACAGCTTTCGTCGCACGTGCACAAGGTTGTCGGCGAGCGTCTGCCGTCGCGGGTCTGGCGCGTGCTGCCCGCGACTACGGTCGACCCGATTTCGCGTCGTATCCGCGATGCGTTCGATCCTCATCGCATCATGAACCGCGGCATCTTCGGCGAGCACAACGCATGACTGCCTCTCGCGCGCGCTGTGCGCTGCCGGGTACGCCCCTGGCCAACGCGGCCGCCGGGCTCGACGCCTGCGTGCACTGCGGCTTCTGCCTGCAAGCCTGCCCGACCTACGTCAATCTCGAAGACGAGAACGACAGTCCGCGCGGTCGTCTCGTGCTGATGCGCCGTCTGCTCGACGGAGACCTCGCGCTCGACGATCCTGATGTCGGACAGCACATGGATCGTTGCCTCGGCTGTCGTGCGTGCGAGACCGCCTGTCCGTCCGGTGTGCCATACGGTGAGCTGCTTGAAGCAACGCGGGCCACGATGGCGCCCGCACGAGGCACGCCGGCCGTGGCGCGACTCGTGCTCTGGCTGTTCGCGCATCGTTCGTTGCTGCGCCTGGCGTTGGTCGGGGCACGCGTCCTGCGTGCGAGCCAACTGCCACGGTTGCTCGCTCGTGTGCTCCCCGATCGCCTTGCATTTCCGTGCGCGATGCTCGCCTGCACCGCGCCGAGCCCGCTGGCACGCGCATCCATGGCGGGCACCGCAGCCTCTGCCATCGCAAGCTCGTCGGCACCTCCGACCGCGCGCGAGTCGGTCACGCTGCTCGAGGGATGCGTGATGCGCGGCCTCTTGGGTCACGTGAATGCTGCCACGGAACGCGTGCTGCGCGCCAACGACTACACCCTGGTGGTGGCGACCGAGCAGCACTGCTGCGGCGCATTGCATGCACATGCCGGCGATCTGGAAGGCGCGCGCGCGCTGGCCAGGAAGAATATCGAGGCCTTCGAGCAGACATCGCCGGCGCTCATCGCCATCAACTCGGCTGGATGCGGCGCGATGATCAAGCAGTACGGTCACCTGTTGCATGACGACGCGGTGTGGAGTGCGCGCGCCGCGCGCGTCTCTGAACGGGCGCGTGATGTGAGCGAGTTGCTGGCTGTCGCCGGACCCAGGCGTGGCAACGCGCTCGCGCTGCGCGTGACGCACGATCCGCCGTGTCATCAGATGCATGCACAGCGCGTCGTCCAGCAACCCCTCGCCGTGTTGAACGCCATTCCAGGGCTCGAGCTTGTGCCGCTGGAAGACGCCGATCAGTGCTGCGGCAGCGCAGGCATCTACAATCTCGTTGAACCTGACACCTCGGACGCGGTGCTTGCACCGAAGCTCGAACGCATCGCGGAAACGGGCGCGTCATTTGTGGCTACCGGAAACCCGGGATGCATGATGCAGATCGGCGCGGGTCTGCTGCGCAGTCAGTCGCGGGCGCGCGTCATCCATCCCATCGAATTGCTGGACGCGTCGTATCGCGCACCGCAGTAGTCACGTGCATGACGCGCGCCTGACGTTCGCATGATTGTCGTATGACGCACGCGCTGCGGCCAAAGGCCACGATCGTCGCGTTCGATGGTCTGGTCGTGGACTCCGAGGCCGCGCGCGCGCAGGTGGTGGCGGAAACGGTCACCGCGGAGTTCGCACCGCTCGACGCTGCCCAAGTTGTTCCGCTGCTCGCCGGTCGGTCGCTCGACGAAGCGGTTGAGGCGGCGCTCACGCTCGCCTCACGTTCGCGCGGCGCGCCGTGCGACGCGACCGCGCGCGATCTCGCCGTCCTGCGCGCACGGCGCAGCTACTCGGCGATCGTCGCCCATGGGCTGCCCATGTGCGAGGGCGCGACGACGTGGATTCGGGCGCGCGTCGCCAGTCACGGCCGCCTGATCCTGCGAGCCGATGGCGTTCGGCGGGAAGTCGAGCAGTTGCTGTTGTACTCCGGGCTCGATTCGCTGATTGCTTTCGCCCGATGTGCCGATGATCTGCCAAGATCGGCGGGTATGTCGAGTCTCGAGAATTCGTGGCAGGCCATCATGACCCGCGTTGCCTCGCAGGGGGTGCCGCCGGCTGACTGTGAGGCGTTCGAGCGCGCCTCCGTGTGCGCGGACGCGGCCCGTCAGGCTGGAGCAACGGTTGAGCGAACTGAGGCTTTAGGCTGATCAGCTGCTCCGCCAAAGCGGACTGGACCTACGCGCCGCTAGATTGTCCATCGTGCGTCGTGGGACGAAGATCTGGCGATGTCGGCCGCACTTCACATGCACGCGACGTGCGTCAATGACAAATCAAAGCCCGGAGGCTGCAATGCATGACGCGAAGGTCGAATCGACGCCCCCGCTGCTCGACGAGCGCGCACCACTTGTGCTTCCATCGGTGCTCTCCGATGCGGAGCGGCATGCGTACGCGGCCCTGCGCACGGACGCCGTCTGGTTTGAGTCGGTAGGGCATTGGAGCAGCTTCCGCGGCCCGAAAGCAGCCGATGCACTCAACGGGCTCGTCACCAACGACGTCTCCGCGCTTCACCCTGGCGAAGGACAGCATGCCGCCGCGCTGACGCCCAAGGGCAAGGT
>CAYWCJ010000469.1:0-3294 GCA_964456595.1 uncultured Gemmatimonas sp. | reverse complement strand
AACGCTTCGGCGCGGTCGAGCCCGTGTTTGGCAACGTGCGGTACAACAAGGGACTTGATCGCTTCACGTTGCGCGGCCGCACGAAAGTCGACGGGCAATGGAAGCTGTTTTGCCTCGTGCACAACATCGAAAAGCTGACAAACACGGGGTATGCGGTGTAAGCAAAGCCGCAAAGGTCGCACGTCTGGTCGCAATGACAACAGTTTTCAAAGCAACAATGAAGAAATGGACGCTTGGCAATGTCGCGCGCGAATTTTCGCGAGATCGCGCACCCGACGCGGAGCGCAATCAGGGTTATTCTACAACCTCAACGCGGCATTCTGCTGCAAAGGCTCAAGTAGGAAGCCGTGAACGAATGAGCGCTAGCGAAGGAGTTACACGGCGCACCGATGAGCCGCTGTCTGCAGCAATGCGGGGTTAGGCGGCGTCGGCACCGATGCGGCCGACGATGCGCGTTGATGGCGACGACCACAGTAGGCTTGCCACTTCTTCGGTAGTAGCTCGACTTGACGCGGACCGGGCATCTGCGCGCGACGGTTGCCTGTGCCGGCGCTCTGCAGATCTCCGGGTTTCCATCTCTGCGCGCGCAGCCCAGCGGCCGTGGACGTAAACCACTCCGTTTTGGCGGCATCAACCGCGAGGTCACGACTCGCTTCCAAGGGTACCGAGCGCGCTGGCTAGCGCCGTCGCAAAGCCGCCAGCGCTCCCGCGTCGCGCCAGCGACCGCGCGTAAACACCCCGACTGGATCGACATACGCACTCGAGGTTTCAAGCGGATTGGCAAGCAGCAGGACTAGGTCGGCTTCGCGGCCCACGGTCAGCGTGCCGAAGCGATCGCCCTGACCGAATAGGCGCGCCGGGGAGCGGGTCGCAGATTGCAGCACGGACAACGGACGCAATCCCGCATCACCGAACAACTGGAGTTCCATGGCCAGGGATTCCCCCGACCGCGTGCAGAAGGCGGAAGCATCCGTGCCCGCCAGCACCGGCACGCCAGCGTCGATCACCATCCGCATTAGGCGTTTCCCCACCTCGGGTAGCGCTGCTTGAGCCGTATCGCTCAGTCCGTCGAACTGACGCAGATAGAGCGCACACCCCTCCCGCCGGCGCTCGGGCAGCTGGGCCAGAAGCGCGCGCCCAGCGAACGGGGACAGATACGAGGCGACCAGCGTCGGGGTCAGCACCAGACCCGCATCCGCCGCGCGTCGCAGCCGCGCGCGACAGTCGGCCGTGTCTACCCGATAGGAGAATGCCGTGTAGATCGATGGAATTGACTCGCCGGAATTCCGAAAGCGCGCGGCGATAACCCGCTCGAAGTAGCTATCTGCATCTTTCGTGCATTCGGCAAGCGTCCCGAAGTCGAGGTGTTCGATGGTGGACACGCCAAACTTCGCATGCTCAGCCAGCGTCATTCCCGGCTGCGCGTGGCCGGCGACCGTCAGCCCGCGCCGCCGCGCCGCCGCTACGAGTTGTGGCAATCGGGTCCGATCAAACCCGGCGTAGACTTTGATGAAGTCGACTCCGCGATCAGCCACGCGATCCACCGCGGCGTCGATGTCGGCCGGATCGGTGACGATCACCTGTTGCTGCTTGTCGCCATAGGGCAGGGCAAAGGCCCAAAACGTTGGCCCGGCACCAATCATCATGGGTGCGTCCATACCCGGCTGGCCGAGTCGCGCCAAGAAGGTCGTTCGTGCGTCGAGGCTCGACCCCATATCGCGCACGTGCGTGATGCCGAAAGACAGCGCACGTGCGGCGTCGCGTTCGGCGGTAGCCTCGTTATCCTGCAGCAGGTGGACGTGGGAATCCCACAGGCCGGGAATCGCGTAGGCGCCGCCCCCGTCGATGACCTGCGCGCTGGTGCCTGCGGGCACCCGGTTGGCGACAACAATCGCGCGGATGACGCCCCCGCCGATCCCGAGCGCCCGATGACGCTGGATCATACCGCGGTCCGTGTCGACGACGTGGACGTTGCGCAACCAAATCTCGACTCCGGCGGGCGCTACCGCGACTGCCGACGCCGCCCCCGGCCGTCTGCATCCAGTCAACAACAGAATACACAGCGCGAAGTAGATCGACGCAAGTCGTGACTGAGTCGCGAATACCGACTGCGCACGCAGCATAATCGCAAGCCTGTTCATCATGGCGAACGGTTCCTTGAAGATGTCGGCGTCGGTACGCGAAGGTCAGTGGATCTGGAAAGCAATGTTGGTGCTCTGACACTTGTCCTCCTCGGCGATACAAATGCGGGCCAGAGGAGCATGCGGAGTCTGCGCATACGCAGCTATCAGTTCGTTAGAGCCATCATTTCGGATGCAGAGGTGCGGCCGCTCGCACAAAGCACCGCACAGGCACGATCGGCCCTCGGGACTGATGGCTCCGCAAGCCGGCTAACAATCGCGTTCTGTTGCAGGGCGCTTCAGAAGGATGCGGCCAGCGAGCGCAGCGAGCAAGGCCGAGATCCTTGAAGCCGTTGTCAACAGCAACGCACAGTTAGGCAGTGGCAAGGATCGCGTCGATCTGGCGGCGGAGCAGCGGGATCTTCTCGCAGATGACATCCCATACCAGGTCGAGATCCACGCCGAAATAGTCGTGGATCAACCGGTCGCGCATGCCGGCCATCGCCCGCCACGCTACCTCGGGATGCTCCGCGCGAAGCTGGCCCGGAATCTTCTTGGTCGCTTCGCCGATGATCTCGAAGCTGCGGACACAGGCGCGCTGGAGGGTGGGATCCTCGAGGAACGCCTCCCGACTGACGCCCGTAGTCGCCTGCTCCAGATAGGCTGCTTCGGCCGCGATGTGCCGCAGATACTCACGCGGCTCGAAGGACATCCTGAGCTTCGGCGAGGATGTACGGCCGCAAGTACGGCGAGAGCGACTCGGCGGTTACCAACTCGACCGGATGCCGGAGCGTCGCTTCGAGCAAGTCACCGAGGGCGAGCAAATGGTCAAAGGTCTTCTGGCCCGGCTCAAACTCGACCAATACATCGACATCACTATCGACCCGCGCTTCGTTGCGCTGCACCGACCCAAAGAGCGCCAAACGGCGCACGCCCAAGCGAAAGATGGCCGCTTGGGTGGTCGTGAGGCGCGCTTGCACCTCGGCACGGGTGAGGACATCGGAAGTCATGCGTGCAATCTACGCCCCCGTCTCTCATTCGGCACCACGCCACCCTCGACTCTGGACGCAGGCAGACAGGCAGGCGGTGCGTCGCGTCGGCACTCGGTACGGTCAGTCGCCTTGTTTCGGCTCAGGGCCACACGAAGGCTTCGCGCGGTGTCGTTGATGCGCGA
>CAYWCJ010000468.1:0-3295 GCA_964456595.1 uncultured Gemmatimonas sp. | reverse complement strand
GTACGATGCACTCCCCCGCCCTGACTTCGCCGCCTTCGTGAGGCCCGATGTGTGGGTCGCTGCGGCCACCATCGCGATCGTCGCCAGCGTCGAAACGCTGCTGTCAGTGCAGGCCGTCGATCGGCTGGATCCGCTCAAGCGGCACAGTCCACCGGATCGCGAGCTGTTGGCGCAGGGCGCCGCGAACACGGTGTCGGGTTTCCTTGGCGGGTTGCCGGTGACGGCCGTGATCGTGCGCAGCGGCGCGAACGTGGCGGCGGGCGGTCGTGAGCGCATGTCCGCGCTGGTACACGGCGTGCTGTTGCTGGTCGCGGTGATCTTCGCCGGGTCGTTGCTCAACATGATCCCGCTCGCCTGTCTCGCGGCAGTGCTGATTCAGGTCGGTCTCAATCTCTGCAAGCCCGCGCTGTTCACGACGCAGGTGAAGCTTGGCCTCACGCAGCTACTCCCCTTCGCCATTACCATTGCGGCGGTGCTCGCGCTCGACCTGCTCAAGGGCGTGATCGTCGGCATCGTGGTCGGCATCGCGTTTGTGCTCTACGAAAACTCCAAGCGCGCGGTGGTGTCTGTACGCGACGAGGCCGGTATCTGGCAGATGCGATTCCGTCGCGACGGTACCTTCGTCTCCAAGCCCGGTATCGTCTCGACACTCGACGAGGTGGATGACGGCGAGGCGGTTGTCATTGATGGCACCGGCGAGTACATCGATCACGACGTGAAGGAAGTGCTGGCGACGTTCGTGGCGGACGCACAGCACCGCAACATCAAGGTCACGGTGGTCGGCATCGATCTGACCAGCGCCAAGGCTGGCGGCGGGCACTAGATGTCGTCGGACGCGCACCACACGCTGGCCGCAGACCCGGTGGAACGGGCGCTCGCTCGGGCGCGTGAGGTGCTCCCCGATCAGGGGCCGATCGGCGTGTTCATTCACCACAACACGCTGCACGCATTTCAGCACCTCTCCTTTCACGAGGGGGTGCAGGCCGGCGCCGCGGAGCTCGGTGCAAAGCCGTATCTGTACCTCGAGCAGTTTCGCGCGGCACACGCCAGCGGTCGTATCGCCGACAGCGATGTGCGACACGAGATCGACGTTGCCCTGGGGGAGCGTGCACGCGAAAGCGTACTTCCCGATCTCACGCGCGCCGCGCTCTGGTACGACCTCATGGTCTCGGAGAGCGATACGGCGGATGCGGCTGCGGTGGAGTTCACCATTCGCACCGGAACGGCACGCGAGTGCCGAGATCTCGCGCTGTGGGCTGCCTGTGTGGCGCGCCTCGCGCGTGGCCCCGCATTCACTCCCGCGGATACGCGCACCTTCCGTCGTCATCGCGATGTGCTCGTCGCGATACAGGCCACGGATACGGACACCGCAGTGCACGGTGAGCTGATCCGACTCGGTTCCGGCTTTCTGGATCAGGGGCAGGCGCATGCCGTCGCCCCCGGACGCGAGCACGGATTTCTCAAGACGGTCACCAATTGGTACGCGCACGGCGCGTCGGCGCCACGCGATTGCCGCGGTGCAGAAGCGGACATGCGCAAGGTCGCCGCGCAGTCCGTCGATGCGCTCACGGTCATTCGGTCCGCGTTGCACGACCTGGGCGTCGCAGGCGAAGACGTCGAGCCATATCTCTTTGCCACCGCGCTCGCGCTGCCGGGATGGAGTGGCATGTTCGCGCGTCTCGAACGACACCCCGAAGAGCACCCCGACGGCCCACCGGCAACGCTCGCCGAATTTCTTGCCGTGCGGGTGCTGCTGGAGAAACGAGCGATCACACGCGTCTGTCATGAAGCGGAGGCGCCCGTCGATTGGCCGACGCTGCGTACGGCGATACCACCACTCGCTCCGCGCGGAATCCCGCTTGATGCGTCCCTGTTGTGGGGACTGGCTCGCGCGGCGGGGATGTCCGCCACGGCAGTGACCGCCCTCAGCGACGCCGCGCTCGCCACGCTGTGGCAGGAGTGCGCCGCCTGCACCGACATCGCACGCCGGCGCGTCTTTCAGGAGGCGTACGAGCGTACGTACCGACGTATTATTCTCGACGCGGTGGCCGCGCGACGCACACTCGCCGTGGAGCCATCCACCACGCGTCCCCGCGCGCAGTTCGTCTTCTGCATCGACGAGCGCGAAGAGTCGATTCGACGCGCGCTCGAGGAACAGCATCCCGCGTACATCACCTTCGGGATGGCAGGATTCTTCGGTGTGGCAATCGACTATCTCGGGCTCTACGATCGGGAGCCCGCCGCGCATTGCCCCGTGGTGGTCACGCCCCAGCACGAAGTACACGAGCAGCCGGTCTACACCGCGCTCGGCCGACACGCCTTGCAATCGCGCCTGCGCGCTCGCTGGCTCACGGTGGAACGACGCGCCGCCGCGGCATCTCGCACGCTGGTCGGCGGCGCGGGCATGTCGTTCCTGCTCGGCCCCCTCTCCGCCGTGAAAACGCTCGCGCGCATTGCCGCCCCACGATCCTCGTTGCTCTTTGGCGAACGCCTCGTGTCCGGACTGTCGCCACGGCCGTCGACGCGGCTGTCCGCCATGCGTGCGCCAAACGATGCGCAGCTCTCCGACGGCGGCAAGCCGGTGGGTTTCTCGCTCGACGAGTCCGTGGAACGCGTCACCAACGTGCTCGTGAACCTCGGGATGGTGCGTCAGTTCGCGCCCGTCATCGTGTTTCTCGGTCACGGCTCCACGAGCCTCAACAATCCGCACGAATCGGCGCATGACTGCGGAGCCTGCGGTGGACGGCGTGGTGGCGCCAATGCGCGACTCTTCGCCGACATGGCCAATCGGCCGGATGTTCGCGAGGGGGTGCGTCGTCGTGGCATCGATATTCCCGCGGACACATGGTTTGTCGGCGCGCTGCACGACACGGCCAACGACAGTGTGCGCTACTACGATCTCGAAGCGTTGCCTTCGTCGTTTGCGGCGGCGTTCGATGAGGCGTACGAAGCCCTCGAGCGTGCGCGACGCGAGAATGCGCGCGAGCGGAGCCGTCGGTTTGATGACGCGCCACTGACTGTCTCGCCCGAGAGTGCCTTGCGACATGTGGAAGCGCGGTCGTCGCACCTCGCACAACCGCGACCGGAGTACGGGCATTGCACCAACTCCATCTGTATCGTCGGGCGTCGCGCGCTGACGCGAGGACTGCATCTCGATCGTCGCCCGTTTCTGGTCAGTTACGACCCCGCCGTGGACCAGGACGACAAGGTGCTGGAGCGAATTCTTGCTGCCGTCGGCCCGGTCGGCGCCGGCATCAGTCTCGAGTACTACTTCTCGTCGGTGGACAACGAAACG
>CAYWCJ010000467.1:0-3303 GCA_964456595.1 uncultured Gemmatimonas sp. | reverse complement strand
CGTCGGGTTGACGGCGAACTGGATGTTGCAACCGCCCGCTTCCACACCGATCTCGCGAATGATCGCGACGGCCGCATCGCGCATCGTCTGATACTCGCGATCGGTCAGCGTCATCGCCGGTGCGACGGTGATGGAGTCGCCGGTGTGCACACCCATCGGATCGAGATTCTCGATCGTGCAGACGATCACCACGTTGTCGGCGTGATCGCGCATGAGTTCGAGCTCGTACTCCTTCCATCCAAGCAACGAACACTCGATGAGCACCGAGTGCACGGGCGACAGATCGAGACCGCGGAGCACCATCCGCTCGAACTCTTCGCGGTTGTAGGCAATGCCGCCGCCTGTGCCGCCGAGCGTGAAGGACGGTCGAATGACCGCCGGGAACCCCGTCTCTTCCACGCCCGCCAACGCTTCGTCGAGCGTCGTCACGGTGCGTCCTGCGGCACAGGTGAGTCCGATCCTTTTCATTGCCTCGGCAAACAGCTTGCGATCTTCTGCGACGCGAATGGCGCGCGCGTTCGCTCCGATCAACTCGCAGCCGTACTTCGTGAGCACGCCGCTGTCGTACAACGCGAGCGCAACGTTCAGGGCCGTCTGTCCACCCATGGTCGGCAGAATCGCATCGGGCCGTTCGCGCGCGATGACCTTTTCCACGAACTCGGGAGTCACCGGTTCGATGTATGTCCGATCGGCAAACTCCGGATCGGTCATGATCGTGGCCGGATTCGAGTTCACGAGAATGACCTCGTAGCCTTCTTCACGCAGCGCCTTGATGGCCTGGGTGCCGGAGTAATCGAATTCAGCGGCCTGCCCGATCACGATCGGCCCGGAGCCGATGACGAGAATGCGGTGCAGGTCAGAGCGTCGAGGCATGGATCAAATCGTCGATGATGTCTTCGAAAGAACGCGTGGCGCGCCACCCTGTGGCGTGCTGCAGCTTGCGCGGATCCCCAACCAGCGCGGGGACGTCGACCGGGCGAAGCAGCGCTGGATCGACCGAGATTTCCGCCTGCACACCCGTGCGCGCGAGAACCGATTCCACGATCGACTGCACCGACCGTCCGGTGCCGCTGGCTACGTTGTACGCCTCGCCAGGCGTGCCCCGTCGGCAGAGCGAAATATACGCAGCGACAACATCACTTACATGCAGGAAATCGCGCACCGGCGTCGTGTTGCCCATGATCAGCGGCGCACCGGCCGGCGCGTCGCGCAACCCCAGCGCACGCTGCACGAGCGCGGGAAGCACAAAGCGCGTTTCCTGCCCGGGGCCGCTGTGGTTGAAGCTGCGCGTCAACACCACGCGAAGCCCCTTCGCCCGCCACTGTTGCAGCGCCAACGTCTCCTGCGCGCATTTGGTCGCCGCATACACGGTGCGCGGCTCCAGCGGGGCCGATTCGGCGATCGGCTCCTCGCCCGCGGACCGTCGGCCGTACTGCTCCGCGCTGCCGACGATGAGTACCGTCGGATCCATGGTGCCTGCACTCCGCGCGAGTCCGATCGCGTGCAACAAGCTGGCGGTGGACGTGACGTTGATCTCCCACGCCATTGCCGGATCGGACTCGGCGGCCGAGAGGTGCGAGATCGCCGCCAGGTGCACCACGAAATCGAACGGCGCGGCGTTCACGACCTGCGTCACGTAGCTTGCGTCGCGCAGGTTCCCGATCATCCAGGTCAACGGCGCGCTCAGTGGTGACTCGTTCTGCACGGAGGCTTCCGCGAGTGCCTGCAGTGGTGACGGCACCGCCGCTACCGGTTCCAACGCCAGTGCGGTCACGGCGATACCCTCGCGGCGCATCGCGGCCGTCAGCCATCGACCCACGAACCCGGCCGCGCCGGTGATCAGCGCGTGCGGCATGCCAGGCGTGTCACGGTAAGCGCAGACGTCATGCGCGTGTTCACCGAGCGCGAGAGTATCGATCGAGATCTGCCTCGACCATCATCTGCACGAGGCCCGCAAAGGCGACCTGGGGCTGCCATCCAAGTTCGGCCTTGGCGCGCGACGGGTCGGCCACCAGCAGATCCACTTCGGCCGGACGGAAGAAGCGCTCGTCCTGCACGACGAACTCGCGATAGTCGAGTCCGACCGTGCTGAACGCGGCGTCGCAGAACTCCCGGACCGAGAAGGTATAGCCGGTGCCAATGACGTAGTCCTGCGGAGAATCCTGTTGCAGCATGCGCCACATCGCATCGACGTAGTCACCCGCGAAACCCCAGTCGCGGCGCGCATCGAGATTGCCGAGTCGCAACTCCTGCTGCAGTCCGAGCTTGATGCGCGCGACGCCGTCGGAAATCTTGCGCGTCACGAACTCGAGTCCGCGGCGTGGCGACTCATGGTTGAACAGGATCCCTGACACGGCGAAGAGATCGAAGCTTTCGCGATAGTTCACCGTGATCCAATGGCCGTAGACCTTCGCGACACCGTATGGGCTGCGTGGGTAGAACGGCGTCTCTTCGCGCTGTGGAGTCTCCACCACCTTACCGAACTGTTCGCTCGAACTGGCCTGATAGAAGCGCGCCTTGGGCGCGGCCTTGCGCAGCGCTTCGAGCACCCGCGTCACGCCAAGCGCGGTGAACTCTCCCGTGAGCACGGGCTGGCCCCACGAAGTCTGGACGAAGCTTTGCGCGGCGAGATTGTAGATCTCGTCGGGCGCGCACGCTTGCACGACATCGGTGAGTGACGTCTGATCGAGCAGGTCCGCCGAGGCGAACTCGACGCGATCGACCAGATGCGCGATGCGTTCGAACGGCGTGGTCGACGAGCGACGCACGACGCCCACCACGCGATAGCCCTTCGAGAGCAACAGCTCTGCGAGATAGGATCCATCCTGCCCGGTGATGCCGGTGATCAGCGCCGTTTTCAAAAGAGGATCGGATGTTGGGGTTCCGGCGCCAAGCCAGGCGGTCGTTTCACTCGCAACTCGCGCGATTGACCGCTGGTCACCCATGTACGAAAGCGGGGAGCCCGAGTGCTGCGAGCTCCCCGCTTTGTCGTGCGCACCGCGTGCGTCAGACCGCGGCGACCTGGCCGCGAGGTGCGCGAGGCACCTTGCCCGCGGCGAGGCAGCGCGTGCACACCTTGACTTTGATGATCTTGTCGCCGCTGACCGTACGCACGACCTGGAGATTGGGCTTCCAGGTGCGACGCGTCTTGTTGTTGGCATGTGATACGCTGTTGCCGAAGGCGACGCCTTTATCGCAGTGGTAGCAACGGCTCCGATTGATGGCCATGTCCGTGCTCCCCTTCAGCTGAGAATCAGTTCGATGCGCGCCATTTCTGCGCCGTCACCCTTGCGGTGGCCGGTC
>CAYWCJ010000466.1:0-3346 GCA_964456595.1 uncultured Gemmatimonas sp. | reverse complement strand
GGCGGCGCCATCCAGATGCAGACGGACAGCACGACCTGGCAATCCGTGACCGACCCCGACATCGTCACAGTGACCAGGCTCCAGATCACCGACACGCAGACAAACATTGCCGTCGGGGACATGTGCACCTTGGGATGTAACACGACGCCGCCGACGCCTGCTAGCGCACCGACAGGCTCCTGTCCGAACCCGCCGACCGTCATCCTGCATCGCTTCGATGTCCTCATCGAAGGCAATGCCGCGACCGATTCGAGGATCAAACGCACGCTGCGCGAGAGCGTCCGCGTTCGGAACAATCAATTCTCCGGCTCATGCCCGTAACAGGAGTTGCCATGACAACCAGACCGATCAGGACCCAGAGAGGCGTTGCCACGCTCGCCATTTCGACTCTTCTGCTGTTCGGCACGACGATCGTCGTTTTCTATCTCAACCGGGGGTTGATCTTCGAGCAGAAGACCTCGGCAAACCAGCAGCGTTCGACGGCTGCATTCGAGGCTGCGGAAGCAGGCCTCGAGTGGGCCACCGGGATGCTTAACCGGCCTTACGACATCTCGGCTGCCTGTACGTTCGACACGACGACGAACATCTCATTTCGCAGGCGGTACGTTCAGACAGCCTGGAACGCCGCGTCAAGCCCGACGGCGAACGTGGTTCCGGCGACCAACGTATCCCCGGGCTGTTTTATCAGCAGTGGTGCGTTGACCTGCAGTTGCCCCGCCGTCCCGGCCAGTGGTACTGCAATAGCCGCGTTGAGCTCCAGTCCCTTACCGAGCTTCACCGTGTCGTTCGCCCAGGTCGCGGGCGATGCGGAGAGCGTCTTGGTCACCTCCGTAGGTTGCAGCGCGGCCACCGGGCCCTGCACGCCAGCAACTGCGGGAAGCTCTGATGCAACTGCGACCGTGCGCGCCATCCTGAAATTCCGAAAGGTTCTTCGCGCCGCGCCTGCGGCCGCGCTGACGTGCGGAGGGTCATGCGACCCTGCCGCGAACGGCAACTTCAACGTAATCAACTTCGACGCTTCGGTCAATGGAATCACGGTCAACTCCGGCACTACGGCCAATGTGGCATACACGGGACCAGGCGCCATCGGCACCGTACCTGGCATCCCGCCTCAGAACTCCATCATTGCCAACGACATGTCCTTACAAAATATCCGGAACAGCGACCCCACCTGTACTAACGACAGGATGTTCGGTGCCTACTTCGGATCGACCATCGCAGAGTTCCAAAGCGCGCCCGCGACGGTTACCGTGACGAACAAGGCGGGCTTTGAAACGAGGTATCTCGAAGGTTATCGATCGTTCTACTTCCCTTCCGGGGCAGATCTGCAAGGAGGTTGGTCCATTGCCTCGGTTGGTACGCAGAACGACCCAGTCACGATCGTCGTCAATGGTGGCGACTTCAGAATTAACAACACGATCAACGTGTACGGCCTGATCTTTTCGGACAATGCGAGCGCCGGGGCAATCGGTACAGGCTCGTCCGTGATTAATGGCGCCGTGATTGCGTGCAACGACTTCAGTTCCAACGGCAATGGCGCCATCACTTATGACGGAAGAGCCTTGTCCAACGCGCAGTTGAGTACAGCCACGATGGTGCGCGTTCCTGGCAGTTGGCGTGACTTCTGATTCAGTGCCGCTGTCGTCAATGGAGGAAATATGAGAAACCAACCAAGTCGAGTCCACAACGGCGGCTTTGCACTGATCGAGGCCATGGTCGCGATGCTCGTGATGGCCTTCGGGATGCTGTCCCTCGTCGGCATGCAGAGCATGTTGGCGCGCAACGCCGACTTGGCAAAGCAGCGCACCGAGGCCCAGCGGCTTGCGGGGGAGAAGCTGGAGTGCCTGCGCGCCTATACGCAGATTGCCGCCAGCACAACAACTGCCGCAACACGCAATTGCATGGGTGCGTTGTTGGCCGTCGACACATGGAGTGGCATGTCCACGGTGGCGAGCGATCCTGTCAACCCGCTGACCACGACTTTTTCTAATACGAGTTATACGCGCAGCTGGACGATCGGCGGTGCAACGGCCGACCCAATGCGGACTGTGACCGTGACCGTGGCATGGACCGACCGGTCCGGCGCGGGCCAAACTTACACGTCCAGTTCGGTGATCTCACAGAGCAACCCCGACAACGAAGGGGCGCTCGGATTCCCGCTACCGCAGAACACAAACCTGAAGCGGCCGAAGAACCGCAACATCAACATTCCCGTGCCCGCAGTTGACCTGGGTGGCGGACTGAGTGCGTACCAGATCAACTCAACGCTGGCAGTCATCTTCAGCAATAACTCTGGCTACGTGATCCGGAAGTGCAGCGTATTGGTAACGGCGGCCAACTATGCCTCGTTGGGAGCCAGCTGCACCGACTACAGCGCCTACATCATTGCCGGCTATATCTCCGGTGACTCCACCTGGACAGCGTCGTACTTGACGTTCCCACCAATCGGCATCAACACCGTCGACGTGACCGGCTGGGACATGTCGGGCAGCCCCGCGAAGACGATTTCATGCTCCTATCCTTTGGATACTGCGCGGGACCAGAACAACAGTAATAGCGCCACCAATGCGATTGCCGGCTTCAAGTACTACCTTTGCGTGATTCCGGTGACGAACGGCGGTGGCACATGGTCGGGCACGATGCGAATGGCGGGTATGACCACAGGCAATTCGAGCAGCAGGTGGCTGGTCTGCCGCTTCCAGTACCCGGCGAGCATCTTCCAGACAGACAACGAGCGCAATGTCCAGGCTTATGCGAATGTCAACGGGTCATTGGATTCGCAGAACTACTACATCGTGTCCGGCAGTTCCTGCCCGACCATCACTGTCACGACCGGTAATGGCCCGTCACTGCAGTCCACCAGCGTGACGACTGTGCCGCACCAAGACTGCAGAAACAGTGCGGCCAGCGGGCCCACGGCCAGTTGCCCGGCGACTTACACGGGCCCCTGATTTGATAGGTTTTTTGCCGCTTGACGCCGAACAAGTGGCCGTCGAGTGCGCAGTGCGGGCCGTCGGCCGCAGCGACCCGAATCCTCGTGTCGGCTGCATGTTGATTGCGGAGGCGGACGGCGCGCAGGTTGGCACCGGCAGCACCCAGGTGGCCGGCAGCGCGCATGCTGAAGTCACGGCCCTCCGCGCCGCCCGCGCCGCCGGCCACAACGTTCGCGGCGCCACCGCCTACGTCACGCTCGAACCTTGCTCCCACCACGGCCGCACGCCGCCCTGTTGCGATGCGCTGATCGAAGCTGGCATCGCCAAAGTGGTGGTCGCAATCGAAGACCCGAACCCGCTCGTCGCAGGGCAGGGCATCGCCCGCCTGCGCGCCGCCGGTATCGAGGTGGAAG
>CAYWCJ010000465.1:0-3408 GCA_964456595.1 uncultured Gemmatimonas sp. | reverse complement strand
TCATGGTCTATTCCGAAGCCGACCGCGATGCGAAATACGTCAAGCTGGCCGACGAGGCCGTGTGCATCGGGCCCGCCCCGTCGCCCCTGAGCTACCTCAACATGCCGGCCATCATCTCGGCCGCCGAGGTAACCGATGCTGAAGCCATCCACCCCGGCTATGGCTTCCTGAGCGAAAACGCCGACTTCGCCGAGCGCGTGGAAAAGAGCGGTTTCCAGTTCATCGGCCCCACGCCCGAGTCCATCCGCATCATGGGTGACAAGGCCTCAGCGCGTCGCCAGATGCAGTCCGTCGGCGTGCCAATCGTGCCTGGTACCCCAGGGCCAGTCGAAGACGTGGAAGAAGCGCTCGGCTTCGCCAAGGACATCGGCTTTCCCGTCATCATCAAGGCCTCGGCTGGTGGTGGCGGCAAGGGGATGCGCGTCGCCCGGGATGTCGATGATTTCGCGCGTTCGTTTCAGCTCGCGCGGTCCGAAGCGTTATCGGCGTTCGGCAATGGCGACGTGTACGTCGAGAAGTTCCTCGAACGGCCGCGTCACGTCGAGTTCCAGGTGCTTGGCGATCGGCATGGCAACGTGATTCATCTGGGCGAACGTGACTGCTCGGTGCAGCGCCGCCACCAGAAGCTCATCGAGGAAGCGCCGTGCCCCGTCATGACGCCGGAGCTGCGTGCGCGCATGGGAGAGGCGGCCGTGCGCGGCGCGCAGTCCATCAACTACGTCGGCGCCGGCACGATCGAAATGCTGCTCGACGAAGACGGTTCGTTCTACTTCATGGAGATGAACACGCGCATTCAGGTGGAGCATCCGGTAACGGAAATGCTCACCGGCGTTGATCTCGTGAAGGAACAGATTCGCGTTGCCGCCGGCGAAGAATTGAAGGTGAAGTCGTTGCCGGCATTTCGCGGTCACGTCATCGAGTGCCGGGTCAACGCCGAAGATCCCTCGCGCAACTTCCAGCCGTCGCCAGGACGTATCGAGGTGTTTCATCAGCCCGGCGGACCGGGCGTGCGCGTCGATACGCATGCGTACGCGGGCTACACGGTGCCGCCGTACTACGACTCGCTCATCGCCAAGCTCATCGTGCAGGGCGCCGATCGAGAAGAAGCACTCAAGCGGATGCAGCTCGCACTCGAGAGCTTCGTGATCGAAGGAGTGAAGACGACGATGCCGTTTCTTGCGCGTGTGATGCAGCATCCGATGTTCCAGACTGGCCAGGTGCACACGAAGTTCCTCGACTTCGAGGGCGCTGAGCTGCTGAAGGAACCCACGTAGTGCGCATCGACGTGCTGCTCGGCGAGTCGCCTACCGCGCCCGCCGATGTGGCCGATCGAGTCGTCGTCGTGATCGATGTATTGCGGGCGGCAACGACGGTGGCCGTCGCGCTGTCCAACGGAGCGAGTGTCGTTTGCCCGTTTGCTTCAGTAGACGACACACGCAGAGTGGCGGCCTCCATGATCGTCCCGGCGCTGACCGCCGGCGAGCGTGAGATGGTCCGCATTCCTGGCTTCGATCTGGGCAATTCACCCGCCGAGTATTCGCGGGCGGTAGTGGAGGGACGCATGATTCTGTTCACGACGACCAACGGAACCGCGGCACTGATCGCGACCCGCGAAGCGCGTGTCAGCTTTCTTGCGGCGTTCGTCAATGTCGAAGCGACAGTGACGGCGGTCATGGAGACCCTGTTGGCTGAGCGCGGTCTGGCGGGCGTGTTGCTCGTCTGCTCGGGAACGGATCGCCAGGTGACGCTCGAGGATGTGGTGTGCGCGGGGCGACTGGCGCGACGTCTGCGCGAGACCGCCGGCCAGACGTCGATGTCGCTTTCGCTTTCCGACAGCGCTCGGGTCGCGGTGCTCGCCGAAGCACCCTACGCGCACAGTCTCGAGGCGTTGCGGCGCGATGCGATGCATGCGCGATCGCTGGAGGCGGCCGGTTTCGGTGGCGATGTGCAGCGTTGCTTTTCCGTCGATACCACGCCGGTGGCGGTACGGTTTGGCGACGGCGCGTTGCGACCGATCGGCCGCGTCGCCGGATTCGCGCGCGACCTGCGTGCCGAACGGGTGAGCTGAGAATGGATGCGCGCGTCCTGCGTAAGGAACTCGCCGCGATCGGCCTGCTGCTGACGGCCGTCTTCGTCGCCGGCGCGCTGGTATTTCAACGCGTCCCCGCGGGCGGTGCCTGTCTCGACGCCGTCGGCGCCTTTGGTCCGGTTGGCACATACACACGCTGCGCACTCGTGACCACGGTGGGCGTGCCCGGCGCGGCGCTCGTGGCGCTCTCCTGTCTCATCGTCGCCCTGACATTGTTTGGCAGACTGCGTCAGGAGGACGACGACGCGCGGGAGTGGGGCATTCTGCTCGCCGGCGTCATCGCGCTGGTGCCCATCGCCATCGGACTCGCCCTTGGCGGCGAAGCAATTGCCACAGACGCGACCGGCTTGTGGGGGAGCTTTGTGGCGCATTATCTGCGCAAAGGGTTGGGCGCGGCGGGGGCGTGGATCTTCTTTCTCCTTGCATCCAGTGCACTCACCGTCGCCACGCTGCGGTGGAATCCCATTCGCATGCTCATTGGCCCCGGTGCGCGTCGTGCGACTCCCCACGCCACGCTGGACGACGCGAGCCACGTGGTCGCAGGCGACGGTAAAGCGACCATCGCTCGCGTGACACTCGCCGAACGTCTCGCCCCGCCCCCGGAGGACATGCCGGCGATGGACCCGTCACTCCTGCGCGATGTGTTGCGCGGAGATGTCGCGCACCCGCCGGAGGCGACGGAGACTGCGGGCAAGGCAATCGCCGACCGGAAGCCGCGTCGAACGCGCGCCGATGCGCTGCGCGACCCAGCGCTCGATCTGGCACTGGAAACAGACGTGGACGTGCTGGCGATGAGCGATGAACTGCCGCCCACTGATCTCCTCACGCCTGCTCCGGCGCGCAACGCCGATGCCGGTCGTCGTGAGCTCGACATGGCGGGCGAGAAGCTGATGGCCACGTTGCGCACCTTCAAAGTCGAAGGTGAACTCGTCGGGCGAACGACGGGCCCCACGGTCACCCAGTTCGAGATCGAGCCGGCGGCCGGTGTGAAGGTTCGGCAGATCGCCACCCTGGCGGACGATCTTGCACTCGCCATGCGCGCACCGAGCATCCGCATCGTCGCGCCCATTCCCGGTCGCGGCGCGGTCGGCGTGGAAGTGCCGAATCCCTCCCCCGAAATGGTACTGCTGCGCGAAGTGCTCGACTCGGCGGACTTCAAGCAGGCGCGCGCCGCACTGCCCATCGCCCTCGGCAAGGATCTCGAAGGGCGTGCCGTCGTGGCGGACCTCGCGAAGATGCCGCACCTGTTGATCGCAGGCGCGACTGGCTCGGGCAAGTCCGTGTGCGTGAACACCATCATCACCAGTCTTGTCTATCGG
>CAYWCJ010000464.1:0-3417 GCA_964456595.1 uncultured Gemmatimonas sp. | reverse complement strand
CGGAGCGCCGACCATCCGCTCCACGCGGATTCCCTGCGACGTCGTGATCACACCCGGCGCTCCGGCGTCGGCGTTCAGCGCGCGTGCCTCGAGTGGGCCGAGCGTCGTCACGAGCGTATCGCCCTTCATCACCACGTGCACCGAAACCGTCTGCGCCCCTGACACGAGGAACACGTCGAATGGTGTCGTATGGCGATCGTGCATCTGCTTGCTGAGCAGCATCATGTGCAGCACCGATTGATTCACCATCGGAAGCGCACCGGCCTTCGACGCGATGCGCTGTGTCGCACTGCCCAGCGTGGCGATCGCGCTGTCACCCTGCATCACGACGTTCGCCGTCTGGAGCGGCGCCGCGTCGGCTGGCGAGCCGGCAGCAAAGGCGCGCAGCGACAGTCCGGTCAACGCGCCGCCACGACGGTGCTGCGTCCACTCCATGCGAGGCTGGCCGCGCATGGCCAGCACGCCGACGGCGCTGCTGTCGGTGATGCGTAGCGTTTCGGTGCCAAGGGTGTCGGCGCCGCGCAGATACAGAAACGTGAGCGTCGGCGATGCCTGTGCTCCCGCGCGACGCGCGGACAGCAATCCGGCGATGAGCCCTGCCGCCGACGCGGCGAGAATCACGAAGCCGACGCGACGCGCTCGGCGAAAGATGAAGAAGAGCATGGAAGGAATGCGCAACGCGCGCGAAGAGAGTTCGGTCAGGGTTCCGGTTCAACGGGAGGAAGTCGCTTCGGCGCGCGCCCCTCGCTTTGGAGCGCACGCCGCAACAGAAACTCGATCTGACCATTCAGGCTGCGCAGGTCGTCGTTCGCCCAGCGCTGGACCGCGTCGAGCAGCTCGCGGTCCACACGAAGGAGGTAGGATTTCCGTTCAGCCATGACTGGATGCTGCCGCTATCAGCTGTACAGCGTGCCTGTGTTCACGACCGGCTGAGCCGCTCGGTCCGAGCAGAGCACGACCAGCAGATTGCTCACCATCGACGCTTTGCGCTCGTCATCGAGCGTCACGATCCGACGCGCCGACAGTGCGTCGAGCGCCATCTCCACCATGCCCACCGCGCCTTCGACAATCGTCTGTCGGGCGGCCACGATGGCGCCGGCCTGCTGACGCTGCAGCATCGCCGCGGCAATCTCCTGCGCATACGCGAGATGGCTGATGCGGGCCTCGATGACTTCCACACCCGCCTTGGCAAAGCGCTCGTGCAGCGCTTCCATCAGCGCCTTCGACACCTCGGTGGTGTGCGTGCTGAGCGCGATCTCTTCCGCGCCGTGGTTGTCATACGGATACGCCGTGGCCAGCGCGCGCAGCGCCGACTCGCTCTGCATGGTCACGTACTGCACGTAGTCGTTCACTTCGAAGACGGCTTCCGCGGTGTCAATCACCTTCCAGACCACGATCGCCCCGATCTCGACCGGGTTGGAACGCGCGTCGTTCACCTTGAGCTTGTTCGTTTCGAAATTCCGCACGCGGAGCGAGACGCTCTTCTTGCTCATGAACGGGTTGGTAAACCACAACCCTGACGAGCGCACCGTGCCTTTGTAGTTGCCAAAGAGCGTGAGCACCTTGCCTTCGTTGGGCGAGACCGCGAACAGGCCGGGAAGGCAGAGCGTGGCCAGTGCGATGATCGCGACGCCGCCGATCGCCAGTGGCGGTGAATCGCCACGACCTCCGCTGATGGCGAGCCAGATTCCGCCGACGATGGCGGCGACCAACAGGAGTGCAGCCGGAATGCCCGCGGTGGGTCGGGCATCAGTTTCGCGAAGCATCTGAATCCTCGTGGAGGAGGGTGATAGTGAAGTGATATCACTTCGTTATCGCTGTACGCAACCCGCGGTTTGGGGTTTCACGCCCTGTTCTCCCTCCTCGCCCCCACGATCTCATAACCCACCACCTCTCGCCCGGCGCCCTCACCACCCACCACTCAAAAGGCGCGCCGCAACGTCTGCATCCGGTAGTCCGGGCCGTGCGTTCAGCCGGCCGTGCGACCCGTCCGCCTACACCCGGTACGCCACCTGAACCCGTGCCGGAAACGCCCCCATCACCTCGTCCGTCAGGCCGCGCCCCGACACCCGCACAAGGTTGGGCAGATCGAGCAGCGGCACAACCGCTTCGCCGGAGAGCGCGAGTGCCGCGTCAGCCGCATCCAGCGAAAAGAGTCCGTCCAGCCCGCGAAGTGCCGAAAAGCCGCGATCGGTGATCGCTCCCCGCCACGCGAGATGATTGGGCTTGCCGTCGTAGCCCATCACGGTTTCGCGCCCGCTGCTGTGATGCCACGCCGTGAAGACCGGGAAGTCATGCAGGAATCGGAGACCATCGTCAGTCTGCCGGTTCCCCATCGAGAGCGTGCGCAGTGTTTCGCGTCCTTCCGAATCGCCCGAAGTCCGCTGAACACAGGCAGGAAGAATGGTTCTGGGAGGCGCCCCAATGCGCACGGCTACTCAAAGCTACCGGCGCAACGTTCGGGTTATGCCCCATCAGTCGACGTCGCCATCCTCGGCGCATGTTCGCCCCTTGCGCATACTCCGCCGCCGAGCCGACCATATGGCCATGCCTGTTTCCGCGCTGCCTGATAGGACCATGTGGACCGTTGCCGACCTCGAGGCGCTGCCGCCGCAGGACGGCGTTCGTTACGAGATCCTGTACGGCGAGCTGCTCGTGACGCCGATGCCATCCACCGGCCATCAGGGAGTCGCCCACCGGCTCACGCTGGCCTTCGGCAACTGGGCTCGCACCCAGACTGGCTGGACCGTGCTGGGCCCGGGGGGCGTGCACATGAGCGAGACCACGTGGCTGGAGCCCGATCTCGCGGTCTATCCCACGCCGCAATACGCCAACCTGCACTGGCGTGAGATGCCACCGCCGCTGCTGGTGATCGAGGTGCTGAGCCCCTCCACCCACAAACGGGACCGGCACCGCAAGCGGCCGGCGTATCTGGCGTTCGGCGTCGGTGAAGTGTGGATCGTCGATCAGCACGCGCGCACGATCGAGCGGTGGACGAAAGCGTCCGAGTTTCCGGACACGTTTCGTGAGTCGATCGCGTGGCAACCGGACTCCGCGCATCCAGCCGTGATGGTGACTGAGGCGGAGCTGTTCGGACCGCCTCCCGAACCGGCCAGTTGAGGGTCGCGGGGCCGTTTCATCGTCAACGCCGCGCGTGTGGGCGTTCCGTACAGACGGGAAATTCACCCTTGCCTTGACCTCGACGACCGGGCAACGTCGGAGTCTGCTGCACCGCATCCCGCCACTTGGAGATTCGACGTGTCTTCTCGCCCATTCCGCCCTCGCGCGCTCGCCGTCACCCTGCTCCTGGCGGGGGGAGCGCTCCAGGCGTCAGCCCAGGCGCGGCCTGCGACCCCGCCCACCGCGCGCCCCGTTCGCCCCGCGATGCCGGTGCTCAAGCCCGCCGCCGCGCCCATG
>CAYWCJ010000463.1:0-3422 GCA_964456595.1 uncultured Gemmatimonas sp. | reverse complement strand
CACCCATCCCGAGCGCGACACCGATCGCGCCGCCCAGCAGGCAGAGAACGATCGCCTCGATCAGGAACTGGAAGAGGATGTTGAGCTTCGTCGCGCCGAGCGCCTTGCGGACGCCGATCTCGCGCGTGCGTTCGGTGACGGAGACGAGCATGATGTTCATGATGCCGATGCCGCCCACGATCAGCGAGACGGACGCGATGCCGGCCAGCAGCGAGCCGAACACCGCACTCGTTTCGGCGGCCGTCGTCAGGAAGTCGGCCTGATTGCGGATCTGGAAATCGTCCTCCCGTTCGCGCGCAATCTTGTGCTCGCGACGGATGATCTTCTGCACCTCGGCCATCGCTTCGGGGATCTTCTCCTCCGACGCGGCAAGCACCGAAATGTTGCGCACGCGGTCCGATCCGATCACGCGGAAGCGCGCCGTGTTGAGCGGAATGAGGACCTGATCGTCGGGGTTCTGGAACGGGTTCGTCTGTCCCTTCCCCTTGAGCACGCCGATGACGGTGAACTGAATGCCGCGGATACGCACCGGCTCGCCGATGATGGCTTCCGGATTCTCGATTCCGAGGTTCACCAGCACCTGCGGGCCGAGCACGGCCAATCGCTGCTTGCCCGCGTCTTCCTGCGTCGAGAACATGCGACCAGCCTGCAACTCGTACTTGCGCACTTCGAGATAGTTGGCCGTCGTGCCGACGATCTGCGTGCTGGTGTTCTTCGAGTTGAACTGCACCTGCAGTTGACGCGACATCTCCGGCTGCACGGCGGTGATCAGCACGCCCTGCTCTTCGAGTGCCTGCGCGTCCGACATCGTCAGTTTGGCGCGATCGGACTCAGACGCCACACCACGCGCCTGCACCTGACCCGGCGAAATGGAGAGGAGCGTCGTGCCGAGCGAGGTGATGCGCGCCTTGATGGCGCTCTGTGCGCCGCGACCGATGCCGTCCATGGCGATCACAGCACCGACACCAATGACAATGCCGAGCATCGTGAGCAGCGAACGCAGCTTATTCGCGCGAAGCGCCGTCAGCGCAACACGGAAGACCTCGAGATGCAGCATCAGCGACCCCCTGGAGGACGACCACCGCCACCGCCAGGAGCGCCGCCACGTGCTGGCGATGCCGCCGGCGCGCCGGGCACTGCGGTCATGCTGCGGAAGCGATCGTTGGCCTGATCACGCTTGGCCTGCAAGGCGGCCACGGCCAGCGAAGCGACCTTCTCGCCCTCCTTGAGCCCTTCCAGCACTTCGGAATAATCGTAGTTCGCGGCGCCAAGGCGAACGATGCGCGGCTCGAACTTACCCTCGGCGGTCTGAACGAAGACGAGCCCCGAGCGCGCACGGATGGCGATGATACGACCGCCGCCGCCGTTGCGCCCACCGGCGCTCGGCGCCACCGTCGCCGCAGGCGTCCCTCCCCCCTGGCCGCTTCGCCCGCCCGTACGGCCGCCCGCAGCAGCGCCACCGGCAGGAGCCGCCGAGCCACCAGCGTCGGCCATCGGCACCGAACGCGTCGCCGGCGCGTCGCTGGTCGGCTGACCGCGGCCGCCGGCCATCTTGGCCTGCGCATCACGCACCATCGCCACGACCGAGTCGGGATTGAGCCCGACAAACCCGGCCGCCGTCGCCGCTTCACGCAGCGTGCGCACGGCGTCGTTGGCGACGGCCACGACATTCTCACGACGTTCGATGAGCAGCGATACTTCGCCGTTCATGCCAGGCTTGAGGTAGCCCTCGTTGTTCTGGAGCGAGATGATGACCGGAAACATCGTCACGCTCTGCTGCACGATGGCCTGCGGTTCGATCTTCTCCACGACGCCCTGGAAGGGACGCTCCGGATACGCATCGACGGTGACGCGCGCCGGCTGACCGGCCTTCACATTGCCGATGTCCGTTTCGTTGACCATGGCGCGCATGCGCACCTTGCTGAGGTCGGCCATCGTGAGGAGTGTCGTGCCGCCGCCAAAGGCGCCGGTGGCCGACGTGATGACCTGGCCGAGGGCCACCGGCTTCGAGATGATCGTGCCGCCAACCGGCGCGACGACGGTCGCATCTTCGAGACGCTGCTTGGCGAGATCGAGATTGGTGTTCGCGCGGACCATCTGCCCCTGCGCCTGCGTCAGGCCAAGCTGCGCGGTCTCGTATTCCTGCGTCGTGATGATGCGCGTCTTGTACAACTCGTCGGAACGCTTCTTCTGCGCGGCGGCGACGTCGAGGTTGGCCTGCGCTGACCGCTGATCCGCTGACGACTGGTCGTACTGGTTCTGCACGTCGCGCGTATCCACCTGCACCAGCAACTGGCCGGCGCGCACCTGTGTACCGGTTTCCACCGGCATGCGCGTGATCAGCCCCGATGCCTTGGACTTCACTTCGATGACGTTGATCGGCTCGACGGCGCCCGTTGCCTGCGCATCGACCACGATCGTGCGGCGATCCACCACGACCGTTCCCACGGGCGGGGGAGGTTCCTTCTTGGGCCCGCAGGCGGCCAGCAGGGCAGCCGCCGCGACCAACGAACGCGAGACAGACCACGCGCCGGAAATAGCGGGCGGTAGACGACGAGACAGCACGGAAACGCTCCGACGAGCTGGCAAGGAACGGAACGGGGTCACAGTTCGCGACCGAGCAGGGAGGCGAGCTGCGCGCGCGCAACCCGTCCATCGAAACGCGCTTGAATGAGGGCCTGACGTGCCTCGTTCAGCTGCGTCTGCGACGTGAGCAGATCGAGCAGCGTGGAGGCGCCGAGTGCGTAGCGCTGCTGCTGTACGCGGAGATCTTCGTCGGCCGCGGCGATGGCCGCCATCTGCACCTGCACGCGCGCCTGTGCGTTCTGCAGCGAGCGCAGGAACGATGTCAGGTTCTGGCGCGCGGCAAGGCGCGCATCGCTCAACTGCGCTTCGGCGTTGGTGAGTGCGACATCCAGCTGCACCGACTGCGATTCGCGCTGGAAGCCGTTGAAGAGCTGGTACTGGATGTTGAAGTTGATGGTCTGCCGACTCGCGTGGTCGCCGGCCAACAATATCAGATTGGTACCGACGAAGCCACGGCTGTTCTGGCTGAACGCGTAGTTGTACGACATGCCGAGCGTCGGCAGATACGACGAACGCTGGGTGCGCTTCGCTGCCCGCGCGACGGCCACGTTGGACTGCGCGAGACGCACCTCCGGTCCTTCGACGGCGAATCCGGCCAGCTCAACTTCGGCGGGGAGCGTGAGTGGCGTGTCGAGTGTGTCTTCGGGAGCGGCGGTGATGGTGGTGGTGGAACCGGCCACCCGCGTCAGCGCGGCGTTGGCCACACGCAGATCGTTTTCGGCGGTGAGCACGGCGAGTTGCGCGTTGCCCACCTGAATGGCGGAACGGAGCGAGTCGGACTTGGTGGCGACACCGGCCGCGACGCGGGCCGAGGAGGCCTTGAGCTGCTGCTGTGT
>CAYWCJ010000462.1:0-3437 GCA_964456595.1 uncultured Gemmatimonas sp. | reverse complement strand
GCCAGCGCGTGCCGCTTCAACGGCCGCGTTCAGCGCCAGCAGATTCGTCTGGAACGCGATCTCGTCGATCGTCTTCACGATCTTCGCCGTGCTGTCGGCCGACTTCTTGATCTCGGCCACTGCTTCGGCGAGCGCCTGCATGCGCTCCACACCCTGCTCGGTATCCGTGTTCGCACGCTCCATCACCGCGCGCGCTTCGTTCGCATCGGCGGCACTCGCCTTCGTGCGATCGTCCACCACCTTGATGCGGGTAGACACCTGATCGATCGAGCCCGCCTGGTCAGCCGCGCCACTCGCCAGATTCTGGCTCCCCGAACCGATCTCGCTGGCCGCCGCATTCACCTGACCGATCGCGGTCGTCAGTGATGCAAAGACTTCGGCGATGTTCTCGAGCGCCGTGTTGAGCGATTGCTTGATGGCTGCGTGATCGCCATGGTAGGTGCCTTCGACACGCGCCGTGAGATCGCGATTGGCCACGCGGTTCAACACATCCTGCGCTTCGGTGATCGGCTGCACGACGGCGTCGAGCATGCTGTTCGTGCCGGCGATGAGTTCCTTGTATGCACCCTGGAAGCGATCCGGGTTGCCGCGCTTGCTCAATTCGCCATGGCGCGCCGCTTCGATGAGCGTTTGCGCTTCGCCAACGATATCCGTCAACGTTTCCGACGCGCGGTTCATGTTGCGCGAAAGCACGTCATGCTCGGAGCGCGGAGTCACCTTGGCCGAGAGATCGCCCGAGGCAAGTCGATCCGCTGCCTGCGCGATACCGCCCACGTACTCCACGATGCCCCGGAACGCCATCGCCAGTGCGCCGATTTCGTCCTTGGTGATGACCTCGATCTTCTGTTCGATGCGACCGCGCGCGATTTCGCCGGCCGCGTTCGACAACGTCTGCATCGCACCGGTGATGTTCTGGAGCGTACCAACCGCCAGCACGCCAAGCACCAGTAGCGACACCACCAGCACCACCGCGAGTACCCATCGCGTCGTGCTCTGCAGCGTTCGCGCATCGGCGTAGGCGGTTGTGATGCTCGCGTCCATCGTCTTGGTCTGCTCGGCGAGCTTCGTGCTGAGCGCCGAGTATTTCGACTTCACGCCCTGCATGCCGCCCATCAGGTCTTCCATCGACCCGGTGATCATGCCGAAGGTCGTGGTCCGCGCGCCCTTCGTATAGGAGGCGAAGTCCGCGCCGATCACCTTGTAGGTCGAGTCGTCGGTGACGACGTTCTTTTCGAGGCTGTCGACGACTACGGAGAACGACTTCACAAGCGAATCGGCGGCGATGACCGCACCCGTATCGCTCGCGCCGACGGCGTCGCGCAAGGCGCGCTGATAAGTGTCGAGCTTGGACTCGAGGCGACGACTCTGCTCCACGGCCGGCGCGTAGCCGGTCTCGATAAGTGCGAGCTTGTCTTCCGCCTTCATACCCAGTACGAAGGTCGTGCCAAGGGTGATGATGAAGCCGAGGGCCGCCACCAAGGGCAGGGCGAGAATCTTCGACCGTAGGGTCAGCGTACGGAACATTGGCGTCGCGAAGTGGGACCGTGTGCGGATAGGATCGGGCATGGTCGCCCGATCGGAACTCTACGCATGTTGGTATCGGTTCCGGGCCGATAAGGCTTTAGCCAACCGACGCGGACGGTCACTCTCTCATGCCAATGACGCACGACGGCGTAGGCACATGCACAACGCGCCGTCACAGTATCCGTGACGGCGCGTTGACCCGATCGTTCGTGCACAACCCATTCCGTTCAGATGGGCCGCCAGCGCCCGCCAGCGACTTACAGTCCGTCGAGCAGCGAGTCGTTGTTGGATGTTCCGGCAATCCGCTTGATCAGCCACTCCATCGCGGCCTGCGGCGGCAACTGCGCCAGTCCACGACGCAGCAGGTGCACCTTTTCGAGCTGATCGGGGCGGAAGAGCTTCTCCTCGCGACGTGTCCCGCTGATGGCGATGTCGAAGGCGGGGAAGATGCGACGGTCAGCCAGCGAGCGATCGAGCTTGATCTCGCAGTTGCCGGTGCCCTTGAACTCTTCGAAGATGATGTCATCCATCCGCGAACCGGTTTCGACGAGTGCGGTGGCGATGATGGTGAGCGATCCGCCGCCGTGCTCCTTCGCGATCATGCGCGCCGAACCGAAGAACGCCTTGGGTTTTTGCATGGCCGTCGCATCGAGACCACCGGACATGGTGCGACCGGTGCCGCGGTCGGTGGTGTTGTGGGCGCGGGCCAGACGCGTGATCGAGTCGAGCACGATGACGACGTCCTTTCCTTGCTCGACGAGGCGACGGGCGCGTTCGAGCGTCATGTCGGCGACTTCGGTGTGACGCTTGGGCGGCATGTCAAAGCTGGACGCCACCACCTCGCCGTACCCCCACGTCACCATTTCGCTCACTTCTTCCGGGCGCTCGTCCACCAGGAGAACAAGGAGCGCGGCTTCCGGGTGATTGATGGCGACGCCTTCGACGATCGCCTGCAGCAGTGTCGTCTTGCCGGCGCGTGCCGGCGCGACGATGAGTGCGCGCTGCCCGTAGCCGATCGGTGCGATCAGATCGATCGCGCGACGCGTCAATTCCGGTCCGGTCTTGGCCGGTCGACCCGTTTCGAGTGTCAGCTTGCGATCCGGATAGCTGGCCGTCAGCGTGTTGAAATCCAGGCGCTTGTCGAGGACGACGGGCGAACCGTCATTGAGCGAGAGCACCTCGATGACGACGTGACGTCCGCGTGGATCGCGTCCGTAAGACACTTCGAGCTTGTCGCCGCGACGAAGCTGGTGCAGTCGCACCAGCGCCGGCGAGATAAACGGGTCGCCCGGATCGGGGAGATAGCTGTTGATCGGTCGGCGCAGGAACCCGCCGTCGCGCGAGGCGTCAAACCATCCGGTGACGGTGCCTTCCGCGGCCGTCGGAGCCGCTGGCGCGCGTTCGAACGCGGGCTCCTGCACGCCGCCTTCTCCGCCACCACTGCCCGCGCCCCGTCGGAAGCGATTCCGACCGCGCCGTCCATTGCGACGCAATGCACCGCGTTCGCCGCTCTGTGCGTCGCCCTGCTCAGGCGGACGTGGTCCACGTTCCGGACGCTCACCACGCTCACCACGCTCACCACGCTCACCACGCTCAACACGCGGGCCACGATCGGGTCCACGAGGACGCTCGTGACGACGACCACGGTCGGGACGATCGGTGCGGTCGTTCCGTTCCGGTCGATCGCCGCGGTCCGGTCGCTCGGATACGCCGGGTCGATCCGGTCGATCCGCTGGGTCCCGCCGGTCCGCTCGGTCTGAACGATCCTGACGCTCGGGACGCTCGGGACGCTCCGGGCGATCGGCCGGTCGATCCATCTGTCGGTCGGCGCGATCGAGTCGTTCGATGCGTTCCAGCCGTTCGGTAAAGCCTTCGTCCGCGTTGACCGGAAACGAGGGCGCCGGTCGCATGGG
>CAYWCJ010000461.1:0-3443 GCA_964456595.1 uncultured Gemmatimonas sp. | reverse complement strand
CGCCGCGCGCGAACTCGCGATGATCGGAGTCGATCGGTTGCATGGATGGATCGAGGCCGACGCGGCGCTGGAGGCATGGAGCGCGGGCGGTCATTCCCTGCACCAGACGCCGCAGATCGACGTGTCGGCGCTCGCCGCAGGACTCCGCGATGGTTCGCTGCATGCCGTCGACGTGCGCGGGCACAGTGAGTGGGAAGCGGGTCACCTGCCCGGTGTCGTCAACGTGCCGCTCGGGTTGCTGGCCGACGAACTCGAATCGCTGCCGCCGGCCCCGCTGGTGGTGCACTGTCAGGCGGGTACGCGTTCCGCGATCGCCGCGAGTCTGCTGCAGCGACTGGGTCGCACCGACGTGTATTCGATGGTCGGTGGCTACAGTGCCTGGACGGCGGCGGATCTGCCCATCGAGCGGACGTCCGTGATCACCCACTGATCACCCACTGATCACCCACTGCTCACGCACTGATCACCCGCTCAGGAACCTTCCGCCGCCGTTCCGTCAGACGGTTGGAGCCCAGAGCACGCGTTCACCAAGCGCGTCACCAACGATGCGACGCTCGCGGGTGCCACCGGCGCGCAGTGCGTCCACGCAGGCGAGCAATTCGTACATCCGCTCATCCCGCGCGGCCACGGCCGGTACGCCGGAGAAGAGCGGCACCAGCGTCTCGCCACGCATCGAGCCCGTTTCCGTGGACCAGACCAGTGGGCGCATGGTGAGTTGGTCGGTGAAGAGCGCCGCCACGGCTGGATGCACCCACGCGGTTGGCATCCCAAAACGCTCCGGACCGTGCACCGCGGGAAAGGCATAGCGCACGCCATGCAGCAGGAACTCGCGCAGTGCCGGTCGTGCAATGGTGCGACTGGCCGGTTTGCACAGCCCCGCGTGCTGCAACCGCGCGACCGATCGATGGACGGCGCTCGTACTTGTCACGAGGGCGTCCGACAGCGGCTCATACCGCTCCTCCGGCACCAGCAGGAGGCGGAGCGCGACGGCGACATCGAAGGGGCGCAGTGTGGGTTGCGACGGCACAGACGGCAGAGTGGGAGGAATGCGAATGCGATCGCGCGGCTGGATTCACGGGACTCTCCGCACTGAAATTCAGATTGGCGAATCTGTGACGACACGCCGCGCATCGCTACCGGGTGCGCCAGGCACGGCGTGAGCGTAACGACGTCACCCCCTGCACCAGTCCTTACGGCACGGCGACCTTCGCACTCCAACTGTTGTTGCCGCGCTCGATGTCCAGCAACCGCTGGTCAGGATCGACCTCCACCCGTGCCAATTCCTTTCCGCCGAATCGATACTCGCGCACATACGTACGACTGTTCGTGCTCCACACCTCGGCCGGATAGACGAACTCCTGCGTCGTTCCGTCGGTGAACGTGAAGCGCGCACGAATCGGCAGCACGCCGCGCTCACGATTGCCGTAGCGCACCGTCACCCGAGTCGAATCGTCCTGCCGGCGCACCATCACCGTATCGACGCTCTGGTCGAAGCGCGCATTTTCGACAAACCACTGCCGCCAGAACCAGTCGAGCCGACGCCCCGCCACATCCTCCATCGTACGGAAGAAGTCTGCGGGCGTGGGGTGCTTGTAGGCCCAGCGCGCGACGTACGTCCGGAAGGCATCGTCGAACGCCTCGGGGCCCAGGATCTCCTGCCGGAGCAGCTGCAGTCCCACACTCGGCTTCACGTACGCCGCTTCGCCAAGCAGCCTTGGCTCGATGCGGTCCGGCGCCGTCATCACCGGCTTGTCCGCGCCGTTGGTCATGTAGCTCTCGACGATGCGCCGCTCTTCGGCCGCACGTCCCAGCTGGTCGCCCTTCTCCGGATAGCGGCGGCCTTCGGCAAAGGTGTTGATGAAGGTGTTGAATCCTTCGTCCTGCCACATGTACGCGCGTTCGTTGCTCCCAACGATCATCGGAAACCACATGTGCCCGATCTCGTGTGTCACGACGTTGAAGAGATCGTAGACATCGCTGCTCTTGTTCTCCATCGCGATCATCGGGTATTCCATGCCGCTGATCGGTCCTTCCACGGCCGAAATGTGCGGCCACGGATACATGAACCAGCGCTCGGAGTACTCCATGATCGACAGGCGCGACTGATCGGCCGCGTCATGCCAGTTGACCGCAGCACTCGGGCGGTAGTACGCGTAGGCCATGATCCCTTTCCAGCTTGTCGCGTCCCACTGGAAGTCGGGCGACGCGGCCCACACCACATCGCGCACATTCTTCGCCGCGAACTTCCACGTCATCGTGCCCGACCTGCGCGTGCGCGCCGATCCGCTCTTCAGTTCGGCCTCGGTGATGAGTCGCACGACGCTGTCGGAGCGCGCGGCAATCGCATGACGGGCCATTTGTGTGGTGGTGAGCACGTCCTTCGCGTTCTGCAGCGCGCCGGTGGCCGCCACAATGTAGCCGGCCGGCACGGTGACCGAGAGCGTGTAGTCGCCGTAGTCGAGATAGAACTCGCCCTGCCCGAGATACGGTTCGATATTCCAGCCGCGCACATCGTCGTAGACCGCCGCGCGCGGAAACCACTGCGCGATCTCGAACAGTGCGCCGTCGTACCCCATGCGATCGGCGCCATGCTCCGGCACGAGAAACGACCACGCGATGTCGAGCGTCGCCGTGCGTCCGGGTGCCAGAGGCTCGGCGAGGTCCACCTTCATCAGCGTTTCGTTCACGCGTGACTTGAGCGCAATGCGCTTGAGTGGGCGCGCGGGCGTGGCCGCCATCACCTGCTCGACCTTCGCGAACTTGTAACCACCGTCGAAGCCACGCGCCCCGAAGCGCGAGTCTTCCGCGAAGATCATCGAGTTGAGCGAGTTGGCGCGAAACGCGTTCTGCTCGACCTGCAGCCAGATGAAGCGCAGGGTGTCCGGCGAACGATTGGTGTAACGCAGCGACATCTCGCCCTTGATGGTGCGCGCGGTGGTGTCGAGCGTCGCGGACAGCGTATAGTCCGCGCGATTCTGCCAGTATCGTGCGCCCGGTGCGCCGCTGCCGGCGCGCTGATCGTTTGCCGTCGGCAGCACGAGCGGCGCGAAGATCGACGTGTCGCCCACCGGCCGAGGACGCGGCGTGACCTGAATCGGCGCGTTGACCTGCTGCGCACCAACCCCGCTACTGATGGCGGTGCTGATCGCGGACGCGGCGACGAGCGCGAGCGAATGCCAGCGTGTCGCCGTGGTTCCCGCTGCCTGACGAAACAGGTGCATGGCAGCGAAACGAATGGATTGACGCATGACGTACACGTCCTGATGACGGTGGGAAGACTGTGAACGACGTCTCCACGTAGTCTAATGGAGGTCTGGTGGACGCTGGCGCGTCGCCCATCGACTCCTCAGCTTTCACGGATGCCCGAGACGACTGCATCACCGTTCCATCTGACGCCCGTGTTCCCGCGTGGCTTTCGCTGCGCCAGCCGCAACGTCGGCCTC
>CAYWCJ010000460.1:1153-3459 GCA_964456595.1 uncultured Gemmatimonas sp. | reverse complement strand
TCGTGGCTGATGTCGTGTCGCGCGCCACATCGGTGCGCGGTGGCTCGGTTGGTACCGTTACGTATCCCTCGCGGACATCGCGCTCGCGCGCCGCAGGATCGCGCCGCGCCGGGTCGCCATAGCCGCCGCCGCCCGGCAGATCGAGCGTCAGGCGCTCGCCCGGTGCGAGCCGTGTCAGGCCTTTGGGCGCGAGTGGTCGGTTCGGTTCAATTCGAATGGCCCCCGATTCTCCTGGCGCACCTCCACACACGCCGTGCGCGCGGGTCTGCGTTTTTTCGGAGAGCAGCGAACAGTTCACCGGTTCCGTGCCGCGCCATTCAAACGAAATGCGTTGTCCCAATCCGCCGCGGTACATGCCATCGCCACCGGAGCCGGCACGCAGCGACTTCTCATACACGAGCAACGGCATGGAGTGTTCCAGCACCTCGATGGGCACGTTGGCCACATTGGTTGGAAAGCTGAGCACCGCCGGACCATCCTTGGTGGCGCGCGCGCCGTAGCCGCCGTTCAGGAAAAAATACTCGACGAACTCGCCACGATCGGGGAGATTCCCGTTCAGCACCACACTCCAGCACGCGCTCCCGCAATCGGCTTGCACGCGATCCGGCACCGCTTGCGCCAACGCACCAAACACCAACGCGTGCAGGATATTGCCGGTGATGTTGCGCGCACCGAGTGGTGCCGGCGCCTGCGCGTTGAGCAGTGAGCCGCGCGGTGCGTGGACGGTGATGGGCAGAAACCCCCCATCGTTGTTGGGCACCTCGGGGCTGAACACACACTTGATCGGATACGCGGTGTACGCATACGCATAGTTTGCGACCGCGTTGATGCCCAGCCGATGCGCGCCACGCGTTCCCGAATAGTCGGCGTGGATGGTGTCACCGGCGATCGTGAGCGCGAGTGCGATGTCGACCCCGTCGCCAAGTCCGTCGCCGTCGGCCGTGTAGTGGTAGCGCCACGTTCCGTTCGGGGCCGCCGACAGCGCGTCACGCATGGCCTTTTCCGACGCCGTCCGTACCTGACGCGAGAGCGCGCCCAGATCGACCAGGCCGCTCTCCGCCATCAGCCCCTGTAAAGCGCGCGTGCCTTGATCGTTGGCGGCAAGCTGCGCGCGAATGTCACCGAGCGTTTGCTGCGGGCTGCGCACGTTGTGCTCGAGGATCGCGAACAACGTTTCGTTCGGGCGACCCTCGTGATACAGATGCATCGGCGGCACCATCAGCCCTTCTTCGTACAGATCGCGCGCGCCAGCGCCCCAGAGGGTGCCACCCATGTCCGGCGAATGCGCGATGGTCCCAATGAAGGCGATCAGTCGACCGCTGTGGAAGACGGGCGAGACCAGCCCGATATCGGGTTTATGTCCGGCACACAGCCACGGATCGTTGGTCATGACGACGTCGCCCTCGCGCCAGCGCGACGCGGGAAACGCGCCCGACAGCAGCGCCTTCGTCAATATCGGAATGACACCGAGAAAGCTGGGCACACTGATGCTGCTCTGCGCGATCGAGCGACCCTCTTCATCCATCAGCACGACAGCGAAATCGTTCGATTCACGCGTCACCGTCGAGAACGCGGTGCGCTGCAGCGCCGATCCGGCCTCGTCGACAATCGACAGGATGCGCGCCCACAGAATGCTGAGGGTGATGGCGTCAACATCGTCGGCATGCGCGCGGGCACGAGTCGTCATGCGGACACTCCAACCGCTTCGCGTTCACGCACCTGCAGTGCGACGTCTCCAGCGGGGGCCAACGTGACACGCAGGGTGAGCGCCGCATCGACAACAACCGTGGCACGCGGCCCGATCACGATCGTCGACTCCGCCTCCTCGATCAGCACGGGACCAGTCAGCACGTCGCCGCTCACCAGCGCCGTCCGGCTGTGTACCGGGCAATCGACCCGACTGGGCAACTCCGGGAATCGCACCGCGCGCGTGCCCTTGAACGAACCGCGACCAGTCGCGGCCGCTGAGCGCGGGCTCGACATCACCGGCGTCGGTCCGCTGACCACGGTGCGCCACGTGACGATCTGCACCGCCATCTGCTCGACGAGACGACCGTAGGTGCGCTTGTACTCCTGCTCAAATGCCGCACGAATGCGCGCCCCAGCCGTCTCGTCGAGGGTGCCACTGGGCACGGGCACCGAGATGTCGTGCCCCTGTCCGACGTAGCGCATATCCGCCGTGCGCGCGACCGTGATCGAGGACTCAGCAACACCGGCCTGACGCAGGAACGTCATGCCGTCCGCTTCCATCGTGGCAAGTCGATCGGTGGTCACGCGCCAGCCCACCCGGTCGAGGCGCACGAGCG
>CAYWCJ010000460.1:0-1143 GCA_964456595.1 uncultured Gemmatimonas sp. | reverse complement strand
CCAGTTCGCGCGCAATGGGGGCAGCGAGAAAACCGAAAGCAGACGCAACGCCGGCCCCCACCGGCACCAGACAATCCGTGAGGTTCAGCAACCGCGCGACCTGAAACGCATGCACCGGGCCGGCACCGCCAAATGCGAGCATGGCGAATCGTCGTGGATCGTGTCCCTTCTCGATGATGTGCACGCGCGCGGCGTTGGCCATGCTTTCGTTGACCACCCGGTGAATGCCAAGTGCCGCGTCTTCGACCGAAATGCCGAGTGGGTGGGCAATGTGCATCGCGATCGCGCGTTCGGCAGCGGGGCGATCGAGCGTCAGGCGACCACCAAGAAAATACGCGGGATCGAGATATCCGAGCACGAGATCGGCGTCGGTCACGGTCGGCTGTGAGCCACCGCGGCCATAGCAGGCCGGACCGGGCTCGGCACCGGCACTCGACGGTCCAACGCGCAGCAAACCCAGTGAATCGAGCGACGCGATGCTGCCACCCCCAGCACCGATCTCGATCATGTCGATGACCGGCACGCGCACCGGCAAGCCGCTCCCCTTCTTGAAGCGACGCACACGTGCGGCTTCAAAGTGCGTCGTGATCTGCGGGGCGTAGTGCAGGATGAGAGACGCTTTGGCGGTCGTGCCGCCCATGTCGAACGTGAGCAGGTCGGGCAACTGCGACGCGCGGCACACGTGTACGCCGGCCATGGCCCCGCCGGCCGGGCCCGATTCGAGCAGCTGCACCGGCGCTTCGCGCGCGCCGTCGACGGTGGTCAATCGCCCGCTCGACAGCATGATGTGAATCGTTCCGTCAAATCCGATCGCCCGCAGTCTGGCGGCCAACTGCTTGAGGTAGGCATCGGTGAGCGGCAGTACGTACGCATTCATCACCGTTGCGGTGGCACGCTCGTACTCGCGGATTTCCGGCAGCACATCGCTGGAGCAGCAAACGGCGAGCGACGGCCAGTGCGCGCGGATATGCGCGGCGGCTCGGTGTTCGTGCACCGGATTGACGAACGCGTGCAGAAAACAGATGGCGATCGACTCGACACCGTCCTGCACCAGGCGCGTGACGATCGCATCGAGCGCCACGAGATCGAGTGGCACCACGATCTCGCCGGCCGCGTCGATGCGCTCAGGCACATCGGCGCACC
>CAYWCJ010000459.1:0-3464 GCA_964456595.1 uncultured Gemmatimonas sp. | reverse complement strand
GACAGTACGCCGGCAAAGTAGCGCACGACGCCGAAAGCATCACGATCGATGGCGATCGGATTCGGATCATCGCGGAACGTGAGCCGAGCAAGTTGCCGTGGAAGGAGCTCGGCGTTGACATCGTGCTCGAGTCGACGGGCCGCTTCACCGCTCGCGCCGATGCCGCCAAGCACATGGACGCGGGCGCACGCAAGGTCGTGATCTCAGCCCCCGCCACCGGCGAAGACATCACCATCGTGATGGGCGTCAACAGCGACAAGTACGATCCGGCCAATCACCACATCGTCTCCAACGCGTCGTGCACGACCAACTGTCTCGTGCCCATGGTGAAGGTCATTCGCGACAACTTCGGTTTCGTGCACGGCACGATGGTCACGATCCACAGCTACACCAACGACCAGTCCATTCTCGACCTGCCGCACAAGGATCTGCGTCGTGCGCTACTTTGCCGGCGTACTGTCCGTGCACGGAGTCGTACTTGAACAGGTGCGCGAGGGTGGCGGTGTCGGTGAGGTCGTTGATGCCGACGAAGTCGATGTCAGCAACGCCCTGCTGCTTTGCAGCACGAAGCACCTGACGGCCGATGCGGCCGAAGCCGTTGATGCCTACGCGAATGGCCATTCGTATCAGTCCCGGTCGGGGTCGAAGTCGAAATCGGAACGGTCGCCTGGATCCGGCGCCCTTCCGAACGTCACATAGCTGATGATGCGTGCGCCACCTTCGGTGAGCGCCTGTGCCGCGGCATTGAGCGTCGCGGCCGTGGTGATGACATCGTCCACCAACACCACGTGCGTCCCGCGCAGCGCGCCGAGCGAATTCACGCTCGTTGCAAAGGCCCGGGAAACGTTGCTCGTCCTCTCGGACGGTGTCAACCGCACTTGCGACTGCGTGTCACGCGTGCGCTGCAGCACGGTTCGCCACACGGGGATGTTCCAGTGCGGAGCGAGCGCGGTGGCCAAACGCTCCGCCTGATTGTAGCCACGTTCACGCTCTCGTGTGCGTGAGAGCGGTAACGGGACGAGCGCGGTCCGTTCCTCCACCACGTCCGGCGGCAGGTCGACGCGCGCCAGACGCTCGGCCATGGGGCGCGCGACATCGGGCCAGCCGCCGTACTTGAGCGCATGCACCATCTCGGCGCCGGTTCCCGAATCCATGCGACAGACGGATCGCACCACGCGCACGTAGCTGGGCAAGCGTGCACACCAGCGACAGGACGGCAAGGCGACCGCGGCAGCAGGCTTCGAGACATCCGTCGCGCGAGCCTCCGCGCCAGCGGTGGCGCGTCCACGAGCGGAGGTGTTGCCCGGTAGCGGCGCATACACCGAGAGCCGCGGATGTCCGCACCGCGCGCATGTCGGATTGGGCAGGGGAACGAGCCGCGCAAGGCAGGAGGGACAGACGATGCCGTGGCGATCAGGGGTGTGCAGCACTCGGCAGATCGCACACGCGGATGGGAAGAGAAACTGCGCCACGCCGGAGAGCAGCGCGCGCGCGCGGGTCGTCACCGCATCGCTGCCGCTGCCCGTGCCACCGTTGGTGGTGCTGCTGTTCATGAGGACGTCTCAGGCGACTCGACGGCTCGCCACATCGCGTCAAGTGAGGGCTCCGCGTCAAACCAGACACGAAAGGCCTCGGCGCCCTGCTCCACCAGCATGCGCAGTCCATCGTCCGCACGCAGACCGCAGGCCCGTGCTGCGCGCACCCAGGACGTCGCACCGCGACGGTACACGAGATCGAAGACGGCCGCGTCCGATGGAAGGAGTGTCGGATCGACGGGCATCAGGTCGTCGCGCATGCCAACGGGTGTCGCGTTGACGACCAGGGCTACGCCGTCGACGGCCGCCTCGGCATGCGCGACAATGGCTATCGTCACGCGCACGCGATCGGCGAGCGCCCGGGCACGATCCGGCGTGCGGGCGGCAACACGAATCTCGCTGCAGCCACAGAGCTCGAGTGCGACGAGTGCCGCTGCCGCTGAGCCACCCGCGCCAAGCAGTGCGACTGGCCGTCCGCTCAATCCGCCTGGACACAACGCTCGCAGCGTGGCCTGCACGCCCGCGACATCGGTGTTGTGTCCGCAGAGGACACCCTGCTCATGCCAGAACGTGTTGACCGCGCCAAGGCGGTCGGCGAGTGGTGAGGGTCGCGCGGTCGCGACGAACACGGCTTCCTTGTGCGGCATCGTCACGTTGCCGCCCATCCCGACCCGCGCGAATTCCGCGAGCGTCTCGGACAACTGCACGGCCGCGACGTCTTGTGGCACGTAGCGCACCGTGCGCCCGGCAGCCGCCAGCGCTGCGCCCTGCATGGCGGGCGAGAGCGATTGCGCCACGGGCTGACCAATGATGACCAACGACGTCGGCGGCGTCGCGGCTCGGATCAGACGGTCGATATGAACGCCGACGTGTGCATCACGCCTGGGGGCGCGATCGGTCCGCTTCAACGCGATCGAGAATGCCGCCGATCTCGCGTTCGAGCTCGTCGAAGGTCGCCCGATACACATCGAGATCTCCGCCGAACGGATCGCTCACGGGTCGACCATTCCCGGCGCCGCCCGCGTACGCCGTGAGCAACCAGCTTCGCTCCATCCCGCCGAGGGCTTCCACGCGATCGAGATGATGCGGTCCCATCGCCAGAATGAGATCCGCGATGGAGACAATTTCGGGCGAGAGCTGGCGCGCGCGATGCTCGCCCAGATCGATGCCGTGCTCCATTGCCACCAGCAGAGAACCGTCGGATGCGGGCGCATCGGGCCAGGCGCTCGTACCGGCACTCTCCACCTCGAGGTCGGTGAGCGCGCGATCGGCAATCAGTCGTCGCGCAATCCCTTCGGCGAGCGGACTGCGGCAGGTGTTGCCCGTGCAGACAAAGAGCAGGCGCATGAGAGGTCGACGATCGCTCGGTTAACGCTCGAATGAAGTTCGAAGGACGCTCGAAGAACGCTCGACGGCTCTCATGTATCGCCGACGAGCGAAGGTACGCATTCGCGCAACACACTCGCCGACAGTACACCGGGCCGAATGACGCGCGGGCGCCGTCCGGTGCAGTCCACGACGGTCGAGGCCGACGACGGCGACAGTCGTCCACCATCGAGCACGTGCAGCAGGCCGCGATGAATTGCGTCAGGCCACTGCTGCACAATTTCGGCAGCGGTCATCGCAGGCGGTACCCCGGGTCGATTGGCGCTGGTGCTCGTGATCGGCTCGCCGTACGCGGCGAGCAGGCGCTGCAATCCGGGGTGCGGTGTCCACCGAACGGCGACACCGCCCTCAGGGCCACGCAATCGTTCGGGGACGCGATGATCGCCGCCGGACAGCACGAGCGTGAGGGGGCCGGGCCAGAATCGCGCGGAGAGGTGGGCCGCGTACGTGGGCAGCCGCAGATCGAGTCGCGCAATCTGCGAGGGGTGTCCGATGAGCATCAGAAACGGCTTGCCGGGCGGCCGTCCCTTCATCTGTACCAGC
>CAYWCJ010000458.1:0-3467 GCA_964456595.1 uncultured Gemmatimonas sp. | reverse complement strand
ATCCGGAGGCAACCGCCTCGGCGTGACCGATCTCAGTTGCGCGAGCTACATCAAGATAGGTGGCCTTGTGCGCAAGGCGGCGAGAATACATGCGGTAAAACTACGCGGTGTATTTACCGCATGCATTATTGCCAGCGAGTGCGGCAAGGTGCCGCGGCTGCGCGTCGCGGCTGCTCATCGCGGACGCCCGCCATTAGGGAGCGTGAATAGCGCCACATCCAGTCCGAGTTTGCGCACGATCGTCGCGAAGCGCGGGCTGCCACGGAGCACATCATAGCGACGGTGCGCGAGCGGCATGTTCACCACGCCGATCTCGAAGCGGTCGGCGGCCCGCTCCATCGCGGTGAGCGCTTGGGCGGTATCGCCGGCAGCCAGCCAGCCGGAAGTAAGTGCTGAACGGATGCGTGGATGACCGGCGAACTGCACCGCGAACTGCCGCGTGAGCGTTGCGGCACGCGCGGTATCTCCGGATGCGCCAATGACGTAGACCGCACCGGACATTTGCGTTGGTTCACGTGCGGCGCGCACCACCGATTCGGCACGCCGCACGGCCACCGACACCTGACCGCCATCGTGCTGGGCCAGCAGGGCATAGCTCGTCACGCCGGACACGGTCGAGTCGATCTCCCACGCCCGATTGGCGACGGCCATCGCCTCGGCGTGCTGCCCCGCGATGGACAGCGTGAGCGCCAGGTAGCCGAGCGTGACGGCGTTGATCGGGTCGAGCTCGACGAGGCGCCGCGCGGCGGTCAGCGCCTCGTCAACGCGGCCCGTGACCAGCAGCAGCCGAGAGCGATACTGGTGCGCACTGGGGTTGCCGCCATCGACGCGTACGGCGTGCTGCGTCGCCTCGTCAGCCTCACGCCAGTGGTGCTGATAGGTGCGCGCCAATCCGATCGCGGCCCACCCTTCCGCGGAGGTCGAGTCGATCGCGACCGCGCGTTCGCCGGCCGCCAGCGCCCTCGGTATCGCGTCGATCATAGCGACATCGGTGTAGATCGCGAGCGCAATCCACGCAAGTCCAAGTCCCGCATGAGCCCGCGCAAAGCGCGGATCCTTCGCGATGGCCTGCTCGAGGTACTCCCGAGCACGAACGAGCCCCGGTCCGCGGCGCAGGTAAAAATACATGCCGCGCTGGTACAGCTCGTAAGCCTCGAGATCGTCGGTGCCGCGGCCCGTAGTCGCCGCGCCGGTGGCGCCATTGGTCAGCGTGACGCGCAAGGCCCCGGCAATCGCCCGCGCGATGTCATCCTGCACCGCGAAGATGTCCGTGGACGCGCGCTCATACGTCTCGCTCCACAGCAACAGCCCTGTCGTGGCGTCGGTGAGCTGCGTACTCACCCGCAAGCGGTCGCCGGCGCGACGCACGGTGCCCTCGAGCACCGCGCCCACCTTCAGGGCTGCGCCAATCGCCTGCGCAGACATTCCCTTGCCGGCGAACGCCGCCGCGGAACTGCGCCCGACCACCTGCAGCTCGCTCACCTTGCTGAGTGCACTCGAGAGTTCGTCGGCCATGCCCTCGGCGAAGTACACGTTCGCCGTGTCGCCCCCCACACTCGCAAACGGGAGCACGACGAGCGCGCGCGGCGCGGTCGCACCACCAGCTGCACCCAATGCCGTGACCGCTGCGGTCGACGTGCCGGTCGCCGCGCCGAGTCGCTGCGTGAGGCGCCAGGCGCCGAACGCCACGACCGTAATCACTGCCACGATGGCGGCGAGTCGCACGCGCGATGTGCCTGACGACGTGGCCATCACCCGCGCGTCCGGTGCGTGGCCTGCTGCCTCCACCGGCGTGACGACGCCGGCAAGCTGACGGAGCAACTCGGCGGCGTCGGTGGGGCGTCGCGCGGGGTCTTTCTCGAGGCACCGCATCACCAACGCCGCGACATCACGCGGGATCTCGGGGGCACGCTCCGCCAGCAGCGTCGGCGTCTCCGTGATATGTGCGGCGATCAGTTGCGAGGTGCTGCTCTTGCCCGCAAACGGATGCTGGCCCGTCAGCAGCTCATACGCCACGACGCCCCACGCGTAGAGATCAGCGCGATGATCGACGCCTTCCCCCACGGCCTGCTCGGGCGCCATGTAGGCGGGCGTGCCGACACTGCTGCCGACCTGGGTGAGCGTGCCGTCGTCCGTGCGCGGCGCGGCACTGTCCTGCGTGCGTGCTGCACTGATCGCCTTGGCAATCCCAAAGTCAATCACGACCGCCGCACCACCGGAGAGCAGGATATTGTCCGGCTTGATGTCGCGATGAATGACGCCTTCACCGTGTGCATACGCCAATGCGCGCGCCACATCGCGTAACACGTTGAGCCGATCGTGGAGTGACATAGTGGTACCGCGCGCCATCAGCACGCGCAGCGACTCGCCCGTCACGAACGGCATCGTGTAGTACGGCACGCCACCCGACGTGCCCGCCGTGAGCACGGGCACGATGTTCGCCTGCTGCAGGCGTGCCGCCGTGGCGATCTCCCGCGTAAAGCGCTCGGCGCTCACGCCCTCGGCGAGTTCGGGCGCGATCACCTTCACCACGACCTCGCGCCCGAGCGCATTCTCTCGCGCCACAAATACGCGCGACATGCCACCACCACCGAGTTCGCGCTCGAGGGTGTACCCGCTGCCGAGGGTGGCTTGGAGTTGGGCGCGGAGGTCGGTCAATTGAGGGTGCTCATGCCGATGCGATCATGCGAGCACACAGTCCGTTTGCGGGAAGTCGTCACCAACGCACAACAACGGTTCCCCAGCCACCACCGACATCGCGTACGACAGGCAATCGCCGAAGTTGAGCGCCGCACGATGGCGCCCCCGACCGTAGCGCAGCCACGCGTCCATCGCGACCCCGAAATGCGCCTCCGTCACGTGAAGCACGGTGATGCGACTCTCCTGGAGGAGACGGGCCAGCAGTCCGCGCGCGTCCTCGTTGAGTCGTGCCGACAACACGATGCCGGTTTCAAGCAGCGTTGCCGCGCCAATGGCGAGATGCGTCGCGCCGCTCATGCGTTCCAGCAATTGTTCTGCGTCTGGCTCCTGTAGCACGATGGCCACCAGCGCCGAACTGTCGAGAATCATGCGCCGTCCAGACCGTAGCCCAGGATGCGCTCTTCTTCCGCCTTCGACAGTCGCGTGCCGCGAACCGAGGCCGGGATGCTCGGCCAGATCTCGCGTTCCAACACGCGACGCAAACGGTCGACCGGATTGAGCTCCGTGGCGCTGCGCGCGAGGCGATCGCGGCGCTCCTCGAGGGCACGGCGAACGGCCTCCGTCTTGGTCTCACCAGTCATGGCCGCGACCTCATCGAGGAGCCGCTCGACCCTTTCGTTCTTGATGTTGACCGCCACGACACCCTCAATTTATGAGTATATGAAGAAAATATACAGTATTGAAGATAGGTGTTCAAGTGGAGGTCGAAGTTCGCCACTCCTTGCGTGCTCGCGCCCGAGTGGGGAGATCGGTCACGTCACTTGCTC
>CAYWCJ010000457.1:0-3471 GCA_964456595.1 uncultured Gemmatimonas sp. | reverse complement strand
TCTTGAGGAAGCCAGCCTTGGTGTGAAAGACGCCGATCACGGTGAACTGCTTCCCCTCGATCGAGATCTGCTTGCCGATCGGGGCGGAGTCGCCGAAGAGCCGATTCTTGAGGGTGTCGTTGACGATGACGACCTGCGCGCCCGCATCGTGCTCGGCGTTCGAGAAGCTCCGACCCGGTGAAATGTCGGCGACGTCAGTCTTGATCCAATCGGTGCTTTGTGCGTCGTAACCGACATTCTTGATCTGACGGTCGCGATACTCGAAGGTCGTTTGCCCGCTCAGCCACGCCGTGGCCGTTTCGACCTCGGGCAGGTTCTTGATGTCATTCCACTCGCCGAGTGTGATGGCCGGGTTGCGACGCTCGGGGCAAGTGTCGTCGGTGCCGTCGCAGGCATTGAAGCCCACGCCGCGTCTCCGCACCTGAAAGGATGTGGCCCCGAACTCGTCGAGATCCGACTGGAAGCTCTGACGAATGCCATTCACTGTTGCGCCCATGGCCACGACAACGAAGACGCCGATGGCGACGCCAGCGATGGTGAGCGCGGCGCGCACCTTGTTGGCGCGCATCGATTCCAGCGCCATGCCGATCCCTTCCAGCGCCATCAGCAACCGATCGATCATGCGCATGGTGCTATTCCTGCCGCAGCGCGGCGATCGGATCGAGACGCGCCGCGCGACTGGCCGGATAGATGCCCGCACAGATGCCGACACCCGCACCGACGGTCAGCGCGGCGATGATCGACCACGGTGCCACGGCTGCGGGCAGCGGTGTGGTGGCGGCGATGATGGCCGCGAGACCGATGCCGAGCCCGATGCCGACTGCGGCCCCGACCACGCTCAGTGTGGCCGATTCCACGAGAAACTGCGACATGATGTCACGGCGACGCGCGCCGAGTGCCTTGCGCACACCAATCTCACGCGTGCGTTCAGCGACGGCGACGAGCATGATGTTCATGATGACCATGGCGCCGACGACCAGACCGATGGCCGGCAAAGCCGTTCCGAAGATCACCATCTTGGATTTGATCTCGCCAAAGAACGCCATCGCTTCATCCTGCGTTTCGAGCACGAAGTTGTCCTTCTTGCCCGGCGGAAGCTTGCGCGCTGCGCGGAGCACTTCGCGGGAGACGTCCATGCCATCGGTCACCAACAACGCGGTGGGCGCCTGCACCACCATGCTCTCGATATCGCCGGCCGGACGGATGGCGCGTTGCAGCGGACTCGTATACGGCGCGATGGCCAGACGATCGAGCGAGAAGCCAAAGACCGTTCCCTGCTTTTCGATGATGCCAATGATCTCGTACGGAATGCCGGCGATGCGCAGTTCGCGACCGATGGGATCGAGCCCCTTGAAGAAGTGATCGGCGACTTCGACACCGATCACGACGACCGTCGATCCGGCGGCGACCTCCTGCGCTCCGAAGGCGCGCCCGCGCACGACGTTGAACTTCTTGATTGTGAAGTAGTCGGCTTCCGTGGCCACGGCCTGTACCTGTCTCGGCCTGTTGTACTGCGAGTTCGCGTTGATGAAGGTCTCGCTGGTGATCGCGGCCCGCGAGCCCTGCGGCAACACACTCCGCACCAGGTCCGCATCGTTTCTCGACAGCTCCGGTCGACGCATCATCTCGCGCCAATCGGTGTTGTCGTCATCGCTGAAGTTGTTCCAGCGCCGCAACGTGAACGTATTCACCCCAAACAGCTTGCCGGCGAAATCGTTCTCGACGTACTTGCTCATGCCTTCCACGATAGAGACGACGGCGATGAGGAACATCACGCCGATGGTCACACCGATGAGCGTAAAGAAGCTCTTTAGCTTCTGCACGCGAATCGTTGTCAGCGCGAGCCGTACAGCTTCCATGAAGGGCATGTGAGCGCGGTTATTCGTGACGAAGGGCGTCGATGGGATCGAGGCGCGCCGCGCGCGCCGCCGGGACCATGCCGAAGATGACTCCGGTGATCGCGCTCGCACCGAGCGCTGCCACCACCGCCATCGGCGGAATGGACGCTTCGATGGGAGTGAAATTTCGAATGAGCGTGGAGCCGATCCATCCGACGAACAGACCGATCGCGCCACCAATGCCGGTGAGCGTTGCCGCTTCCACCAGGAACTGCCAGAGGATCGTGCCCTTCGTTGCGCCCAGCGCCTTGCGCACGCCGATCTCACGCGTGCGTTCAGTCACCGAGATCATCATGATCGCGACAACGCCCACGCCGCCTACGATCAATCCAACGGCGGAAAGCGAGATCATGACGAGAAAGAACATGCCGAAGATCTTGTTGTACGTCTCGAACAACTTGTCCTGTGTGATGATCGCGAACGACGACTCTTCGCGCGGGCGTGTGCCGCGCTGGCCGCGGATACTTGCCGTCACGTCGTCCACCACGACGTCGCGTGCGGCATCATCGCGCGGCTTCACGGCGAGGGCGATGTTGCTGGCGCGTGCACCGAGATAGCGGATGAGCGCCTGCACGGGGACCACAGCCTTCGGACGTTCGCCGCCGGAGAGAAAGCTCGAGTTGTCCTTGTAGACGCCAATCACTTCAAAGGGCACGCCGTTGAGCGAGATGGTCTTGCCCAGCGGGTCCATCTCGTCGAACAATCGGTCGGCCATGAGTTGCGTGATGACGGCCACACGCGCGCCGGTTCGTGCTTCAGCGCTGGTAAAGGCGCGACCGGGAAACACTTCCGGTGCGCTGATGCTCGGCCACTCGGCGGAATAGCCTTCGATGGGCGCCGATGACAGCTCGCGCTCGCGGAACTTGGCGCGCGCCGACCAGTCCAGCCGTTCCCCGACAAACTCCACCGTGGGGATGGTGCGTAGTGCCGCGATCTCCGAGGGCGTGATGGGCGGGTTGCGAAGCCACGTGCACGTGCCGTCCGAACCGTCACAGTTCTCGAACGAGATCGGATACCGCGTGACAAAAAAGGTCGACGGACCGGTGCTGGCGAAATCTTTCGCGACGGATTGGTTGATGCCGTGAATCGCCGCCGAAATCGCAACGACCACGAACACGCCGACGGCCACACCGAGAATCGTGAGACCGGCGCGCACCTTGTTGGCGCGCACCGAGTCGATGGCAATGCGAATGCCTTCAGTCAGCGGAAAGAGGCGGAATGCGAAGAATGACACGTCGATGTTCCTCTATTCCTGTCGCAGTGCGGCGATCGGATCGAGTCGCGATGCGCGACTGGCCGGATACACACCGGAGACGATGCCGACGCCAGCACCGAGCGAGATGCCAACGATGATCGACCAAGGGGCGACACTCGCCGGAAGCGGCGAGAGGGCAGAAATGAGCTCTGCCAGTCCGATGCCGAGCGCGACTCCGATGGCGGAACCGACGACGCCGAGCGTGGACGCTTCGATGAGGAACTGCGACAGGATGTCGCGACGCCGCGCGCCGAGTGCTTTGCGAATGCCGATTTCACGCGTGCGTTCGGAGACGGCGACGAGCATGATGTTCATGAT
>CAYWCJ010000456.1:0-3541 GCA_964456595.1 uncultured Gemmatimonas sp. | reverse complement strand
CGATCAGTCCGCCACCAATCAGCGGCGCGATCGCCGCAGAGGCGGCACCGGCGGCGGCCCAGATGCCGACTGCGCGGCCGCGTCGCTCGCCCTCATACGCAGCGTTCAGCAGGGCGAGGCTGTTGGGTAGCAGCAGCGCCGCACCCACCCCCTGCGCGGCGCGGGCGGCGAGCAGGACGTCGAGGCTCGGGGCGAGGGCGCATATGACGCTGGCGACGGCGAACAGGCCGGTGCCGATCAGCAGCAGCAGGCGCCGCCCGTGCTGATCGCCAAGCGCACCGCCGAGCAGCAGCAGGGCCGACAACGGCAGGAGGTAAGAGTTGACCACCCACTGTACGTCCGCCGCCCCGGCGCCGTAGCTGGCGCGGATTGCGGGGAGGGCGACGTTGAGCACGCTGCCTTCGACGAACGACAGGCTCGAGGCGAGAACGCAGGCGGCGAGCGTCCAGCGCGGGTCGTGGCGAGGTGTGGTCAAATGAGGTGGGGGCTGGTCAAGCGCTGGGCCCGGAGCGCGGCGGCGTGACGTCCTTCATCGGTGCGTCGCACTGAGATGGTCCAGCAATCGCCGGATCTCGCGGCACACACCCATCACGAGCCAGATCGACAGGAACACCAGGATCGCCGCGTTCCGCGCGGCGGCGGTCGGGCTGGAATTGACCAGCGCAAGAATCCCGCCGGACGCGCTATCCTCCATCGTCGATACCGCGATGTTGCTCTACAGCTCAGGGCCGACGTTGACCAGGGTGCGTCAGCGTTTTGCTGTGTAGCGAACGCATCGATCGGCTGGGTCCTTTATGGAATCCACCATCCTAAGCGTGTAGCAAGCCGCACAAATACCGGCATGGTCTTCGTGAATCACCCGACCTGGACAGCACCCGATCTGGCATTTCGGGGCGTGATGAATTCCGGCTACGGTCGTGAGCTTTCAGGCCTGGGTGACGTGCCGCTTGTCGGCACTGTGCACCAGAAGCCGCGCCAGAAGTTCGTGGGTGAACGGTTTCGATGCCGGTGTTGCGATGCACCATGGGGCACGGCACGCCGCGCCCCCCCGGTGTACGCTTTAGCATTGGTCCGATCAGGGTGTGGAGACAGCCTGGGACCGCGTTGCCGCCACAGTTGTTCAGGGTGGTACCGGTGACGTTGCCGGCGGTGACTCAGGTGATCGATCAAGCTCCACCGTCGATGCGATCGATGTCGCCGCCATTGGAGCCACTGTTGCCGCTGATCCGGGCCGTACCGGTCAGAGCGAGCACGCCAGTATTCACGAAGTATCCACCGCGTTCCTGATTCGCGCTGACCAGACAGGTGCCGCCAGCGCGCGCCGTCGTGGCGCCGGAAGGGGTGACCCCGCCTGTGTGCGCGCACCGCCCCGGCCAGACACCAAGCCGCAACGACGTGCGACGTGGACGCATACCCGACCCGTGATCGGCGTCGCGTCCGGGTGCTTCGTCAGACCGAGAAGTGGCACTCGTCGGCCTTCGAACGCCACGAGGTCGTCGCATTCGGCGACGACTTCGTTCCGTACCGACGATCTGGACCCACGCTTACGGCCGAGTGCTGACCTCGAAGTCCGAGAACGTTCCGTTGGCGCCCTGCCCGAAGAGCCGTTCGGACATCGGGATCGACACGCTCAAGTCAGGGCGGTCCGGATGCTGGTAGGGGAAGGCGTCGAGCAGGCTGAAGAGGCCGTGCCCGATCACGAACGAATCGAGACTGAGCACCTCGCCCGCACCGTAGGACGGGTGGATGCCGGTGAAGAGAATCCCCTGCTTGTCGAGCGGCACTCCCACGTTGTCGATCGACGAAAAGAGAACGTGGTCGAGGAAGAACTCTACGCGCGAGACGCCGGGACCACGCGTGTACCGAATGGCCACATCGTACTTCTTGCCGGGAGTGATGTTCGCGACCTTGATGATCTGGGTGTAGGCCTTGTCGAGACCGACATTGGGGGCTCCGGTGACGTTACCCGGTAGGCGCTCGATCAGCGCGAACACCTGATTCTCCGACACGAACCAGTCGAACAGCTGCCCCGTCTGGAAGTTGATCATGTTGAGCACCACGCCGGCCTGCTGGCCTTCGAGCGCCACCGCCGACCATGGCTGCGCACATGCATCCGACACATTCTGGTAGCTGAACGGGCCACCGTAGCAGCCGCGTACCACGCGCCCGGCCTGGGTGCCCGGCGTGGACGCCTGAATACGCGCGCTTATCGTCAGGGACCCGACCGCCGGCACGGGGAACGACTGATTGCTCACCGCGAGGTACTTGAGGTGATCGTAGACGCCGAAGTCCGAGCCCACCTGAAACGGCACCGCGCGGACCTTCACGTCACCGTTGGCGGCGACATTCAAGGTGCCACCGGCCGACAACTCTAAAAGGCCAAACGGGTTGCTCCACTTTGCCTGATACTCGGCCAGACTCTTGGACCCATAGCTGATCTTCGTGGACGGGCCCGATGGGAACGCGTTGGCCTGTGGAGCAAGGACGGCACTCGTGGGTGCGGTGGCGTCCGTGCAGCCGACCGCGGCGAGCAGGACGAGGGCGCCGAGCAGCACGGCGTGGCGAGTGTCGGGGCGCGCGCCGAAGCGAAGGCCGCTGGATCGAAACATGGTGGGATCTCGGGACAGAGGACGCGCCGTCGTGGCGCCGGAGAGTGCGATCCCCGCCAGTGTGCACGCACGCGGGCCAGCCACCAAGCCGCGACGTCGCACGCTCATGCGGCCATGTCACATGTGACGTGTGCGCAACAACGTGCGACATGGACGCATACCCGACCTGAGGTCGGCGCGGCGTCCGGGCCGCCTCGTCACACCGGGCGACTTCCGGATGCCGGTACCGGCCGCGACGGATTGTCGGCTGCGAGGCCGGGCGCGCGCCTCCGCCAGCCCGACGGGCGCGCGCCATGGAACGCCTGAAATGCGTTCGAGAAGTGCGCGACACTCTTGAAGCCGACGGCGTACGCCACTTCGGCCACCGAGCCGGCGCCGGCGTCGAGCAGCGTTGCCGCGCGCGCCAGCCGCATTCGCCGGATCAGGTCCGAAGGAGTCTCACCCGACAGCTCGCGAAGCCGTCGATGCAGGTTGCCGCGGCTCTGTGCGACGTCCGCCGCCAGTCGCTCCACGGTGAAGCCGTCGTCCGCAAGCTCGGCTTCGACCGCAGCGCGCACCTGGTCGAGGAACCGCTGGTCAAGGACCCGCTGGTCGAGGACCCGCTGGTCGAGGACCCGCTGGTCGGCCGACACGGCGCCGTTCGACGGAGCGACCGACGGAGGGACCGCCGGACCGGCGCCTGCGCTCTGGTAGCGCTCCCGTAGCTGCCGCCGGGTGGCGATCGTGTTCGCGATCCGCGCCAGCAGCTCCGGCACGTCGAACGGCTTCGTGAGGTAGTCGTCTGCCCGCTCGCCCAGCCCGGCCAGCCGGTCCTCCGCCTCGGCCCGCGCGGTGAGCAGGATGACGGGTACAAAGTCGGTTTCCGGATCCGACTTGAGCGCGCGACAGAGCGCGAAGCCGTCCATCACCGGCATCATCACGTCGGACAGTAC
>CAYWCJ010000455.1:0-3541 GCA_964456595.1 uncultured Gemmatimonas sp. | reverse complement strand
ATGTTGGTCTCGGTGCTGCGGGCGCTGCCACCACGTACCAGCTGGCGCGCAGAGGTTCGCGCGTGCTCGGCATCGATCGATTCGATCCGCCGCACGCGCTGGGCTCCACGCACGGCGACACGCGCATCACCCGGTTGGCCATTGGCGAAGGGAGTCAGTACTCGCCGTTCGCCATTCGATCGCACGAGATCTGGCGTGAACTCGAGGCGCAGACAGGTGCGGAGCTGTTGACGCAATGCGGGGCGCTGTACATCGGACCGAGTGCCGACGACTCCGCCGTGCACGGACGCGCCGGATTTCTCACCCGGACACTGGAGAGTGCGCGGGCATTCGACATTCCCATCGAGCAACTCGACGCGCGTGAGGTGCGCAGACGATTCCCGGTCTTCAACGTGCAGGAACACGAGCGCGCGCTCTTCGAGCCGTCGGCAGGATTTGTTCGTCCCGAGGCGTGTGTGCGGCAGCAGCTGGCACTCGCCGAGGTCCTTGGTGCCGGCATCCATCGGGATGAGCGCTTCGATGGCTACGACGTGGACGGATCGGGCCTCGTGCATGTACGCACGAGCGCTGGTGTGTACACGGCGGATCGGCTGGTACTCAGCGTTGGTGCGTGGATTGGTGGCGCTGTGCCGCCTCATCTCGCGAAATACTTCACCGTCCTGCGTCAGGTGCTGTGCTGGTTCGACGTGCGTGGTGATATCAGCGCATTCACACCCGCGCGCTGCCCTGTTCACATCTGGTCGCTCGCCAACAACCATGACATCTACGGATTTCCCGCGGTCGATGGTGCTGCCGGTGGTGTGAAGATCGCCGACGAGCAGTACAGCGAGACGACGACCGCGGACAGCGTTTCGCGCGACGTGGCGGTCGAGTACACGCGTGAGCTGTTCGAGCAGCATGTGTCCCGCTGCTTTCCTGATGTCGTCGGCCAGGTCCTGCGTACCGCCACGTGCCTCTACACGGTCACGCCGGGTTTCGATTTCATCATTGATACGCTTCCTGACCAGCCGCAGGTGCTGGTGGTGTCGCCGTGCTCGGGGCATGGCTTCAAACATTCGGCCGCGATCGGAGAATCGGTGGCGTCGTGGGCGCGCGATGAAGTGCCGAGCGTATCGCTATCTGCGTTTCGTGCTCCATGGACTACCGTCAGAACTCGAGCGCCCTGAGGTACGCGCTGTTGCGACGCGCCGCCGCCATCTCGTCGGACGGACCTTCCTGTTCGACGAAGCACGGCTTCTTCTGGATCTCCGGCACCTGCGCGAGTAGCTGCCTGAGATTCACCGTCCCCGTTCCAAGATCGGTGTCGCTCCTGCGATCGGGAGCGACATCCTTCACGTGGAAACTCCAGTAACGTTCACGATAGCGCTTGAGATACTGCATCGGATCGCCGCCGCCCATCGTCATATTGCCGATGTCGAGCTGCAGTCGCACCACCTTCGGATCGGTGCGCGTAACGAAGACATCGTATGGTACGCCGCCGTCCATCGGCTTCGTGTACCCCGGCTCGTTGTGAAACGCCAACCACACGCCGGCCTTTCGGGCGGTTGCACCCGCGGTGTTGAAACGATCGGCCCACATGCGCCAGTCATCCAGCGTCTTGCTCGTCGACGCAGGCAACCCGGCAACGATCACGTACTCCTGACCAAGCACGCGCGCGTCATCGAGACGACGCTCCCAGTCCGTGAGGATCGTCTCCGCGCCCATGTGCGCCGATGGCGCCTTCAGTCCTTCCTGATCGAGCGTCGCGCGCACTTGCTGCGGTGTGCGATCAAAGTTCTTGAACGACCACAGCAGCTCGACGTCGTCGTAGCCGGCCGCGCGCACCGCCGCGAGCGTGCGCTCCGGATCGAGGCGCATCGCCTTGCGGACGGAGTACAGCTCGAGCCCGATGCGCGACAGTCGCGTGCGCGCAGACGGCATGCCGGAGGACAGACTGAAGGCGCGTGCGGGTTGCACCAATGATGCCGCCGTTGCCACACCAAGCGACTGCAGGAATGTGCGTCTACGCATCAGAAGGTCCCTCCCAGGAGCACGGCGTTGGCGAAGATGGGGAGCAAGCCTCGGAACATGTCGCGATACACCGGATCGTGCGCGAAGGCGATCACGCGTCCCCGACCAACCCGTTCGGTCCAGAGATATGGCGTGAGCCCGAGCTTGCTGGATGCTTCGGGCCAGAAGTAGCCGGCGAGACGCACGCGATCGGCCGGTGCAAAACGAATCACCGCCTCGCCCGCGGCCAGATCCTTCGGCACCGTGAAGATGCGATCGGCGTTCGCAAAGACGGGGATTTCGCGCTCGCTGACACCGGCCAGCAGCGGCGACAACGTGTCGATGGTCGCGCGCGCGAGCACGCCGGGCAGGCCGCCGGGTAGCGGCGCACCACCGGTCGAGTCCGCGCGAACGGAGTCGCGACGCACGCGCATGCGCACGAAGCCGCGATCCTGCGCGGCCCACGCCGTCGCCGCTTCGGCGGTGATGAGCACGCCACCGCTCCGCACCCACTCCTGCAGCCGCGCCTTCCCTGCATCGCCAATCACCCGATCGAGGGCCGCACCGGGAGTGGACGGAATTATCAGAACGGTGAAACGATTGAGATCGCCGCCGGCGATGAAGGCCGCGTCGACCACCGTGCTCGGATAGCCGATGCGCTGATCGAGTGCGAACCACATGAAGCCGAACGGCGTTCCGCCGACCGGTGTGTTGCCGAGTATCGCCACATGTGGCGGCATGACCGGTACGACCGAGTTGCTGCCGAGGTCTGTGCCTTCCGTCACGCCCGCCGACGGAATGCCAACGAGGCGCGCGCCAAACTGCTGCGCACGCGTGTTCATCGTGGCGTGAATGTCGGCGCGATTGGGCGCGACACGCACAAGGAACGCGCCCTTGGCAAACCTGACGCCATTGGACGTGAACGCATTGGGTGCGTGCCACACCCGTACCGAGTCGCGCAGCAACGAGGCCAGCAATCGAATACTCGCTTCACTGCCCGGCGCAAATGCGTAGCCGTATTGCGCGTTGGGAACCGTGGCTGCAGCCATGCGCGGAACATCCGTCACCGCGGTCAGTCCTGCGGGCAGTGTACGCACGCTGAATGCCTGCAGGCGCCACGCCATCGGCATCGACCACGCGGTCACATCGTAAAAGCGATTGCGCTGACCGGTGCGGCGCAGTTCGAGTTCGAACTTGAGAAACGCCGAGTCGAGTTCGGCGTCGGGTTCGAGCAGGGCCTTCGCGAGATGTCCCTGCGGCTGCGCGTAGTCCACCACGTACGCGCCCGACTTCACTCTGGTGGAGAGCGCCATCGCACTGCTGCCGTACGGGGTCGCGTCCTTGAGATCTGCGTCCGCGGTGAGTCGCCACACATCAATGCCGTTCTCGCGCAGCTTGACCGCCAGCGAGTCGGCGCGCCCCTGCTCATCGCGCTGAATCACGACCGCGCGCATGGCGTCCCTGGCGTGGCTGCTGATCGCATCGGCGCGTGACTGCGCGTAGTCGCGCAACAGTTCCGTACGCCGACGGGCAGAGGTGCGCACCGTCATCC
>CAYWCJ010000454.1:0-3547 GCA_964456595.1 uncultured Gemmatimonas sp. | reverse complement strand
CTGGCGTGCTGCTCGCGCCGTTGCTCACACAGTTTGCCGCGCCCGGTTGGGATGCGCCGAAGCGTGAACTCACGACGCAACTGACGCGCATCCTGTTTCCGATGACCGGACTGATGGTGTTGAGCGGTTGGTGTCTCGGTATTCAGAACTCACACCGACGCTTCTTCTGGTCGTACGCCAGCGCCGCACTCTGGTCCCTCGCGCAAATCGTGCTGCTGTGGGGATGGGGTGGTCGGGCGACTGACCTGGCGCAGCTCGCGTGGTGGCTGGCATGGGCGACGCTCGTGGGTGCGGCACTGCAGGTTGCGGCACAGCTCCCCGAGGTATTTCGCCTCGTCGGACCGTTACGCCCGACGCTTGATCGCGCGGCGGAAGGCGTGACGCCGATGCTGCGCAATGTGGTGCCGGTGGTCACCGCACTCGGCGTCGTGCAGATCTCGTCGTTCGTCGACCTGCAGATCGCATCATTTTTGCCGGACGGTGCGCAGTCCACTCTCGTCTACGCCAGTACGCTCGGCCTGCTTCCCGTCGCCATCTTCGGTGTCTCGGTCGCCGCATCGTCGCTGCCCGATCTCGCGCGTGATTCGGGCGCGATGAATATGGACGCACTGCTGGAGAGGCTACGAGCGGGGTGGCAACGCGTTCTCTTTTACATCGTGCCAAGCGCCGTCGTGTTCATCGCGTTCGGCAACTACTGCGTCGGAATCATCTATCGCAGCGGTGCGTTTCAGGCGGCGGAGCAGCGCACGGTACATGCGGTGCTGGCGGCATTCGCCGTCGGACTCGTCAGCTTTGGATCGGTGAAGCTGCTGTCGTCGGTGTACTACGCGCTGCAGGACTATCAGACGCCACTTCGATCATCGATCGTGAGCATCGTGGTGTCTGCCGTGAGCGCGGCCTCGCTGGCATTCGCGTTCCGAAGCTCGCCGTATGGCGCGGCCGCCATCGCCCTCGGAAGCGCGCTCGGATCGTACGTGAACCTGTCGATACTGGTGCGCGGACTTCATCGTCGCCTGGGACCGCTGTACACGCCCTCGATGTGGGCCGGCACACGACGCATTGTCATTGCGGCGGTGTGCGCGTTGATGCTCGCCGGAGCGCTGAGCGTTCTGGAGCGGCGGTGGTGGCCGGAAGCGCATCCGCGTCTCGCCGGACCGCCGGTGCTGATGCTCTTTGCGGCAGTGTATCTCGTCGTCGCGTGGTGGATGGGATCGGGCGAAGCTGCGCGCTGGTTGCGACTCGCGCCGCGACACCGCGTCGTCCGCGCCTCGTAACGGCGCACGCGGTGACCGTGCAACCGGACGAGCGAGAGGAGAGCAGCGGCAAGACGCGCGACGGCGACGATCCGCGCGCTGAGTCGGCGCGTATTCAGGATGCTGACGCCGAGATGCCGCTTCCTGACAACGAGTGGACCGTCGAGGCGATGCGTCGTGGTATGCCCGCGTCGGTGGCCGTGAAGCTGCCGCACCTTCCCGATGGCCCTGGGGTGTATCTGTGGAGGGACGCGGACGGCACGGTGCTGTACGTGGGCAAGGCGAAGCGCCTGCGTTCGCGTGTGCGCAGCTACTGGGCCCAGGATCACGAGGCGAACCCCAAGACGCGCGGATTGCTGCGCAAGGTGCACAGCCTCGATACGATCGTTGTCCCGACGGAAGCGCACGCGCTGATCCTCGAAGCGACAATGATCAAGGAATATCGGCCGCGCTTCAACATCGCGCTGCGCGATGACAAGTCGTATCCGTACATCAAGGTCACGGTACAGGAGCCGTTTCCGCGTGTCATCGTGACGCGCCGGTTGCTCGATGATGGCGCGCGCTACTTCGGTCCGTACACCGACGTTGGTGCCATGCGCAAAGCGCTCAACGTCGTGAAGCGCATCTTCACGGTGCGTTCGTGTCACTACGCGCTCATGCGCGAAGTCCCGGAGCGACCATGCCTCGACTACTTCATCAAGAAATGTCAGGCGCCGTGTGTGGGCTATCAGTCCAGCGACGACTATCGCACGATGATCGACGAGGTCGTCTGGTTTCTCGACGGACGTACCAGCGACGTCGTCCGACGAGTACGCGAGCGCATGCACGAGGCATCGGAACGGCTCGACTTCGAACGGGCAGGGGAGATGCGCGATGCACTGCGCCATCTCGAGAAGATGGAAGAGCCGACGGTCGTGCTGGAAGTCGAGGGCGGGGACCGCGACGTGGTGGGCTACGCGCGCGATGGTGAAGACGCCTGTGTCGTCGTGCTGCGCATTCGCGGCGGAACATTGCTTGCACGCGATCATCGCCTGGTCGAACACGCCGAAGGGGAAGAGGACGGTGCGGTACTTGGCGCCTGTCTCGCGCAGTGGTACCGCACCGCTGAGGCGCGTGCCGCCGATCTGCTCGTACCGTTCGACTTCGAGGATCGCGAATCACTGGAGACGTCGCTCGAGTGGACGCGCATTCGGGTGCCGCAGCGCGGTCCGCGTCGCGCGCTGGTGGATCTCGCCGATCAGAACGCCCGTCATCTGCTCGAAGAATTCAAGCTCGCAGCACTTGAAGCCGACGAACGCGCCGCCGATCCCGTGTACGAACTGCAGCGTGAGCTCGGGCTGCCGCGTCTGCCGCGTTCGCTGATCTGCTTTGACATCTCGCACGCACAGGGCACCGATGTCGTGGCGAGCGCGGTGTGGTTTGAGAATGCGCGACCCAAGCGCGCCGAGTATCGCAAGTTCAAGATCGCATCGTTTGAAGGGAACGACGACTTTCGCGCCATGAGCGAGGTTGTCACGCGCTACTTTACGCGACGACTGGCGGAGGCGAAGTCGCTCCCCGACCTGGTGGTCATCGATGGTGGCAAGGGACAGCTCGGCAAGGCGCGTGAAGCACTCGATGCGGTGGGTGTCACGCAGGTCGCGCTGATCAGTCTCGCCAAGCGCGAGGAGGAGATCTTTCTCCCCGGGCGCAGTGACTCGGTACGACTGCCCAAACGCTCGCCGGCACTGCGCATGTTGCAGCAGGCGCGAGACGAAGCGCACCGATTTGCGATCACGTTTCAGCGGCAGAAGCGTGCGGCGCGTACGATCACGTCCGAGTTGCTGAAGATTCCGGGTGTCGGCCCGAGCAGGCGGCGCGCGCTGCTCAACGTGTTCGGCAGCGTGCAGGGCGTTCGGGAAGCGTCGGTCGAGCAGGTGGCCGCGGTTCCGGGATTCGGCACTGCCTCGGCGCGTCGCCTCCTGCTGGCGCTTGGCGTCGTGTTGCCCGAGACCCCGCCGGATGTCGCGGTGGCAACGGATGTGGCGGTGACTCCGGATGTCGCATCAACTGGCGACACCGCAATCGTCGCGTCGAACATCGACTCGTCGTCAATCGACGTTGCTGCATCTCCACTTCCCAATCAGGACCTGACGTGACCACACACGCTTCGTGGACGTTGTCGTGCTCTGCCTGCAACGCCGTCGCTCCCATCGCCGGCGCATCGCTGTGCACCTCGTGCGGACAGCCGCTCTTCGCGCGCTATGCGAACGTGCCGTCGGGCACATTGCTGGCGCCGCGATGGGACGCCTGGC
>CAYWCJ010000453.1:0-3592 GCA_964456595.1 uncultured Gemmatimonas sp. | reverse complement strand
GCGCGTTCGGCCAGCGATCGAGGTGCTCAGCGCGACGGAGTACCTTATCGACCTTGTAAACTATGTTGAGGAGTGCGGCGATTTCGGGTTTGGTTGGGAGTGTCTTGTGTACGGCTACCCGTCGTCGACCCTGGTAACCACACCATATTTCCAAGACCCGCGAAACACGTTCACTCACGTACTGCAACCGTGGGAAAGCAGTGTGATTCGAACGCACGTCACGGTCACTGCGCGCAGTCCTCTAGCAGCTGCGTATTCGCTGCCGTCGGCCACCAGCCGATTCGCACGCGTTGACTAGCCTGAGCACATGAAAGGCATGTGACGACCAACCCTGAGTCTACTGTGATCACGCAGCGCATTTGTTGCTCGAATTTCAACTTTTGTCTCTCATGCAGAGCGGAGTACAGCATGAATTCAGAGCTTGCGAGTGCGCTGCGTCGCGGGATGCGTGCGACGGCGTCCGCGGTCGCCGTTGCCACGCTTTCCGGCTGCTCCGGGGACTGCTTGGCACTAGCGACACCGTCTGTCAGAATAACCGTCGTGGACGCGGTTACCGGCATCGCTCCGTCATCGACTCTCACGGAACGGGTATCAGACGGCACCACCGAAGACACGATTTCCGCAAACGTCACTCCGCCTGCTCCGCCACTTCCCAACCTCCCCTCCTTCGAAAGCAAGAGTATTGCAGCGGGTATGTTTCGCGTCACCGTATCGGCAAACGGGTACCAAACATTTGTGCGTGAGGGTATCCGCGTCGAGCCGGACGGGAACTGCGGAATGGTTATGCCGGCACAGATCACCGTGCGGTTGCAACCTGTCGCGGCACCGTGAAGCGGCGAGCATGCGGTTGCACGGCTACCCATCGTCGACGGTCGTGACCACGCCGTTCTTCCAATGCCCGCGAAATACGTTGACGCACGTACTGCAGCGATGGGAGAACAGCTTGGTACGTACCCGCGTACCAGTCACCGTACGGAGCCCGCTGGCCGCTGCATTCTCGCTCCCCTAGCTAGGCCAGAAGGAGACGCGTTGCGTCTGCTGCAACAGCGTGTGCTGGACGGGCAGGCATCGGTCGGCGGATTCCTCGACGCCATCCCAGAGTTCGAGCTGCTCTGGGGCGATCCACGGTTCGAAGCCCTCTTCCGGCCTCGCACGTGATCGACGACGGTCTCCTCCTCGCATTTGCCACGTGCCGGCCAGTGCGTCGACCTCAGCCTGCGGAATTATTGCGTGGTCATGTCGGCGGTCAGACGAAAGCAGGCGCGGATTTGGTGTGATGATCGCTTTGATCGCCGAACGGGACTCGACCGCCGCCAGCGCATCCGGCGGCCCCTGTCGAGCCTCGAAGTCTTCGCCGTGCTGATCTACTTCGTTCTCTTGACCGCGTCGAGCTTGGCTCTGAGCGCTGCCGCCGCCCCTGTGCGCCCCATCCCCGAGTACATGTCTGCCAGGCCCGCGATGCTGCGTTGCGCCTGCGGATGCTTCACCCCAACGGTGCTCTCGTAGCCCTCCACCGCGCTCACGTACAATGGCTCGGCGTCCACGAAGCGGCGTTGCGCCTCGTACATCCCGGCCATGGAAGCCATCGTCCCGAGTGTGCGCGGATGAATCGCCCCCTCGACTCGGCGACGTCCGTCGAGCGCCTCGCGAAACTCGCGCTCTGCTTCTGACCAACGCCCCTGCTTGGCGTGCACGGAGGCGATATTGTGCAACGCGGTCAGATATGCGGGGTGATCCGCGCCGAGCACCCTGCGTCGGCTCGAAAGCACCTGTGCCGCGGCCTTTTCGGCTTCGTCGTACCGCGCACGCCTCATGTACAGCGCCTGAAGATTGTTGAGGATACTCAGGGTTTCAGGGTTTTCCGGCCCCATGGTGCGCACGGCTGAGGCGTGCGCCCTGAGCAGCCCAGTCTCGGCGTCGTTCCACCGTTCAAGCAGCAACCACGCAGCGGCCAACGCACCATCGGCCTTAATCGTGAGGGAATCGTGCGGTCCGAGCACCTGCGCTCGCCCCTTAGCCACATGAGCGTACAATGACTCGGAGGCCGCATAGTCGCCCCGGTAGAAGTAGACCTCGCCAAGGCTGTAGGCCGTCTGTAGCGTCTGCGGATCATCAGGCCCGAGGAGTCTCCGCTGGTCAGCAAGTGCCAACTCGAGCAGGGACGCGGCTTCGCGATAGTGTCCGAGCCCCGTGTACACCTCGCCGATCGTCCGGGCGAGGCGAGCGCGGATGTCCGGCTGGTCGCGAAGTCCGGCGGTCACCCGCGTTGCGCCCGTGTCCAGCAGTTCGCGGGCTGTCATCACGCGTCCGCGCGCCTGAGACGGATCCGACAACGCGAACAAGCTGGCGAGAAATCCAGCAACCTCCTTCGACGCGGAAGCTTCGCGTGCGGCATGCGCCTCGGCTTCGCGCGCGCGAAACAGCCCCACCGTCGTGCCTACCGTGCCCACGACGAGTGCCACGAGTCCGATCGCGGCCGCAATGACACCCCGACGGTTGCGGCGCGCGAACTTGCGCAGCCGATACGTCGTGCTCGGCGCGTGTGCGAGGACGGGTTCCGCGTCCAGGTAGCGACGAAGATCGAGCGCCAGGGCATTCGCCGTGTCGTACCGACGGGCGCGGTCCTTCTCGATCGCCTTCGAAACGATCCATCTCAGATCGCCGGCGAGTTCGTGCCGGAACGTCTTCACGTCAGTTCGGCGCAGCGAGGCTACCGCTTGGAGTCGCGTGGCGTCGAGGCCTGCGACGCTCTGGGTGAGCATTGGCAAGGCTTCATCGCGCTGCATGAGCTTCAGTATGAAGACCTGCGGATTCGTCGAGGTCGGGTCCATCGGGACTTGATCAGTGAGCAGCTCGTGCAGGATCACGCCGAGTGAGTAGACGTCCGTGCGTGTGTCGACGTCGAGGCCACTCATCTCTGCCTGTTCGGGACTCATGTAGGCCAGCGTTCCCATCGCCGTGCCGAGCATGGTCACGACGGTGCGTTGGGAGAGCCGCTGGCCGGTGGCCTTGGCGATTCCGAAGTCGATGATCTTGGGCTGGGAACGACCGCCCTCTTCCTTCACGAGGATGTTCCCAGGCTTGAGGTCGCGGTGAATGACGCCCTTCTGGTGCGCATGCTGAACCGCTTGGCACACGCCGATCATCAGCTCGAGGCGCTGTTCCGTCGTCAGCCGCTGCAGCTTGCAGTATTCGTCGATGGTGACGCCGGGTACGAGCTCCATGGCGAAGTACGGTCGCCCGGTGTCAGTCATTCCAGCGTCGAGCACCCTTGCGATACCCGGGTGGTCCATCACCGCGAGGGACTGACGTTCGGTTTCGAAACGGCCCAAAACTTCCGTCGTATCCATCCCGAGCTTGAGCATCTTGATCGCCACCCGGCGGCGCACAGGCTCGCGCTGCTCGGCCTCGTACACGATGCCCATGCCACCTTCTCCAATCACCTGGAGGATGTGGTACGGTCCGATACGGTCTGGATCGGACAACTTCATCTGCATATGCCACACGTGAAGGAGTAGGCGAAACCTTGTCAACCGTTCAGGATAGGAAATTCAATCGGGGTCGGTCGAGTATCCGGCGAACGTACGGCGCG
>CAYWCJ010000452.1:0-3631 GCA_964456595.1 uncultured Gemmatimonas sp. | reverse complement strand
CTGCCATGCGCCGAGGCAACAACTCTCCCGCCGTGCCGGCCTGCAGCAGCGCTGATGGCGCATAGACCAGGCCCTCGAGCGCCCACCCGGCCGTCGGATCGATCAGGTTACGATCGACGCGTGAGAGCAGCGCACTCACGCGAATCGCTCGACGACCGGCGATGGCTTGGGACGCGATGCTGGCGAGCAGTTGCGGAAGCGACGACCCGGCGGCCTCAGTTTCGGTGAGCAGCTTTGCGCGCGAGATGAGTTCGGCGCGATACCAGTCCGCTCCGAGCAGCGGGACCGTCACCACGGTGACGTCGGTGCGATAATCCTCGACCTGTTGCAGATACCAGAGCGGGAAACTGTCGTTGTCACCCGCCGTCAGCAGCACACCACCGCTGGGGACCGCGTCCAGCAGCAGTCGGGCATAGACGCGCGGCAAGGATGATACCGGCTCCCGCGAGCGATCCATCACGGTGGCGTTGGCCAACAACGGGACCGCCGCGAGTGAGAGCGCGACCGGAGCGAGCGCTTTGGGCACGTGTCTCGCCAAGCGCGTCGCGATACTGGCCATTCCGGCGCCGGCCATCAGTCCCCACGTCCAGAATCCGAGCGCGAAAAAATAGTCGCGCTCTCGCGCCTCGTGAACGGCGCCGTCCGGCAGGAGGCCGACGCCATACGACGGTCCGGCCTTGAGGTTGAGCCAGAGCGCGACACCCATGGTGGCACTGAGCAGCAGCAGTGTCATGGCGCGTCCAACACGGGCCTCATGTCGCCAGAGCGCGCGCGCACCAAGCAACGCCAGCCATGCCCAGAGCACGCTCAGCGTCGTGCGAGCAAACGACGGGCCGGGATTCGGATTCAGTCCAAACGCGACCTGCCAGTCGGCCCATTCGAAGACGTTGCCGAGTTGCAGCCAGAGTGGCGCGGTGCGCGGCCAGAGTCCAGCCACGGCGTACTGCTCGCGTCGCAGCAGCGACCACAGGGCGTCGAGCGAGATCGGGTTGCCGGAGTTGAGCAGCGGCACCTCGGCGGCGCGAAGTGGCAACACGGCAATCGCCGAGAGTCCGAGTGCCGCCAGAGCAAGCCACGACAGTGCATCGCGCGCGGTCGGTCGTGCGCCGCGCCACGCGAAGGCGATCGCCGCCGGGAGTGCGACGAGTGCGCTCAGGTGCAGCGGCACGGCGAGTGCAGCGAGAAAGACGACGAGCGCACGCCAACGCGCGCGTGCGTTGTCCGAGATTTCCTGACGACCCGCGCGTTCGCCCGCAGACAGCATCGCCACGGCCAACAGCATCGCTGCCGAATATACCTCGGTTTCCGTGGCGCTCGCCCAGACGCTCATCATGGTGCCGGCGCCAACCGCACCGGCCACCGCACCACGTGCACCGATCCAGCGCGACGCCATCAGTGCGCCCAGCCCTCCGGCCGCTGCCGCGCACCACACCGAGAGTAGCGTGACCGAGTGCGCCGGTCCGGCCGATGAGAAGAGGAGCGTGGCCACACGTCCCAGCAGCACCCAGAGTGGTGTGCCCGGCGGATGGGGAATGCCGAGCGTATTCGCGGCGGTGGCGAGTTCGGCGGCGTCCCATACCGTGAGGTCGGGCGCGGCGGTGCCAAGATACGTGGTAATCAGGACGACGAACGTGACGACCGCCGCGACCACGGACGATGGCAGCTTGATGCCGCGTCGCGGGCGTCGCTGCGGTCGTCGCGTGGACGGCGGCGCGTCGCTCACGAGGCGTGGTTCACGCGACTCTTCCCGCCACCGCAAACTCCGCCGTGTGCTTCGTCTCTCGTCCCGCCAGGAGATCACGAACCTGGGTGGACGTCAATCGCTGACGTAGCACGCCGCCCTGCGCGACCGACACGGTCGCCGTCTCCTCGGAAACGATGATGACGACCGCGTCGCTCTCTTCGCTGAGCCCCAGTGCAGCGCGGTGCCGCGTGCCAAGCGAACGATCGGCGACGACGGACTGCGAGAGCGGCAGAATGCAGCCGGCGCCCACGATACTGTCGCCCCTGACAATCACGGCGCCGTCGTGCAGCGGCGAGTACGGCGTGAAGATGGTCGTCAACAGGTCGGCGGTGAGTTTCGCCTGCATCACGGAGCCGCTTTCCACGAACCCGCTGAGCGGCACATCGCGTTCGACGGCGATGATGGCACCGATGCCGGAGCGTGAAAGTCGTTCCACCGCGTCGGCGATTTCATCCTCGATGGGGCCCTGATCGAGTCGACGAAAAAAGCGCGTCACTGGCGTTTGCCCGAGATGCGCCAACGTTGCACGCAACTCGGGCTGAAAGATGATGAGCAGTGCGAACGCGCCATACGTGAACACCAATCCGAGCAGGTACGCGATCATCGTCAATTTGAGAAACCACGCAGCGACGTACACGCTTACCAGCACGACGATTCCAGCCAGCATCTGCAGCGCGCGCCTGCCCTGAATCAGCAGCAGCACGCGATAGAAGATCAGCGCAACGACCGCGATCTCGAGGCCATCCCGCCAGGTGAAGTGCAGCGCGCTGAGCAGATTGAGATCGTTCACAGCTCTTTCACCGATCGTTCACACGGGCGGGGCGGCGGGCGGAGAGGAAAGCGACAAGCGGGTCCGGATCAGACGTCTCCGGACCCGCTCGCGAACGGGCAACACTGTCAGACCTTCGACAATCGGATCAGGCCGGCGCGATCTCCGGTCCGCCGAGCAACGGCGGAGTCACTGGACGCGGTGTCGGTGCAATCGCCGGTGGGAGCGGCAACGGCAGTCCGGGCATGCCGTCGGCCTGAGGACGGGGGCCGAGCGGCTTTCCCTCCTTGAGCAGAATGATGTCGTCGCGCGTGAGCGTCTCACGCTCGAGCAACTGCGTGGCAACGATGTCGAGCAGGCCGCGATTCTCCGTGAGCACCGACACGGCGCGCGCATGCGCTTCCATCACCACGCGCTTCACTTCACTATCGACCAGCTGCGCCGTCTGCTCGGAGACTTCACGACGCGACTGGATTTCGCGGCCAAGGAAGAGCTCCTGCTCGTTGTCACCAACAAGGATCGGCCCGATGGTGTCGGACAGGCCCCACTGCGTGACATAGCGACGAGCGATGCTCGTGGCCTGCTGAATGTCGCTCGAGGCGCCGGTGGTCACGCGGTTGCGGCCAAAGACGATTTCTTCTGCCGCACGACCACCGTACGCCATGACCAGACGCGCTTCGAGCTGCTCACGGGTGACCGATACGCGATCGTCTTCGGGGAGAGTGAACGCGATGCCCAGTGCCCGACCACGTGGCACGATCGTGACCTTGTGCAGCGGATCATTCCCCTTGACCATCATGGCGCACACGGCGTGACCGGCTTCGTGGAACGCCGTGAGCCGACGTTCCTCGTCCTTCATGACCAGCGACTTGCGTTCGGCCCCGAGCATGACGCGATCCTTCGCTTCCTCGAGATCGCTCATGTAGATCTTGTCATGCCCCTTTCGGGCCGCCAGCAGCGCGCCTTCGTTGACGAGATTCGCCAGGTCGGCGCCGGCCATGCCGGGCGTGCCACGCGCGAGTGACGTCACGCTCACGTCATCGGCCTGTGGCTTGTTGCGCAAGTGCACCTTGAGGATGCCCTCGCGGCCACGCAAGTCGGGCGCGTCGACCACGATC
>CAYWCJ010000451.1:0-3645 GCA_964456595.1 uncultured Gemmatimonas sp. | reverse complement strand
ATGGGTAACCGGTCGTCCGGCGTCGAGCCAGGAGCCACTGCCCACGACGCGCAGCGTTTCGTGCGCAGCATGGGCGCCCCGTACGCGCGCCGCGAGTTCGTCCGTCGCTTCCGCTGCGAGTCGGGCGGTCGTCATGCGCGCATCACCCGCGCGCTGCTGGCAACGCGTGCCATTCACGACACGAGTGTATCGGAACGACCTTGCCCGGGTTCGCGCGTCGATTCGGATCGAATGCATCGCGCACCGCGCACATGAGCGAGAGCGACTCTTCGGTGAAGAGCTTGGACATGTACGGCAACTTGTCGAGCCCGACGCCATGCTCGCCGGTGATCGTACCGCCGGCCTGAATGCACGCGAGCATGATCTCCGACATCGCGGCATGCACACGCGCCGACTCATCCGGATCGGCGGCGTCGTACGGAATGTTCGGATGCAGGTTGCCGTCGCCCGCGTGAAACACATTGCAGACCTTCACGCCGTGTCGCTGCGCAATCTCGCTGATCGTGCCAAGGATTTCCGGCAGCCGCGTCCGAGGAACGACGGCGTCCTGCACCACGAGCGACGGCGCGATGCGACCCATGGCACCGAACGCCTTCTTGCGCCCCTGCCAGAGTCGCGTGCGCTCTTCATCGGTGGTGGCGATTCGCACGTCGCGCGCACCACTCGCACGACAACACGCTTCGATCGTCGCCACGTCTTCACCCAACCCGGCGGTGAGGCCATCCACTTCGCACAACAGGATCGCGGCCGCGTCGATGGGATAGCCCGCGGCGTAGATGGATGCTTCAACCGCGCGGATGGTGGGGTTGTCCATCATTTCGAGCGCGGCCGGAACGATGCCGGTGGCAACGATGCGCGAAACCGCGCGCGCGGCGCTGTCCACACTCGGAAAATCGGCGAGGATGGTACGCACCGATTGCGGCAGCGGCACGAGACGAATCCAGACACCGGTGGCGACACCAAAGCACCCTTCCGATCCGATGAAGACGCCGAGCAGGTCGTAGCCGTCGGTTTCGCCGTGCGGATCTCCCAGTCGCATCGTCTCGCCGTTGGGCAGCACGATGTCGAGGGCGACGACATGATTGAGCGTCACTCCGTACTTGAGACAGTGCGGACCGCCCGCGTTCTCTGCCACGTTGCCGCCGATCGTACACACGGTCTGGCTGGATGGATCCGGCGCGTACTGCAACCGGTACGGCGCGACGGCGCGCGACAGCTTCGCATTGACGACACCAGGCTCCACGTAGGCGACGCGATTCTCGGCGTCGATCTCCATGATGCGCGTGAGTCGATTGAGTCCCAGTACCACGATACCCTCGGCCAGCGAGCCGCCGGAGAGACCCGTGCCCGCACCGCGCGGCACGAACGACACGCCCGCTGCCGCGAGTGCGCGCACCACACGTACGACTTCGTCACGTGTGCCGGGAAAGACAGCGAGCGCCGGCTGCGCACGATAGCCCGGCAGCCCGTCGGAATCGTAGGGGACGAGCTCGGTGGTGCGGCGCTTCACCCATCGCGCGCCAACGATGAGTTCGAGTGACGCGATGAGTGCGGCGGAGTAGGTCGTCACCTGACGCGCGACGCGAGGCCGCTCGTTACGCGGAGAACGGTGCGCATCGCGCGGGCGTCGTGCTTATGGTCGCGCGAACATGTTGTACACGGTGCCGATCATTCGGCCGAGCGCGTAGCCAACCACGAACGCATAGACGAAGCCGATGAAGGCGCCACCGATGGTGACCGAATAGCCCGGGAAAAATACCGAGAGCAGCCCGAGATGCTCGCCGACGCTCTGGCCGCCGCGCAGCACCAGCACAATGGTAGCGCTGAAGAGGCCAAGGGCGAACAGCAAGCCTGTCGCGACGCCCCACGCGCGCGCATGCAGCCGTGCGATGCCGACAAGTGCTTCCGGCGGCAGCTTGTCGGTGGACCGCATCATCGGGTGGTTGGGAGCAGACATGATTGCAGGTCCTCAGATGTGGTCGAGAAAGACACGGGACGACGCCACGTCATCGCGCACGCGCATGATCATGAGCCAGACGGCTACGACAAAGTTGCGGGCGAAGGCCAGGAACCATCCCCAGCAGAAGCCGGTGACGAAAGCCCAGAAGGCGCCGATGATCGCGCCGAGGAGCGTGCGGTCGTAACCGAAAAAAAACTGTCCGATGAGATAGAGCGGAAACTTCTCACCTGGATCAAGTACTTCGCCAATCACGGTGATGAGCAGTACGAGCATGGCCAAGGCGACCCCGAGAGCCATGCCCAGTGCCCGCTTGTCCAGCGGCGCGAAGACCAGCGCCACCTGCCGTTCAACGGCCGGCGTGAAACGTGTTGGCGTGTTGTGGTCAGGCAGCGGCATGATCGGTTCCCTCCCCGAGTGCGGGACGCGCGGCGTGACTTGACTGCGAGCGGTGGGTGATGATGGCCCAGGCGGCACCAAACCCACTCGTGAAATAGAAAAGCAGGCGCAGCGGAATCACACCCGCCGTGAAGAGCGGGCCGCGGACGCGTACGAACCAAAGCAGAAGCGAAGCGTTGCCAGCCACAATGATGACGAATGCACCGAGCATGGCGAAGAGCCAGCGCAGGTCGCCGGTCACGAGCATGGCGACGAGAAACAGTACCGAAGCCCCCGCAAGCCCGGTGAGCACCTTCTCCAGCACGCGCAGGTTGAGCGGGCCGTCGCTGGCGATGTCCTTTCGCTCGAGCAGCAGCCGCATCCACGGAATCGCACGCTCACGCAGGTCGGTCCTGAGCATGTTGGTGAACGACCAGCGCTTGAGATGCTTCCCCTGGATTTCCGGCGCGAGCAGGATGCGCCCACCGGTGGCCACGATGCGATAGCCGAGCTCGATGTCTTCGATCTGCGGTCGCGGATAGCGCGCGGCATCGAACCCACCCACATCCGCAAACACCTCACGGCGCACGGCACCGCATCCCGCCCAGAACGTCGTGGCATCACCGGGATTCTGGGAATGCACGTAATGGTGCAGCAGGTTGCGGTACTGCGAGACGAGTCCGGGATCGCGCGGCGAAAGGTCGTACGCTCCGAAGGCCGCCGCGGTGTCGGCGCGCGAGGCGAACAGCGTGGCGAATTGCGCCAGCGTGTCCGGCGCAACGACCACATCGGCGTCGACGAAGACCAGCACATCACCACGCGCCACGGTCGAACCAAGATTGCGCGCGAACGCGGGACCGCGCGGGCCGTTGGGTGTGACAAGCACGTGATCGGCGTGCGCGCGTGCGACGTCGGGCGTCTCATCGCGACTGCTGTCGTCGACAATGATGAGCTCCCAGTGTCCACGCGGCAGCGAGGACGCTTCGAGACCGGCGATCACTTCCCGGAGTGTGGCCGCGCAGCGATAGGCGGGCACGATGACGCTGAGCGTCGGCGTGGCGCTATCGGACCGGGGCGCTCCGGTGGCGGTGCTCACGCGACCGCGACTCCGGCGTCGGACTTCTCGTTGGGGTCCACGCGCTGCTCCTCGTGATACTCGAAGTCGGTGTTGACGGCCCACACATCGTGCTCCGCCTCGCCAAGCATGTTTTCGAGCGTCAGCATCGACGTGTACATCGAGTGGTCGGCGTTGTTGCACTTGTGCATGCCGTTGCGCCCGACGGTGTGCAGGTTGGGAATGCGATCGATGA
>CAYWCJ010000450.1:0-3650 GCA_964456595.1 uncultured Gemmatimonas sp. | reverse complement strand
CGGAAGGTATCTGGTGGAACCCGGCGTCCATGGCGCGACTCACCAAGAAGGAACTCGCTCTCCATCACTCGCAGACGACGTTTGCGACGAGTGATATGGTCGCGTATGCGGTTCCGTCGCGGGTCATCGGCACGCTTGCCGCCGCAGCGTACATCGTGAACTACGGCGATCAGGATGCGACACCTCCCGATGGCGGCGACATCAGCGTGGGCAGGATCACGAACCGCAATTACATGTTCGCGCTGTCGTATGCGACGCCCGTTGGCTCGCGATTCAGTGCCGGACTCTCATACAAATTCGTGATGCTGCGTTTCCAATGCAGCGGTACTTGTGGCAACACACCCACCATTTCGGGTAACACGCAGGCGCTCGATGTGGGCGCGCAGTATCGCGTTGCCGCGAGTATTCCATTCACCATCGGCGCGTCGCTGCGCAATCTCGGTCCGGCGCTGCAGGTAAAGGACAAGGATCAAGCAGATCCGCTCCCGAAAGTGATGCAGGTCGGCGTGAAGGGACGCATTCCGGTCACGTCGCTGAACGCGTCTGGCGCGACGCTCGATGTGAGCGCCGATGTCATCTCGGACGTGCTTGGTTCGTCGGCCCTCGGCGGTCAAGCGATCGGTTTAGGCGTGGCCCTCGGCTATCGCGACATGGCCTTCCTGCGCGGCGGTTACAAGATGCAGCCAGGAGAAGCGAAGGGACCGTCGCTGGGGTTCGGGATCGAGCGCGGGAATTTCAGCATCGATCTCTCACGTCGATTTGACGCGCTGTCGTCGCAGTTGGGCGAAACGCCAACCTATGTGTCGCTGCGGGTGCGTTTCTGATGAGTGCGGCGACGTCCATGCGACGGGTGGCGGTTCTTGCGGCCTCGGGGGTGTCCCTCGCGCTTCCTGCGTGTGCTATCGACGCACAGGTGGTGCGGCTGACCGCCCTCACGAGACGGAGCGTCGCCGACGCCGGAATCACCCGCAAGCGGACGGTGGCCGCGCCGTCCGTTGCTCCAGAACCGTCGTTGCGAGCGCCGTGGTGGGCGCCTGCGGCGTCGGCGCTCGTTCCGGGAACCGGGCAGTTTCTCCTGAAGCAGCAGCGGAGCGTTGCCTATGCGGTTGCGGAGGGTTTTCTGGTTGTGCAGGCGCTGGCCGCGCGACGGGATGAACGGCGGGATCGTGAGCGTTTCCGTACGCTCGCGTCGGATATCGCGCGAGCGTCGTTTGGCGGCAGTCGGCCGATCGGACCGTGGAGCTACTACGAGCATCTCGAGAAGTTTGCGGCGAGCGGCTCCTACGATCTTGTGCCGGGCGGTGTAGTAGACCCCGAAACTGACGAGTCGACGTACAACGGCTCGCGATGGCTGCTGGCCCGTGAGACGTTTTGGGCCAACCCGGACGTCACACCAGCGCTCGGGAGCATCGAGTACACGCGAGCCCTCAATGCGTACATTCGTGAAGCCGTGACGGACGAGTATCGATGGAGCTGGCGCGATGCCTCGCTGCAGCAGGATGTCTATCGGCAGACGATCACGTCGGCGAACCGAAGCGCTCAGCGTGTCAACAACGTGATTGGACTCATCGGGGCAAACCATTTGGCCAGCCTGGTCGACGCGTACGTGAGTGTTCGGATTCGACGCTTCGGTGGGGCCGGCGTGGCCGGATTGCGGCTTGACGGGGTAACGACTGATGTACAAACCGTCGGGGATTTGGCCGACGGCAAGCGGATGATCCGGACGCAGTTCCGTCTGGTGGCGCGTTAGTTCACGTACACGAGTGTGCCGGCACTGTGATGCGCGACACATCGTGCCGAGAGGCGGGCGTAGATCGTCGTCTGCTGGAGGAGTTCTTCGCGTCTTCTGTCACGCCGCCGTCGGCCGGATTGGTGACACGGTCGGGGACCAGCAACCGTATTCGAAATGGCAGACGGGATGGTATCGGAGCAAACGGTGTTGATCCTGACCACCGGTCAGGCGGCGCCGTCGTGGCTGGATGCCTGGTGTACCAGTGCGCGCTTGTTGCCATCGCCGATCGGTGCGTGCGGCGGCGTCGTCGCGATGGCGTTGCGCGCACGTCCACGCGCGATCGTGATCGACGCGCGCGGCGCCGAGGGTTGGCAGGCCGATGCGCTTGCGACCTGTCGACGGCTCAAACGCGATTCATATACGGCGATCATTCCCGTCGTGGTCGTTGTCCCGCCGGAGCGATTTGCCGAAGCGTTCGCGTGTGGCGCGGATGAAGTGTTGCGCGTGGACGTGGACGTTGACGAAGCGCAGGCACGACTGGCGGCGGTGTTGCGCCGCAGTGATCGCGACGTGGACGTGCATCCGTCGACGCGCTTACCGGGCACTCGCGAGATCGAGTTCGAGCTGGCACGCCGAGTCGCCTCGGGCGAACGGTTTGCGGCGTGCTACGCGGATCTCGATCACTTCAAGGAGTTCAACGATCGCTACGGCTACCACAACGGTGATCGCGTCATTCGTCTGCTCGCGCGCATCCTGCATGACGTGGTGAAGGGCTTGTGTGGTGAGGATGGCTTTGTGGGGCACATCGGTGGCGACGACTTCCTGTACGCCGTGCCGGTGGCCGCGATGCCGCGCGTATGCGACGAAATCATTCGCGTCTTCGACGAACTGATTTCGCTGCAGTATTCCGAGCAGGATCGCCGCGTGGGATATTTCCTTGGCAAGGATCGCCGCGGACAGTTGCATCGTGTTCCGCTCATGACGCTTTCCATTGGCGTCGTCACGAACCAGCGCCGCCGCTTTGCGCGAGCGGCCGAGGTGAGCGAATTGGCTACGGAGATGAAGAGTTACGCGAAGACGTTGCCTGGCTCGCTGTGGACGCTGGACCGACGGCGCGAGGAGGCCACGCCGGTCGAGGTCGCAGCGAGCGAGTCGCTTGTCGATCCAAGTGTCCGACGCAGCGGAGGCATGGGCCTGTGACCGTCTCCTGTCCTGACTGTCGGTCCGTCTTCCGAGTCGATCCGGCGAAGGTGCCGGCGACAGGCGTACGAGCGCGTTGCTCGGTGTGTGGAGGCGTCATTGCGATCACCGGCGGTACGTTGCCCGTGTCAGTGACGCCGTCATCGTCGCGCGCGGTTACGGCGTCGTTCGGATCGTCGCCGACGGCGACACCCGCGACGGCGACACCCGCGACGGCCGTACAGGCGCGCGGTGCCGCGTCGCGCCCATTCGCCCCGACGCCCGTCGGGATTGGTGTTGCCGCGCCCCCGTCGGTGGCCCCGATGGCCGCGCAGATGCCGGTGCGTTCTCCGGTGTTTACGCCGGTGCCACCAACGTTGATGACACCTCCGGCGCCGGCGCGACTGCCGACCGACAGGCACGCGGGCAGTCTGCGGCCGACGGCGGGTTCGGCGCCTGGAGCTACGTCGTCCAGCGGTGCTGCACTGCCTGCCGGACCGCAGACTGTCCGTGCGGCGTCGCCAACGCCGGTGCCGATTCCGTACCCAACCGCGTTGCCGAACCCCGCGCCAACGCTGACATCGACGCCGACGTCAACCACGCCCGCCGGTGGCAAGCGCTCGATCAACCCGTTCCTGAACGCCGATCCGGGCTCGCGGGCGCGGCGGCTGGCGCGCGCGCTGGTCTCCGACCTGGTGGCGTACAATCCGCAGAAGCGTGAGAGCGGATTGTACGCCAC
>CAYWCJ010000449.1:0-3653 GCA_964456595.1 uncultured Gemmatimonas sp. | reverse complement strand
CCGACGGCGAGCTGGGGGAACATGCTTTATCAAGCGCAGTCCACGATGAGCTCCGAACCGTGGCTGGGCGTATTTCCCGGCGCCTTCATCTTCGTGACGGTGTTGTGCTGCAACATCGCTGGCAACGGATTGTCCCGGGACCGACGGTCCGCCCCCGCCGCGCGTGCGCCGTCACAAAATATGTCGCGATGATGGGCGTTCGCCGGGGTGAGTCAGGCCAGTTGTGCCGAAGACCTTTGAGCGTCGCGCCCCCTGTCAATTAGGTTTCTCCCATGACAGACCTTTCCCGCCAACCCGTCATCGTCGGTGCTGCACGCACGCCGATCGGCCGGTATCTCGGAGGGCTCGCCCCTCTCGCTGCGCCTGAACTCGGCGCCATAGCAATTCGCGCTGCACTGCAACGCTCCGGTGTGTCCGCCGAGCATGTCAACGAAGTCATCATGGGCCACGTGCTGCAGGCTGGCACAGGGCAGGCGCCCGGACGTCAGGCGATGCTCAAGGCTGGTATTCCGGCGACTGTCTCTGCGGTGACGATCAACAAAGTGTGCGGGTCCGGTCTCAAGGCTGTGATGCTCGCCGCGCAGTCGATCAAGGCTGGCGACGCGCAGGTGATCATCGCCGGCGGTCAGGAGTCGATGTCCAACGCGCCGCACTACGTGTACGGCATGCGCGGCGGTGTGAAGATTGGCGATCAGACGATGGTCGACGGCATGATCAAGGATGGATTGTGGTGCGCGACGTGCAACGTGCACATGGGTAGCCACGGTGAGTATACCGCGAGCAAGGCGACGGTCACGCGCGAACAGCAGGATGAGTTTGCGGCGGCCTCGCATCGCAAGGCCATCGCCGCGCAGGCCGCTGGAAAGTTCGACGCCGAGATTGTGCCGGTGGAAATCCCCGGCCGTAAAGGACCCACCATCATCAGCGCCGACGAAGGACCGCGTGCCGACACCACGGTCGATTCGCTATCGAAGTTGCGCCCCGCCTTTCCCGACCAGGGAAGCGATGCATCGAAGCTCTCGGTCACGGCCGGCAACGCCTCGTCGCTGAACGATGGCGGTGCTGCGGTCGTGGTGACCTCGGAAGCGTATGCGCGCGAGCATGGCCTCACCATTCTCGGACGCATCACCGGTTACGCGACCGGCGCCGGCAACCCGCAGGACCTGTTTTTCGCACCGATCACGGCCGTGAAGAACCTCATGCAGCGCACCGGCACGACGATCAACGACTTCGATCTCATCGAAGCGAACGAAGCGTTCGCGTCGCAGGCGCTGGCCGATGGCATCGGACTCGGCTGGGACTTCGAACGTGTCAACGTGCATGGTGGCGCGATCGCGCTTGGTCATCCGATCGGTGCGAGCGGAACGCGCGTGCTCATCACGCTGCTGCATGCGATGGCCGATCGGCAAGCGCAGCGCGGACTTGCGACGTTGTGTCTGGGTGGTGGGGACGCCGTCGCGCTTTCTGTCGAGCGGGTCGCGTAGTGCGACATCGGCCGGGGCGGGGCGCGACCGTACTCGCGGACTCGCCACGGTGGTTGTACGGGGCACCCGGACAGTTGCGCGCGCCGTGGCGACTGCTGACCTTTGCCGCTTGTCTGTTCCTCGCGCAGGGGATCGCCGAGTCGTTCATCGCCCCGATATTCGAGTATGCGTCGGCCATTGCTGGCGAGCCGCTGCCGGGATATCCGTGGACGATGCTGGCGGCCGTGCTCGCCGCGGTGGCGTTCACGCTGCGTACCGTAGACGACGACGAGTGGGAGTCCGTTGCGCTCGGGCACGGCGCGTGGTCGCCGCGGGCGATCCTGCGAGGACTTGCGCTTGGCGCCGGAGCGATTGGTGCGACAGCTGCGCTGTTGTGGATCGTCGGCGCATTTCGCATCGAGGCCGCACCACTGCTCGATGGCAGCGAGTCGCTGACCCGCGCCTGGAGTGCCACCGCGCTCCGACTGTTGTTCATGCTTGCCCCTGCAGCGCTCTGGGAAGAGCTGATCTTTCGCGGCTATCTCTGGCACGTTGCGGCCGATGCGGGCGGGGCGCGTATGGCGCGCTGGAGCACGAGTGTCGCCTTCAGTGCGGTGCATTTCCTGAATCCTGGTGCAGGCGTGCGAACCGCCGTGCTCGTCCTCCTGGCGGGGTTCTGTCTCGGACTCATTCGTGAGCGACTGGACAGTCTGCCGGCGGCCTGGGGTGCACATCTCGCGTGGAACTGGATTATGGCGGCGGTATTGCACGTTCCCGTGAGTGGACTGGCGTTGGCCACGCCGGGCTACCGCGGCGTGCTGAACGGACCGGATTGGCTGACCGGTGGCGTATGGGGACCCGAAGGCGGCGCGATCGCGGCGCTGATCATGGTGAGTGCGTTGCTCTGGCTCGAGTGGCCGCATCGCAACGAATATCTCTGGACTCGAACCCGTGGCACGCGCAGCGCATCAGACGTTGCCGCAGCGACTCGGAGCTGACTTGATGACGGACGCAGCAACCAACCCAGCAACCAACTCAGCAACCATCACCAGTACGCGCGAACGCGTCGCCGTGATCGGTGCAGGGCAGATGGGAAACGGCATCGCACACGTGTTCGTCGCCGGCGGCCATGAGGTGACGATGATCGATGTGAGCGCGGATGCACTCGCCCGCGCCCGCGAAACGATCGCCAGAAATCTCGATCGTCAGGTGAAGAAGAGTGCGATCACCTCCGACGTTGCGTCCGCCGCACTCGCGCGGGTGTCCACGGCGACATCGCTCGATGCCGCAGCGAATGCATCCTTCATTGTCGAGGCTGCGACCGAACGCACCGATCTCAAGTTCCGCATCTTCGAGGATCTCGATCGCATTGCACCTCCGGGCGCGATTCTCGCCAGTAACACCAGCTCCATCTCGATCACCGAGATCGCGGCGCGCACCAAGCGTCCGGAACTCGTCATCGGCATGCACTTCATGAACCCGGTGCCGGTGATGCAGCTCGTGGAAGTGATCCGCGGACTCGCCACCAGCGACGCAACGACATCACACGTGATGACCGCGGCAACGGCACTCGGCAAGGTGCCGGTCGAAGTGAACGACTTTCCCGGCTTCGTCGCCAATCGCATCCTCATGCCGATGATCAACGAGGCGATCTATTGCGTGATGGAAGGCGTGGGCACACCGGAAGCGATCGACACGGTGATGAAGCTCGGCATGAACCATCCGATGGGGCCACTCACGCTGGCCGATTTCATCGGACTCGATACCTGTCTCGCCATTCTTGAAGTGCTGCACGCCGGTCACGGAGACCCGAAGTACCGTCCGTGCCCGCTGCTGCGAAAGTACGTCGCCGCCGGTTGGTATGGTCGCAAGAGCGGCCGCGGCTTCTACGCGTATTAGCCCGACTCTCACGAGAACATGCCGCTCCTACCGCTAACCGATACACAGCACCAAATCCAACAGCTCGCACGATCGTTTGCGCAGCGCGAGCTGGCGCCAAACGCGGGTCGTCGCGATCGCGAGTCGCACTTCGATCGCAGCATGGTGTCGCAGCTCGCGGAGCTGGGCTTTTTCGGCATGCTCATTCCCGAGGAGTACGATGGCCTCGGACTCGACGAGCGCAGCTACCTGCTTGCACTCGAAGAGATTGCTGTCGGCGATGCGTCGGCTGCGGTGCTGTTGAGCGTGCAC
>CAYWCJ010000448.1:0-3653 GCA_964456595.1 uncultured Gemmatimonas sp. | reverse complement strand
ATCGTACTGCGCTGACACGCGCGCAGACCACCCGGCAGCCCGGCAGACCGGCAGCCCGTCAGCCCGGCAGCCAAGCAGCCCGGCAGCCGCGCTGCTGCGATTCTCGGGTAGGCCGGTCCGGCGCTGTGGGCGCCCGTTCAGTTGTCGGGCGGCGGCGTCTGCGCGGGAGTATTTCCCGCGGAAGCACTGCCCGTGGGAGCACTTCCCCCAGGCGCCGCAGCGGGAGCAGGAGGCGGCGCGGTTGGTGATGGCACCGAGGGCGACGCCGGCGCAGGTGGCAACGCCGAACGTCGCATCAGCAGCAGCACGAGGACGATGGCGATCAGCACGATCGCGTTCATCGCGATGATCAGCCCCGTCGGCAACCTGCGGCCGCCCTGCCCGGACGTGGCGACACCTGGTTTTGGCGGTTCTGCCGGTGACGGCACGGGCGGTGGTGCCGCGGCCGCGCGCCCGATGATGCGGGTGAAATCACTCGGCCCCGCTGCCGCGCGTACGTCGCGTCCGCTCCCCAGTCCTGAGAGCGGCGCATCCACACCCGTCTTGAACACCGGAGGCGGCAGCACGTCCGGAAAGAGCGGCGATCCGCCACTCACTCCGCTACCTGCTGCGGGTGGCAGTGCGGGAGTTGGTCGACTGGCCGGCGGCGGACTCGAAGCCCCGAAGAGCGGACTGTTCGACGCGAAGGGTGACATCGGTGCGGCGGGCGCGTTCGCATTCACCGAATGCGACGGAGCCGCACTCGACGGAGCTGCGCTCGACGGGGCCGCACTCGGCGCATTCCAGTTCGGGGCGTTCCACGGCGCGGCAGGCGGCGCCGGCGCGCGTGCGGCCGGCGCTGCAAGTGGCGGTGCGGACGGCGGTGGTGAGGACGTCAGCGACGACCAGCCTGGCGGCGCGACGGGTGAAGGCGGCACCACCGAAGACGCGCTCGGAGCCGCGCCGCCCGAGCCGAACAGACGCGTGAATTGACCGGGGGCATCGTGCGCCGCCGGTGACGACGGCGCTGATACCGACGGCGATGCCAGTGGTGGAGAGGCCGGTGCGGGAGCGGGTGACGCAGCCGGCATCGGTGGAACGTGGATCGGAGTCACCGTACCGGTCGATGATGTACCAAATATCTGCGTGAATGCGCCCGGCGCGGGAGTCGGCGCCGGAGCGCTCGCCGGCGGAAGCCAACTCGCCACCGCCGGTGCAACCGGTGGCGGTGTTGATGGCGCGGGCGTCACTTGCGTGGGCGCCGGCTCGGACGGCGGAAAAGGGCACGCGGTCAGGGTGGGTGTCGGCAGCTCCACCGGTGGGCTGGGTACGGGGCGGGCACGCGCGGCGAGCCATTCGGGAAACGATGTGATCCCCGGCAGGAACTCGGTGACGATGGCAAATCCCGATGGCAGCGTGGCCGTCTCGAGAACGCTATTCTTGTCCGCGTCGGCGAGCCGCGCGATCTGCGCGCGCAACCGATCCACATCGTCGGGACCGGCGGAGTCGGCTACGTGCACCATGACGACGCGTCCGGTCGCGACATCCTGTGCGTTGTGTGTGCGGATGCCGTCGTCCACCGCAACGCACTTGAGCACACGGTAGCGGGCGCTGAAATCGTCGCTCATGATCCCTGATCGGTGGGTGAGGCGCGCGGCCAGCGCCGGAACGACGCGACAACCGGAACGCAGATGTATGCTTCAATTGTTCACGCGCTCCCTGTCGCGCGCAATGCGGGGTCCGCAATGCGGGGTCCGCTATGCGAGGATCGTGGCACGGGACTCGTCGCACGACACACGCATGCTGCTTCGCGATCCAACGGCATCATCCCACGGCATCCGACGCTCCCTCCCGCATGAACTCGCATCGTCAGACCGATCTCGCATTCACCCTCGTGACATGCGACTGAGCGCGCAACCGTCACGACGGGTCGTGTGGGAAGACGGCATGCACCTCACGCCGCAACACTTCCAGGCGCAACGACGCTATCAGGAGTATCAGGCGACGCGGACGCTGGAATTGCTCTTCCCGTTCTCGTTCGGGCTCTCCGCCATCTCCATCGATGCGGACGCGCTGCGCAACGGCACGTTCTCCCTCGTGCACGCGCGCGGAGTGCTCCCCGACGGCACCGTGTTTCATTTGCCGGATGCCGACGCTTCGCCGCCCGTCGCCGCACTCGCCGACCGCTTTTCCCCCACGCGCGACGCGCATCTGGTCCACCTCGCGCTGCCCGACTGGCAAACCGACAGCAGCAACCTGCGCGACGAGAGTGCGCTGTCATTCGGCGATGCGGCGCCGGTGCGCTTTCGCATACGTGAAGATGTGCTGATCGACGAGGTTACGGGCGCCGATCCGCTGGTGGTGCGTTTCGCCGCACACAACCTGCAATTGCTCCTCGATCACGAACTCTCCGACGCGCTGGTCTCACTCCCCATCGCCCGCGTCGTCCGCGACGGACGTGGCCAGTTTCAGCTCGACGCCGACTACGTCCCGCCGACACTCCAACTCGGCGCCAGCGAACGTCTGCTCGATCTGCTGCGTCGCACCATCGCCATGCTCGAAGCGAAGGGAAGCGCGCTCGCGGCATCGATCACCAGCGCGCCGTCGATGGTCACCGGCGGCGGTGCCGCATACGCCGGCAACGAGCTCGCCACGCGCTGGTTGCTGCATGCGGTGCGGTCGGCCGATGCGCCGCTGCGTCACCTGCTGCTGGCCCGACGGGCACACCCCGAGCGACTCTACCTGGAACTGGCCCGATTGGCTGGCGCGCTGTGCACCTTCTCCATGTCGGCGCACGCGCGCGACCTCCCCGCGTACGATCATCTCGACCTGACGACGTGCTTCGACACTCTGGAGCGACAGCTGCGCGCGCATCTCGACGTCGTCATCTCCTCACGCGCGTATATCGTCCCGCTGCAACGCACGACCGATGTGCTGCACGTGGCCGCCATCGGCGACCCCCGTTGCTTCGAACCCGGCGCACGCTGGTTTCTCGCCGTGCGGGCAGACCTCTCGATCGCCGATCTGATCGATCGCATGCAACGCCTCAGCAAAACCTGCACCGGCGAAGTCGTGATGAAGCTGGTGGCGCGCGCATTTCCGGGGCTGCCCACCGAACACATCCCGTCGCCGCCTGCCGCACTCGCACCCAAGCCGGACATGACGTACTTCGAGCTCACACTGGCAGGTCCGTGCGCGATTGCGCTCGCGGAGTCGCGCGAGATCGGGGTGTACCTACCGGACGCGATTCCGGGTGTGTTTGTCGAGGCGGCGGTATTGGTTCCACAGTAGGTGCAGGTTCGTCAACCACCAAGTGTCGGGTGGGAAGTACAATCGGTGAACTTCGAGAATGAACACTCTAAACTCCAAGCCCGAACCCGAAGCTCGACACTTGGTGGTTGCCGTTCGTGGTTGAAGCCGTCGTCGCGCACAAATGGGTCCATTTTCTGACTTCCACCTTGCGAGATCACGTGAGTCCCCCAGCCACTCTGACTCCGACCTCCGGCTCTCCTCCCGCCGTGTACGGTCGGCTCGCGTCCGCCCTGCAGGAATCGCTGACCTCCGTGGTGCGCCTGCGCGCCGAACAGCATCAGGTCTCCGACGCGGGTGCCTTTCGTGCGCAGCTGACGCAACTACTGGCGCGCAGGCGCACCACGGAGGTCAGCGATTCCTGC
>CAYWCJ010000447.1:0-3654 GCA_964456595.1 uncultured Gemmatimonas sp. | reverse complement strand
GACGTACACGCGTCGTCAGGTGCAGTTCACGACGCTGCTGACGGGAACGGGCGCGGGCACGGTCACGGCGGGCGGCAGCGTGCTGTGCACACTCGCGCTGGCGCAGCGGCAGTCCACCTGCTCGAGGATGATCGACTACGGGGCAACAGTCACCTTGGTCGGCAATCCAACGGTTGAGTCGACGTTCGAGGTGTTCGGTGGCGATTGCAGCGGAGGTGGTACTAGCTGTTCGCTGACGCCCACAACCGCGTCGACGATTACCGCGTCCTTCAAGCGTCGCCAGGTGCCGCTCACGATCGCGCTCAGCGGTACAGGTGCCGGCACGGTATCGATCGACGGGTCCGTCGCCTGTGCGCTGCCGCTTGGACAGAAGGCCGTCACCTGTTCGCGGATCGTCGACGCGGGTGCCACGCTTTCCGTGACGGGCGCAGCGGCCGCGAGTTCGATCTTCGACGGATTCACCGGTGATTGCACCGGCAAGTCGAACTGCACGCTCGTCGCGAGCAACGCGCGCACGGTCAATGCGAGCTACACCCGGCGCCAAGTGCAGCTCACCGTCAATCTGACGGGACTTGGCGGTGGCTCGATTACCGCAGACGGTGCGTCGATCTGTTCGCTCGTACCGGCGCAGGGATCGTCCACGTGCACTCGTCCGGTGGATTACGGCGACACGCTCGTTTTCCTCGCCAACCCCACAATCGAATCGGTCTTTGGCGGATTCGGCGGTTCGTGCTCCACGGCGACGTCGTGTACACTGATGCCGACCGCGGCAGCAACGATTGATGGCTCGTTCGACATCAAGATGCTGCCGCTCGCGCTGACGCTCGAGGGAAGCGGGGGTGGGAGCGTGACGGTGAACGGCTCGACCGCCTGCTCGCTGACCGCCGGCCAGTCGAGCGCCATGTGTGTGCGCGCGATCGCATATGGAACGAAGGCGTCGATCGTGTCCACGCCGTCGTTCGACTCGTCGATCGATGGTTTGCGTGGAGACTGCGTGGGCGCGTCGTCATGCTCGGTCGACATGACGGATTCGCGTGCCGTCACGGCCGCGTTCACGCAGCGCCAGGTGCCACTGGTGCTGACGCTGACGGGAACGGGTGGCGGCGTGGTGACCGTGGGTGGTCTGGCGGCATGCACGCTGGCCGTCGGTCAGGGTTCGGTCACCTGCACGCGCCTGGTCGAGATCGGCTCCACGACGTTGCTGCTCGGGATCCCCATCAGCGGTTCGAGTTTCGCTGGATTCACCGGTGATTGCGCCTCAGCAGCGAGCGGCCATCCCGGCTGTTCGGTCACCATGTCGACGGCTCGCGCGGCTTCAGCGCGGTTCAGCACCACTGGCGCAATTCGTTCGAGTCGCTGAGGCGCGGCAGACGCGTGAGGGAATCCGGAAGTCCACGCGTTCAGTTGCACCAATCGCCACACCACACGTTGAACCAAACGAAAACGCGCCTGCCGATCACCTGATCGACACGCGCGTTTCTCCTGCACCAGCGAACGTTGTCAGCGGCTGCCCTTCTCCAACGACGCGAGACGCGTCTTGGCTGGCTGGAAGTCCGGGTTGAGTGCAACGGCACTCTTATACAGCTTCGCGGCTTCCACCGGATTTTTCTTGTCTTCCGCTTCCATCGCCTGACTCAGTGCCATCAACGCCTTGAACTGGTTCGGGCTCTTCGATGCAGGGATGGTGGAGCTGGCGACCTTGAGCGCCGGCAGCTTGAGTCCGGCGTTGACCTTGGCGCCGAGCTGAATCACCAGCTCGAGCAGCTTGTCCGACTTGCCCGAGACAGATTCGGTGTACTCGATGGCGGAGGTTTCGGTGTTCACCGCGCGCACATCGATGCGCATCGTCTTGCTCGGATCAATCACGAAGCTTCCCATCAACATGTGACGCGCGCCGAGTGTCTTGCCAAGCTTCACGGCCGTCGCCTTGTCCACCCGATCGCTGTTCTGCAGATTCTGCTCTTCCAGCAGCGACTGCAGGCGATCACGTTCGACGACGCGCACGCCACTGTTCTGCGCGATTTCGGTGATGAGCATCTCCGCCATGCCTTTGCTCAGGGGCGCGTAGGATGCCATATCGACAAGCGCGCTGTTGGTGAAATACAGCACAGCGATGGTGGGTCGTGTATCGGCGGCCGCGGGCGATTGCGCGGCCAAAGGATGCGCAGCAACCGCAATGCTGGCAGCGAGCAGGACTGCGGGCCAGCGCCGGCCCGTATGGAACATGGACATGCAGACACCTCTCAAGGTGGGATCGTCTAAACTGCCATACAAACGTCGTGCCTCTCGCGCCACGGCGTCAATAGGAACCGCTCACTCTCGTATGCCAAAGACCTGCCCGATTTGTGGAACGACGTATCCGGACAGCAATGCATTTTGCCCGACGGACGGCACAACGCTGCGCGCGGACGAATCCGATACGGACCTCATCGGTAGTGTGATTGCTGATCGCTACCTCATCAGCAAGCTGCTGGGCGAGGGCGGGATGGGACGCGTCTACCTTGCCGGACATGTGCGGTTGCCTCAGCAGGCGGCGATCAAGGTGCTGCATCCGAGCATGGTACAGGATTCAGCGGCGGTGGCGCGCTTCAATCGCGAGGCCGCCAACGCCGCCCGCATCGAGCATGATCGCGTGGCGCGGGTCTTCGATTTCGGTGAAACGAGCAACGGACTCGTGTATTTGGCGATGGAATTCGTGCCGGGCACGACGTTGCGCAACATTCTCGAGGAGCAGACGCGGTTGTCGCCTGCCCGGGCCGCCAACCTGATCTTCCAGGTCGCTGAGGGACTCGACGCGGCGCATCGGATGAGCATTGTGCACCGCGACCTGAAGCCGGAAAACATCATGGTCATCACCGACGACGCGGGCATCGATCGCGCGAAGGTGGTGGACTTCGGCATCGCCAAGGTGGTCGACGGTACGTCGGCACCGCGCACGCAACTGACGCAGGCGGGGTCGGTGATCGGCACCCCGGAGTTCATGAGTCCGGAGCAAGTGTTCGGCGAGCCGCTGGATGCCCGCAGCGACGTGTATGCGCTGGCGCTGGTGGGGTATCAGATGTTCACGGGACTGCTGCCCTTCGACTCGACCACGCCCGAGCGCAGCCTGACCGCGCGCATCGTCAGCGATCCCCGCACGCTGGCGGACGCGATGCCGGAGGTGAGTTGGCCCGTCGCGCTGCAGGACGCGTTCGACCATGCGCTGGCGCGCGAACCGGATGCGCGGAGCGCTTCGGCGCTGGACTTCGCGGACGCCGTGGTTGCGGCGACCGAGGCGTGGATCGGGACGTCGGTGCTGCGCACGCGGACGCCGCTGTCGAGTGCATCTGTGTCGGGTGCGACGCCGCTCTCGTCGCCGGCGATCACGGCGCAGGTCGCGCACAGTGGTTCGGGAGGCGCCGCAGCGGCCGCCCCGGCTCCTGCGTCGAACGCCGCTGCGCTGGCCGCGGCGAATGGTCCGGCCACGGTGGCCAGGGGGCGGGCCGTCGCCGGTGGCGCGAACGCTGCGGCGGCACCGGCCAAGGCACCGTCGAAAGGACCGGCGAAGGGCGTCATGATCGGTGGTGTGGGGGCTGTTGTCGTCGCTGCCGCTGCGTACTTGATGATGACGGGCGGCGGTGCGACCGGATCCGCAACCAACGAGGCGCCAACGTC
>CAYWCJ010000446.1:0-3656 GCA_964456595.1 uncultured Gemmatimonas sp. | reverse complement strand
GCGTCATTCGGCCATGCCGTCAACGGCGGCGTGAAGGGCTTCTCGGCGGCCGTTCCCTTCTACGGCGCGCCGTACATGGCGGCTGGCACGCCCGCGACGGCGACAACCGCTGCTGTTCCCGCTACCGTAAGCGCTGATTCACTCGCCAGGATCAAGGTGCCGGTGATGTTGCTCAGCGGCTCCAAGGACGCGCGCATCGGTGCCGCGATGCCCGCCATCGACTCCATCATGACGTCGATGAAGAAAGAGTACTCAGGCACCAACTACGAGGGCGCCATCCACGGCTTCCTGCGTGCGCAGAACGATCCCATCACGCAGCCGCAGGGTCGCGTCGGTGGTCCGCCGCCGACGCCGCGTACCGCAGAGGACATGCAGACGGAACAGGCGGCCAATCTCGCCGCCGCGAAGGATGGGTGGCCCAAAACGATCGCGTTCCTGAAGAAGAATCTCGGGGTGAAGTAGTCACCGCGCCTATCGACTCCTCGTTCGTCTTCATGCAGCCGATACTCCAGTGAGGACCGGCGACGCCGCCAGTGAGATCTCGTACGATCCCTCCCACCTGGTGCGCGCCCAATGTCGAAGTGTCCCTACACGTGGGTCCGGAATTTCTTCGGCGCCGGTAGTCGATCCGCCGCGGACCCGTCGAAACCGGCAAAGCATCTGATGGTGCGCGTCGTGCGCGACGGCGAAGAGCGCGTGCGAGTGGCGCTGCCGGCGCGCAGCGCGAAGTGGCTCATCGAGCTCATTCCCGCCGATGTCGTGGCCAAGATCCGCGCCGAGGACATACCACTGGACGCGATGATGCACGATCTCAATCAGGCGGACGAGCTATTCCCGCATCCGATCTTTTCGCTCAACGAGGAGCATCGGCAGATCGAGGTGTGGCTCGAATAGCAGCGCACCGAAACACACCGCGACGCTATGCTGCCTTCGTCGCGGTGTGCAGTGCGAGATCGGTCTGCTTGCAGAACACACCGGCCGGATGATTCGGGACACGCACCACGCTGTCCGTCACACCGAGTGTGCTTTCGGTGCCACCGAGAAAGAGACTCCCGCCCCGATCGAGCAACTTTGCCATGCGATCGATCACGTCTTTCTTGGTCGGCACATCGAAGTAGATCAGCACATTGCGACAGAAGATCACATCGAACTGCCAGTACGCCGGAAACGGATTGAGAAGATTGATCGCCTGATACGTCACGCGTGAGCGGATCTCGGGAATCAGCTCGAAGCCATCGGCGACCGGCCGGAAGTATTTCATCATCAGCTGCACCGGCAGACCGCGTTGCACTTCGAACTGGTTGTACACGCCAGCCTTGGCACGTGCGAGCGCCTGCGCGGAGAAATCGGTGGCCGTGATCTCCACCTTGGTGCCTGCAAGCTGCGATTCCAACTGCGCCACGATCATCGCGATGGAGTAGGGTTCCTGGCCGGTTGAACTCGCGGCGCACCAGATGCGCACCGGACGTCCAAGCGATCGCGCGCGCGCCGCCGCGGCCGGCAGAATCTCCTTCTCCAGCGACACGAACGGTTTACTGTCGCGAAAGAAGAGCGTCTCGTTCGTCGTCATCGCATCGCACACGAGCTTCACGACCGCCTCCGGTGCACCACGACGCAGCGCCGCAAAGAGTGCCGCGATATCTGCATGGCCAAACGTCACCGCAACCGGCGGCAACCGACTCTCGAGCAGATACTCCTTGCCGGGGCCCAGCGAAAGGCCACTGTGCTTCTTGAGCAGATCGCTCAGAAACGTGTACTCCTCGGGCGTGATCATGCGACCGCTCCTGCGCAACACGCCATGATCGACTCCGCCAACCCGTTGAGAGGAACGACCGCTGTTGCCAACCCAGCATTCACGACCGCACCAGGCATCCCCCACACCACACTGCTCGCCTCGTCCTGCGCGAAGATGCGTCCGCCCCGCTGATGCACGTCTTTGCATCCGCGCATCCCGTCCTCACCCATCCCGGTGAGTACGACCGCCAGCGTCGATGCACCGTACACCGCCGCAATGGACCGCAACATCGGATCCGCCGCCGGACGGCAATAGTTCTCCGGTTCCGTCTGCGTCAGGCGAACGATCGGCTTTCCTTCATGCGTCTGCACCAACATGTGAAACTCCCCCGGAGCGACGTAAGTGCAATTATTGCGAATGGACTCGCCATCGCGTGCTTCAGCGCACGGTCGGCCGGTATCGCGTTCGAGCCGTTGGGCCAGCATGGCGGTGAACACCGCAGGCATGTGCTGCGTGATGAGAATGGGTAGCGGAAAGTCTTTGGGCAGCGACGACAGCAACGTCGCCAACGCGTTCGGACCACCGGTGCTCGATGCAATCGCCAACACGCGCGGTGGCGCATCGGCGGTGCGCGCAGCAAGTAACTCCGTGCGGGCAGGCACCGCGGTCATCAGACGTGCACTGGGTGCATTCCCTCGCGCCGCTCGCCCGATGGCGCGCACTTTCGACGCAATCTCCGACGCCACCGCCGCCAGCGTGGCCGCACCACTCCGCGCCGCAGGTTTGGTGATGTAGTCGGCCGCACCAAGCGCGAGTGCCTGCATCGTCACCTCAGCACCGCGAAGCGTCAAGCTGCTCGCCATGATGACGCGCGTCTGCGGATACAACGCCAGGATCCTCGGCAACGCCGTCAACCCGTCCATCTCCGGCATCTCGATGTCGAGCAACACGACGTCGACCGGTGCGTGACGCAACGCATCCAACGCGACCTTTCCGTTCGGCGCGGTCGTCACGACACGCAGATCCGGCTCCGCGTCCACGATCCTGCCGAGCGCGCCGCGAATGACGGCACTGTCGTCAACGATCAGCACACGAATGGCGTCAGCCGGCTTCATTGCACGCCGCAGGCTTCGAGCTTGGAACTGATGATACCCGCATCGAACGGCTTCATGATGTACTCAGTCGCACCGAGTGTCAGTGCGGTCTGGATCTTGTCGAACGATGTATGTGTCGTGCACATGATGATCGGCGCCGACTGATTCGGTGCTTGCAACGGCACCGCGCCGAGAAAGCTGAGTCCATCCATCACCGGCATATCGATGTCGCAGAGAATCGCATCGAAGGCGCCCTCGCTGTTCAGCATCGCGATGGCCTTCGCACCGTCCTCCGCTTCCCACACGGCGTATCCCAGCTGCTCGAGGATACGCCGGATTGCCTTGCGGATCGCCGACGAGTCGTCGATGACCAGAATACGCTTCTTCGCACTCCCAGTCGACGTATCCATGGCTCAGAACTTCCGCAGCTTGCTGAGGAAACTGGAGACGGCTCCGTTCAAACGCTCCGACTCGACTGAAAGCTGACCAGCGGCCGACCGAATGTTCTCGGCGGTGCGACCGCCTTCCGCGGCAACCTGCGTCACCATGGAGATGCTCGAGCTGACTTCGGCCGTGCCGCGCGCCGCTTCACCCACGTTGCGCGAGATCTCGCTCGTCGCCGCGTTCTGCTCTTCAACCGCACCGGCAATCGTGGTCGAGATCTCGTTGATCTTGTTGATCACGCCCGCTATCTCACGAATCGCCGTCACCGCCGACGCGGTCTCGGCCTGCACACCGGCAATCTTGCTGCCGATTTCTTCCGTCGCCTTCGCGGTCTGCCGTGCGAGTTCCTTCACTTCGTTCGCCACGACCGCGAAGCCCTTGCC
>CAYWCJ010000445.1:0-3670 GCA_964456595.1 uncultured Gemmatimonas sp. | reverse complement strand
ACAAGACGGCGGTCGATACGGCGTTCGGCAAGAATCTCGTGGGCGCCTTTCACAATCCGAGCGCGGTGATCATGGATCCCGCGTTTCTTGCCACGCTCCCTGCACCGGATCTGCGCAGCGGACTCGCCGAGATGATCAAGCACGGCGTCATCGCCGATGCCTCGTACTTCGACGAGATTCTGCGCGCACTCCCGGATATCGCCGAACGTGGCGCGGCGGCCGATGCGCTGGCGTCGCTGATCGCCGGCAGTGTCCGCATCAAGGCGGCTGTGGTGGCCGACGACGTGCGCGAGGACGGCCTGCGGCAGACGCTCAATTTCGGACACACCGTCGCCCACGCCATCGAACGCGTGCTTGCCTATCGCATCCTGCACGGCGAGGCGGTGGCCATCGGCATGGTGGTGGAATCACGGCTCGCCGAGCGGTTGGGCGTCGCGCCCGCGGGGCTGGCCGCTGCGGTGACCGATGCGCTCGTGCGCGCCGGACTTCCGGTGGCCATACCGACGGGTGTGTCTCCGCACGCGTTGCTCGCCGCAAGCAGAGGCGACAAGAAGAACCGCGGCGGTCATGTGCGCTACGCGTTGCCGCGCACCGTTGGCGAGATGGAACCGGCCAGCGGACGCTGGTCAGTTCCGGTGGCGGACGACGATCTGCTTGCCGTGATCGGGTGACAAAAACGCGGGGCGTCTCTGCCTGAGAGACGCCCCGTATTCATGCAACACCGCATGGAAGCAGCGCCGAACTCAGCGCGCCTGCCTGCGACGGCGAGCGAATGCAGCGATGCCAGCCATGCCGACCGCCATCAGCGCGTAGGTGGACGGCTCGGGCACGACGTTCGTGTTGCCGACTCCGACGGTGATGCCATGCCAATTCTCGGCGCTCGTGCGGAACGAGAGCGAGTTGTAGACGCCGCTGAACTGCGCCACGCCGCTGAACTCATTGCCGGTGAGCACCGTGCCCGTGCTGCTGTACGAGCCCGCGCCCCAATAGGCGCCACCAGCGTTGTTGTTCGAGAGCACGGTGAACGCGGAGCCGAGGAAATCGTACGTCACCGGCAGCCCGCCCTGACCGACGCTGTTAAACGCGACGTACGGGTTGAGCACCGGCGCCGAGAAGGTGATGGTGCCAAAACCGCCGTTGTTGCGGAAGCGGATGAGCCCCGGATTCGTCGGTCCGATCAAGCCACCCTGCGTGTATGCGCCGTTCGGTTGCCAATAGTCGATCGGCGCGGTGGCCGAGTTCTCGTAGTCGGCGTAGCTGCCGAGGAAGGTGACGTTGGTGCTTCCGATGTTGCCGTAGACGCCGCTGGCGTCGGCCGAACTCCACCAGGTCCACGACTGGGCGGAGGCGATTTGCGGGGTGGCGGCCAGAAGCACGGTGGCGGCAATCGCGCTGAACCGGCGAAGCAGACTGGTCATATGAATACGCTCTGTGTCTGAGGAATCGTGTCGTCCTGCTATGCCCAACCTTACTCGCAATTCGAAGTCCCATTGCGGCCGGGCTCGCAAAAGCATGTAAAGTGTTCACTCTCAATGCTTTAGCAGAATGTTACCGTGAGAATCCTCAATCGGGAGGCCTCGAAACAGTTGCGCCGGTCCCACACTGAAGCGCCTACACCACAGCGCTGTTCGGCCCTGTTCGGCAACTGTTCGGAGCGAAGAGATCACAAAAAAACTCATCCACGCGGAACCAAAAATTTCCGTTGACCGCTCACCATCCCGCCATTATCGTGGCGCTCCTACCCACCAGATCGGTCGGACAACCGATCGATCCCCCGGTTCCACATAGGCGAGGGCGTGTATGCAGTCAGCGACCGCCAGCAGATCCGAAACCCGCTCCACCCGCGGGTTCTTTCGCTCCTCCCCCTCCACCGCGTTCGATCAGTACCTGCACGACATCCAGAAGCTGCCGCTGATCACCGACGTCGCCGAAGAGCGTCGTCTGGCTCGGCTCGCACAGAAGGGTGACGAATCAGCGGCCGAACGGCTCGTGACGGCGAATCTCAGGTTCGTCATCTCGTACGTGAAGAAGTATCAAGGGCACGGACTCGACCTGAGCGAACTCGTCGCCATCGGCAACGAAGGGCTGCTCAAGGCGGTACGCAAGTTCGATCCGGACCAGGGCGTCAAGTTCATTTCGTACGCCGTATGGTGGGTGCGTCAGGCGGTGCTCAAGGCGCTGGCCGAGCAGACACGCAGTGTGCGCATCCCGCTCAACCAGAACTCGCAGCTCATTCGCATGGCGCGGGCGGAGATGATCCTCAATCAGGTGCTCAATCGTGAGCCCACCGATGAGGAGATCTCCAAATGTCTCGCCGAACCGCTGGAACAGGTGCGCTCGGCCCGACAGATCTCGTGCACCGAAGTGTCGCTGGACGCGCCCATCGATCGACAGGATCGTGAAGCCTCCACGCTCGGCGAGCGCTTCGCCGGCGAGACCAACACGGACATCGAGGAAGGCACGGACTTCCGTCTGATGCGTGAATTCATCGATCGCGTCTTCCGGAAGTACCTCACACCGCGCGAACGCAAGATTCTGTATCTGTACTACGGACTCGATGAAGGCGCAGAAGCGATGACGCTCGAGCGCATCGGCGCCCTCATGGGAGTCACACGCGAACGGATCCGTCAGATCCGCGAGCGGGCCTTCGAGAAGCTGCGCGAATCACCCGACGGCCACGCGTTGGCCGGTTTCTGGGGCGCTGCCTGACGTCAATCGGGCGATTCGTCCCGGACGGTGTTAATTGAACGCGGGCGTCTGCATGTCGCAGGCGCCCGCGTTGTCTTCCAGGAGTTCTCGTGCCACGTGTTCTCATCATTGACGACGAACCGGGCATTCGCTTCGCACTGCAGCGGTGGTTCACGCGTCAGGGCTGGGGCGTGCTCGAGGCCCAGGACGGAGAAGACGGTCTGGCGATGCTGCGCAGCGCCGCCGACCACGATGACACGGCGCGCATCGATCTCGTCGTGTGCGATCTGCACCTGCCCCGCCTCTCGGGCGAAGCGCTGTACGCCATCCTGCGCGACGAGCGTCCGTCGCTCGTCGAGCGCATGATCTTTTCGACTGGTGACGCGGTCACGGGCGCACCGCCGAGGAGTGTGCTGGCCACCCATCCACATGTGCTGCAGAAGCCCTTCGAACTCGCTGCGCTGCGCACCCTCGTCGACCGGATTCACCCGCGCGGCTGAGCGCCGGTCGGGTCTCGCGCGAACCGCGCGCGCACAAGACGCCGCCGCGCCGACGCTAGCGCGCCAGCAGGTGCCGGAAGTAGCGAATCGTTTCGGTCAGGCCATCGCGCAGCGCCACCTTGGGCTCCCAATCCAGCGCCTGCTTGGCGAGCGTGATGTCCGGGCGACGCTGACGCGGATCGTCGATGGGGAGCGGGCGGAAGACGAGCTCCGATTTCGAGTCGGTCAGCTCGAGCACCAGCTGCGCCAACTCCATCATCGTGAACTCCCCCGGATTGCCAAGATTGACGGGACCGGTGAAGTCCGGCGTCGTCTTCATAAGCCGCACGAAGGCCTCGATGAGGTCGTCCACGTAACAGAAGCTGCGTGACTGTTCGCCGCTGCCGTAAATCGTGATCGGATCGCCGCGCAACGCCTGCACCACGAAGTTGGAGACCACGCGCCCGTCATTCGGGTGCATGCGCGGGCCGTAGGTGTTGAAG
>CAYWCJ010000444.1:0-3675 GCA_964456595.1 uncultured Gemmatimonas sp. | reverse complement strand
GCCTGAGCGGAGCGCAGGCGGACCGCCCGCACGTCCACCAGATGCACCAGCCGCAGCACTCGGCGCTGGCCGCGGTGTGAGGGTTCCACTCGCGAGATTCCTGAGCGACTGCGCTTCGCGCGCCTGCGCTCCGCTCAGGCTTTCGAAGTCCTTCACGTGCCACCTGCGGAAGCGGCCCGGATAGCGTGTGAACCACGCGACCGGATCCTGACTCGCCACGCGCGCCAAACCCAGGTCCATCTGGAACGTGAAGAGCAATGGATCCGTCTCGCTCACGAACACGTCCATGCCCGTCTTGCCACCACCCACGTCCACGAACTCCGCCGAATGACTGTGGAAGGCGAGCTTTCACTGCGGCCGAGCGATGGGATCGTGATGTACTCGTGCCCGATCGTCTGCGCGATCTGCATCTGCGCATCGAGATCTCGGCGCAACAGTTCCATGCCGACGTGTGAGCTCGGCGCCCGCAGCTTCAACCGGTCGAGTAGTGCGCGCACCGGTAATGGCGCGGGAGGTGGTGGTGCTGCGGCAGCGTCCGCGTATGCCAATCTACGCTGTCCCGCGCCGTCCGACGTTACTCTCCCCTCGTTCGTGCTGCATCTGCGGGCTCCATCGCCCTCTCCAGGCCGGAGCACGCTTGACCCCCATCGCTGTCCGGTGGAGCTTTGACGCAGCGGTCGCACGACGGCAGCGTTCGGCAGTCGGCGAACAGCGCTCTACACGTGCACGTTATGAACCCTTCCATCGATGAGCTCCCGCCCGTGAGGTCGAACGCAACTGTCAACACCGCTGCCACCGCAGTGCAGCAGACCATGGCTCGCGCATCGATGGTTTCCGAGACTCGTTGCGCGATGTGCGACGTGCGGATCGGCGTCGTCAGTCGCGAGCGGCCGTTTCTCTGCACATCGCTGGTGTGCGCGCATCGCTATCAGTCGCTCTGGTCGCAGCACAAGTGCAAGCGGTGCGCACGACCGCTGCGCGCGCCACAGTGGGCGTCCGGTGTGTGCGACTCGCCCGCCTGTCGTCAGGAGATCAACATGCGGCGCATCGTGTCGACGCGGCGAAAGGCGGAGACCGCCCGGTTGGCCTCGGCGACGGCGCGTCGGAATCGGGTGGCGGCAACACGGGGATTCTCCGTCGAGACGCGCGATTCCTTTCGTGTGGTGGTGCTGCCGCGCAACGATGCGCAACCGGTGCCACTCGACTCGGTGCGACGTGAACGGCTAGCCGAACATCTGTTGGCACAATTGGCGGACGCACGCGATCGACAGGCAGCGGGCTTCAAGGCAGAGTGTCGCGATGATCTGGACGAGGGCGCGCCGCCGGCAGCGAGTGGGACAGAGCAAGAGTCAGCACAGCAGCTTGCGCACAGTGAAGCGCAGCATGCAGCGGCGAAGGCACTTGTTGTCACGGCGTGTACCGCGTGTCGAGGCAACTGCTGCACCAATGGCGGTGAGTCGGCGTACATCACCGGCAGGACGATGCTGTCGTATCTCGAGCGCTGGCCCGATCACGATGACGCGACGATCGTCGCCCGATACCGCTCGTTGGTTGGCGCTGAAACGCTGCAGGGCGGATGCATCTTTCAATCCGACATCGGGTGTACGATTCCGCGCGGGTTGCGCTCCGTCACCTGCAATACGTTCTACTGCGATTCGATCAACAGACTGCACTCCAACGACGACACTCCGGGCGCGACGCGGGCGTTTTTCACGCAGTTGGTGGGCAAGCGCGTGGTGGGCGGGGAGTTCGTGGACATGATGTCGCAGAATGCCGACGCCCATTCGTCATGAAACCGGAGAGATCACCAATGCGACGTGGCAGCCAATGGCGCGGGATGGCGCGGTTGGGCCTCGCGGTGATCTCGGCGATGATCGCCGCGCTGCCCACCATTCCGATCGCGGCGGCACAGTCGCCGGCGCCGGCCGTGTCGTTCAAGGGCAAGACCGCGCTCGTCACCGGCTCGACCGACGGCCTGGGGCGCGAGATTGCACGCGCGCCCGCGGCGGCGAGCGCGCACGTCGTCGTGCATGGTCGGAACGCGGCGCGCGGGCGTGCTGTGGTCGACGAGATCAGGCGACAGGGGATCGGATCGGCGCAGTTCTTCGCCGCCGACTTTGCTTCGCTGGACGCTGTGCGTGACTTTGCCGACACCATCGCACGCCGTTTCCCGAAGCTCGATCTGCTGGTGAACAATGCCGGCATCTCGCTCATGCGCGACAGCGTGCGTCGCACCAGTGTCGACGGGCACGAGTTGCACTTCGCCGTGAACTATCTGCCCGGATGGGTGCTCGTGCACCGGTTGCGCGATGCGTTGGCGGCGGCCGCACCGTCGCGCGTGATCAACGTCTCCTCCCGCAGCGCGTCGCCGATCGACTTCACCGACGTGATGCTCGAGCGGCCCGGCGCATACCGCCGCGGCTATGGGCAGAGCAAGCTCGCGCAGGTGACGATGACGGCCGCGCTGGCCGAAGAGTTTCTGCAGCGCGGCATCACCATGGTGGCCGTGCATCCGGCGACGATGATGAACACGCACATGGTGCTGAGTGCCGGCGCTGCGCCGCGTTCGACAGTACAGGAGGGGCTCGACGCCGTGATGCAGCTGATCGGGTCGCCGTCGTTGCAGGCAGGTGCGTTCTACAACGGGCCGCGTTTGTCGACGACGCACGCGCAGGTGTCGGACGCCGTTGCGCGGGCGCAGCTGCGGGCGTTGAGCGCGCGATTGACGAAGGTGCCGTAGGCGCAGCGCAACGACGGACCAGGCAGCAACCGCAGGGAACTGGCCTGCGGGCCCGGCGCTTGTCTGATCAATGATCGGCGTGGTTGACGTGGGTTGCGCGCGATGATTCGGTAGACAATGGCACGGGCTTCCGCGCTCGGCGCGCCCTGGCGGCGGCTTCCAGCACCATATCGCCGTGCAAGGAGCGATCAACAGCAATGCGAGGTTAGGAAGCCGAGCCACGATTGGGTCGGTCCGACACCCGGACCGACGCGCCCCGACGCGGGGGATCACGCGGTGGCGGTACCCGGACCGCGATGCGCTGTGCGGTGCGCCGGACCCGGCGATCACGCCGCAGTGCGATCACGCCGCCCAGCAAACCGAGGATCGCCGTCGCGCCAACTCACGCCATCGAGCAACGTGAGTACTTCGATCGCCAGCCGCTCATCGGTGGTCGCCAACGCGACTGCGGTCACCGACTTGATGAAGTCCTCGGGGTTTCTCGCACATCGAGGCTGCGACCGAGGTGACTTCCAATGGGCCACGGCGAGAAATTCGGCGCGAGTAAGATGTCCGCGTGCCCGTGCCTTGGGCCCCAGAGCATCGGGCACCGAGTCGCTCATCGTATCGCCGTAGCGAACTGCCCCGTCACCGATCTGACGCCGAGGAACACGAAGCTTGAATTCCATTGTATGCTAGCTGGGAGTGCCTAACCGCTGGCTTCTGCTGCGAGCGGACCGCATGATGCCGAGCAGCACACTGGTGGTGGGTCCGCTCGTCAGCAGCACGCATCGTTAGGCCGGCGGCACATGGACGGTGCGTCGAAACAGCCCGTCGCGAAACGAAACGGTGACGGGCCGTGCCCGAGTCGCGCGTATGCTCGGCGCTCCCCGGTCTCGGAGCGCATGCCCGACGCGTCGCCGGCGACATGTGGCGTCTACACACCCCGACGGCCC
>CAYWCJ010000443.1:0-3676 GCA_964456595.1 uncultured Gemmatimonas sp. | reverse complement strand
TGCCCGACTCGAGTCGGGCACGCTCGGCCACTTCGACACGGTGCTCCACATGGGGGCTTGCTCGTCGACGCTGGAGCGCGACTCGACGTTTCTGGTGCACAACAATTTCGAGTACACCAAGCGACTCGCGCACTGGTCGCTCGCGCACGACGCGCGCTTCGTGTATGCGTCGTCCGCCGCCACCTATGGTGATGGCGCCGCCGGAATGGATGACATGATGAGGGACAGCGCCGCGCTATCGCGCTTGCGCCCACTCAACGCCTACGGCTACTCCAAGCAGCTGTTCGATCAGTACGCGATGGCGCACGGGATGTTCACGCACATCTCCGGACTCAAGTTCTTCAACGTCTTTGGCCCGAACGAAGCGCACAAAGGTGAGATGCGGAGTCTCGTGCACAAGGCGTACGAGCAAATGCGCGACACCGGTCGCGTGAAGCTCTTCAGGAGTTACAAGCCGGAGTACGCCGACGGTGAGCAGCAGCGCGACTTCGTGTACGTCAAGGACGTGGTGAACACGACGCTGCACGTGGCGTCGCAGACGTTGGCGGTCGGACTGTACAACGTCGGCTCAGGGGTCGCGCACAGCTGGCTCGAACTTACCGCTGCGCTCTTCGCCGCGATGCATCGTGCGCCGGCGATCGATTTCATCGAGATGCCGGAGGCGATGCGCAATCGCTACCAGTATTTCACCTGCGCGGACATCTCCAAGGTGCGCGCGACGGGACACCTCGCGGAACCCACGCCGCTGACGAGTGCAGTGGCGGACTACGTGCAGGGTTATCTCGTCAGCGATCGCCGGTTGGGCGATGAAGGGACATAGCAACGCCTCGCGTCGTCAGCCCGGTCCTGTCGGCGGACCTGAGAGGAACGCGTCCGCCGGTTCGAGCAACACACCGGGCGCGAGCCCCAGCACAACCAGCAGCACCAGCAGCACCAGCGCGACGACGCGTTCGTGCAAATACAGATCCGGTGCAAGCGACGAGGCGGGCTTGCCAAGGAATGTCTGCGAGTACGCGATCAGCGTCGCGATCGCCAGCAGCGCGCTCGAAAGAATCACCGCGACGGTGCCCGTCGGACTTTCCATCCAGAGCGTGTGCAGCAGCAGATCGTCGGCTACGAAACCGGCGGTGCCGGGTACGGCGATCCCTGCGCCGCCAAAGAGTGCGAACGCGGCGGCGAGTTTGGGGAATGCGCTCACGCGTCCGCCGGGGCCACTGAACATCACCCGTCCAACGCGTTCTTCGAGCGATGTGATCATCATGCCAAGTCCACCGAGCGCGAGCCCCATGGTCACGGCCACCAGCAGCGCGGCCGCGAAGTTGCCGATGCTGGCCGCCCCGATGCCGGCGAGCAGCATGCCGCCGTGCATGGCGGTGGTTCCGCGGTAGAATCCGCGCAGATCTTTTTGCACGAGGGTCATGAGTGCTGCGGTGAATGCGGCCACGGCGCCGTAGCGCACGAGCGCGGGGCCGGCGGCAATCGCTGCGGCATGATGGTCGACGAAGCGCAGATGTACGAACACCAGCGCGATCGTGGACGACAGCTGCTGCGTTTGCACGACCGGCGCATGATCGCAGAGACTGGCCACGCCCACATGAAACGGCATCACGCCGGCCCGCAACGCGATGGCCAGCAATGACAGTCCGAACGCGAGCGTGAGCAGGTCGAAGTAGAGCGCCGCCGCGACGGCCAGTGCGATCACGGCCGACGCCGCCAGCGTGGCGGCGCCCGTACGACTCTGCGGCGCCGCATCGAGCGCGTGAAAGATCGCGGCGAAGGCGACCGCCGCGTACGCCACAGTGCCGCTCGAGGCGAAGAGTGCGACGACCAGTCCGACAATGAGACTCGGGAGGTGCCACCGTCGCTTCTGCGACACGGCGATGGCCGGTGCGACCAACAGCAGCAGGCAGAAGGCCAGCGACTCCCATGGTGCCGACAGCGACGAGGTCAGGCCGTCCGTCATCCCGTTGAACATGTCGTTCATCCGGACGACCGATCGAAGGAGCCAACGCGACGCAACCAGCGGTCGGCGCGATCGATGCCACGGGCGAGCGAAAGCAACGGCGCAAACACCGCGTCGATGCGATCATCGAGCCGCAGTCGATGCAGCGACGCCGCGTACACGCGCGACGCCAGGTTGGGCGACCACCGCTCGAGCAATCCGATTTCGCGATGCTCATGCCCGAGGCGATGGCTGTCGTGGATCGTATTGGGGGCCTTGAGGTACTGACCGAGCCGCAGAAACGCATGACAAACGAGATGGATGAGCGCGAGTGTGGTCCATCCCAGGCAGATCTCGGCGAGGATCAATCCCACCTGCGCGAGCGTCGCGTGGGCCAGTGCGCCCTTGGCATCGGTGTGCACGCGCACCACCGCCGATGCGTACACCGCCGTGGCAAGCCCAACGATCACGCCGAGTGTGCGCGCAATCATCGACACCTCAAGCACCGGCCAGACGCGCAGCAGCAGGAACAGGCCGGCGTGAATGGAGACGGCGCCGTAGAACAGGGCGCTCGATGGCGTCGGGCCCTCCATGGCGCGCGGCAGCCAACCCGAGAACGGGAGTTGCGCCGACTTGCCCATCGCCGACAGCAGAAAGAGCAGCGCGATGGCGGTGGACTGCGCGGCAGGAAGCGCGGCCGCGCCGCTGAACGCCGAGAAGCGGGCGGAGCCAAGCAGCTCGAAGGTGGTGACCGTCGCGATGAGCAGCCCCGCATCGGAGACGCGATAGGTGGCGAACGCGCGGATCGATGAGCGCACAGGCTCGGCGCGCTCGTGAAAGAAGCCGATGAAGAACGCCGACGAGATGCCGATCAACTCCCAGCCGGCGAAGAACAGTTCGAGCGCGCCAGCCAGTGCCACCAGCTGCGTGCCGGTGGCAAAGACACCGAGCAGCGTGAAGAAACGGACGAAGCCCGGTTCCTTGTGCAGGTAGGTGCGCGAGAATCGCGCGACCAGCGCCGTGAGAAACGCGGAGAACAGTGCGATGGTGATGGAGATGCCGTCCAGCAGCAGCACGGCCGGAATCACGAAGTCACCAATGCGAAGCCACGAACCGAACTCCACGTCGCCGCGAATGGGTGCGGCAAACCAACCCGCGTAGCCGGCGAGCACGATCAGTCCGCACACCACCGACGTGACCAGACCGGTGCCGACCAGCCGCGAAACGGCGCGTTCGGAGGGCGCGCGCTGCTGCAACAACACCAACCCGATGACCGCGGCAACACTGAGCAACGGCGCGAGAATTGCCAGCGCGAGTGCAGCGCGTACGAGATCGATCACGCGCGCACGACTCCGACAACTGCCGGTTCGGCGTGGTGACCGGGGCCCACCACCGACTCGGGCAGGGCGCTGCGAACCAGCGCCGGTTTCATGTGTGCACGCGTGCGCATGTGCCACTCCGGCGACTTCTCCACCACGGGAAGCAGCGTCGGAAGCGGCTCGTACGGAACGAAGCCACCGTCCTCGAAAACCATCATGGCGCCCGTCTCCGGATGCGCCGACACCAACTGCACCCAGCGATTCACCACCAGCTCAGCCACCTCGGCCTGTCGACCGGCGACCGTGAGCAGCGCTTCGGGCGTTGCGTCCACGATGATGAGCAAACGCATCGGCTCATGGATCTCGATCATCTGCAGCGGCAGGCCCGTGCGCAGGTCGCTCTGATGGCCGTTCA
>CAYWCJ010000442.1:0-3688 GCA_964456595.1 uncultured Gemmatimonas sp. | reverse complement strand
GTGTGAGGGGGCGAGGCAGAGATAGCTGTCGCTTCGCTCGTGGTGGAAAATGTAAGCGGCGATGTTCGCCGCGATCAGCATGGCGAGGAGTACCAGCCCACTGAGCATCCGCGCCGGAATACGGCGCCGTTTGTTAAAGGCCGTGGGTATTATCAGTTTCGTCATCGTCGCTACATGCGTCGTCGGCCGTCTGCCAGCACTGCGGCCCCCTCGGCAACTGCTCGCATCATGATGCCAAGCGTGACCAGAGCGACAGTGCTGACTACGATCACTTCCCGTTCCATTGGATTACTCTTGAGGGCATCGAAAACCAGGCTTCCGAGTCCCCTGATTCCGTAAAGTCGCTCCGCGACGATGGCTCCGCCCACGAGCAAGAGCGTGCGGGAGGCAATCGCATCTGCTACTGGAGGCACGAGCCCTTGCACTAAATGCCGTCGCATGCTGAAGCCGGCCGCCCGGACGGTGCGAATATGCGGTTCGGCGAGCAGTTCGTGGGTAGAGCGCGCCACGCGATCGTGGACATCGCCGAGCAATCGGTCGCCGAGCAGTAGCGTGACGACCGCAGCCGTGAATGTGACCCATGGATTCGTCATGACCGACTGCCCGGACCGAAACGCCAGTGCAAAAATCGCGGTTGCCCACACGATGACCGGTAGGCTGGACAGTGTTTGAATCAGCCTACCAGCTGACCGAGCCCAGGCATTGTGGCGATCCCGGCCAGCCGCAATCCCGGCCGGAACGGCGATCAGAATAACGAGCAACATCGTAGTGAGCACGAGCGCCCCGCTCGTGCGCAGCAAGTGGGGTAGGTCAGCGAAGAGCGAATCCGAACCGGTCAGCTGTGATGCACAGGGTAAGTGACCACGCACAACGCGCCTGGCAACCGAATCAACCCGCACGCTCCACGTGGGGGTGGTCGCGGCCGCTGCAACAGAATCCGCACACGGGTCTAGGTTGTCTGCCGGAATCGCCACGAGTGCCACCACGAGCGCCAGCGACAGCAGCAGAGTCAGAAAGCCATTTCGCAGAAGAGAGGTCATTCAACACCCGCGCTGGTTGCACCGCCGGGATCGCGTGGCGATCACCGGCGTGGACGCAGTCGCCACTTCTGGGCGTAAGTGAAGAAATCGAACTGATCCACATCGTCGCGGTCGATCTGGAAGCGTCGCTTGTACGCATACACGGGCTCTTCGTTGACGAGGAACACCGCCGGCACCTTGCTGCCAATCAGTCGCCCCGCCTTCACGTACAGCGACTTACGCTCGGCGTCGTCTTGGGCACCGCTCGCGCGATCGAACAAATTGTCCACTTCGGCGTCCTTGAACTGCATGAAGTTGTACCCGCCAGGCCTGATCGACTTGGAGTGGAAAAACTTCGAAATGTCTTGGACCGCGTCGAGTTCTATCGTGACCAGCGCCACGTCCCAGGTGTTTGGCTCGCCGTTCTTGAGTCGCTCGAACTCTCCGGACTCGTGCTGCGTGACGGCTACCTTCAGCCCGATCGCTTCCAGTTGCTCGCGCAAATCCTGCAACACGTCATCGTCCCGCTGCTTATTGATAGACCGAGTCTTCTCGGCGATCAGACGCAACTTGTATCCGCGAAGGCCCGCGTCATTGATTGTCTGCGTTGCCTTCTCGCGATCGAATGGCAGGCCTTCAAACGTCGCGTCGAAGTACGAAGAATTCGGCGCATAGGGGGTGCTCATGAGCTTCCCTTTGTCCGAAAAGCGGGTGCGTAGGAGCTTCGCCCGATCGATAGCCATGGCAATCGCCTGACGAACCTTGATGTTGTTCATCGGCGACGTTCCGCCAACCCACTGGCGAATGGCCAATTCGTGGATCTTGTAACTGCTGAGCCGCTCGACGATCACCTTCGTCGGTTCTGCTTCGATGGCATTGAACTGGCTCGTTGGCAGGTCTACAACGAGCCCCAGCCGTGAGCCTTCAGTGAGTAGTTCGCTCGCGACGGTCGGCGCGTCCGTATACTCTTTGCTGATTATGGGTGAGAGCGATGCCTTGGTGGAATCGTGATAAGTGGGGTTCGCCACAAGCCTCGGCGAATCGCCGTCGGTGTCGGCCCAGCGGTAGGGTCCAGTACCAATGGGTGCATCTTGAAGGAAAGGCCTGAGCGGCTGAAAGTTCTGAAAGCGGTTTGCGGGAATGATCCGCCACTGCAGCGCTTCGTGTTCATCCAATGCACCCAATGTGGCCGGTTTCAGTTCCAGATAGAGCTGAAGCTCGGTCGCCCCGTCCTTCTCGATCGTGACGATTTGGCGGCCGAGCACTGCCTTTTCGTCTTCGTCCCGCCCCCACTTCTTGATGAAATTATACGTAAACACAACGTCCGCAGCCGTAAACGCCTGTCCGTTGTGCCAGCGTACGCCTTCCTTGAGCTTGATGATGTAAGCGCGGTTTTGCGCTTGCGTCGAACGCGGGGTCGTCTTCTTGATGTCCCGTGCCAAGACTGATTCGAACTCCTCTTTGTCCGTGTTCCACCTGAAGAGGGGTTCATAGATCATCGAGAGCAGTCGGTCGGTCGGTCCGGTATGGGTCGGATTTATGTGCGGATTGAGCAGCCCTGGTCGGCCGCTCTCGGCATACTGCAACTCGGAACCGCTTTGCGCGCGGCCGAGCGTGGGCAGAACGCTGAGCAGGCAGACACCGGCGAGGTATGCAGACTTCATGGGTAAGCGGCGACGAGGGTATGACATGGCAATGGTTATTCGATTCTCAGAACCCGCGCACATCGCCGGTGCTCGCAGCCGGAACAGACACTTGCTGCAGCATCCGATACACCGGAGCCGCACCGCTGAACGCCGCGACCGGCAACAGCTCCGTGAGGGCATCGACGTACCGTGACTGTTCGCCACGTATAAATCCGAGGCGATAGGTTGCGTGCGCGGCCAAAACGGGAACGAGTGGTTGAACCCGGTCGAGTGAAGCCGTTTGACTGAGGGGGCGAACCACGCGAAGGACCTGCAGTGCCTGCTCTGGATGATTGGTTCGGAGAAGCGCGCGGGCGAGATAGGCACCGGCAGAATCCGGTGCCTGCAGCGAACGCAGCTGCTTGCGTGATTCGGCGTCGTACTGGCGCATGGCGAGCGCACCGTCGTTAGCCAACAGCGCGCGACTGTCAGCGAGCATGTTCACGGCGGCCATTCCTGAAACGCGCTTCCACGACTGCTCGGCCGCGGCGCGGTCGCCCGTCGCGAACTGGGCTTCGCCAAGGAACACGCTCAAGGTGGGGGCCTCGGCGTTGGCCGACGCAAACGCCGCGAGCGCGTCCCGTGGTCGCCCTGCGCGAAGGAGCGCAATCGCGCGGAACCCGTCCAGGGCCGTACGCCCCTGGAGTACGCGCCCTGCAATGAAGTAGTCAGCCGCTCCCAGTATGGCGTACAGCACCGGGTCGCTGTATTCGATCGTGAACGCCCCGGTCTTTCCAGCAAGAGTATCGACGTACTCCGGGGTGGTTCGACTCAACGCTTCTTTCGTGACCCGAAGGATTGCAGGCACATCCCCCGACACCATCGCCTGCAACACCCCGCACGCCGTCGGAGCGCCGACAGCGCAGCTCACTGACCCAACCGGCTTGCCCTGCCGCCAGTCGGTAACCTGCTGGTGCCACGACGAGCCGCCCTTGCCGGAAAGCACCGCCGCCCAAGAAGTCGCCTCGGCGCGCAGTCGAGCAG